>DATMXR010000177.1:0-10252 GCA_035561315.1 Feifaniaceae bacterium
AGCATATACTGAATATAGTTGAAGGAATACTCAACTATTCAACTTAAAGGAGAGTCCGTATGACCCCATATTTTTCGGATATCGACCGGTGCGACTGCAACACCATACACGAAGACGTTGTCAACGATGTCCGGGAGCATATGCCGGATGAAGACAATCTCATAGACCTTGCGGATCTGTTCAAGGTGTTCGGCGATTCGACGCGGGTCAAAATCCTTTGCGCCCTGTTCCGCGCCGAGATGTGCGTCTGCGATATCGCCGTGCTTCTGGGCATGACGAAATCCGCGATCTCCCATCAGCTCAGGGTGCTCAAGCAGTCCAAGCTGGTGAGTCACCGAAGGGACGGGAAAGTCGTCTATTACTCCCTTGCGGACGACCATGTAAAGACGATATTCGACCAGGGACTGCTCCATGTTTGCGAAAAGTAAAATATGGGGACGGAAGGCCATTTATTTTTACCCAAACGGTTGAATGATAACTCAATTATTCAATCGGTAAAATTTTAGAACGGGAGAAGGCGACATATGGAAGCGAAAAAGGAATTCCTGTTGGAAGGGCTTTGCTGCGGCAACTGCGCCGCCAAAATCGAACGCGACATCGGCAAGCTGGAGGGCGTTTCCGCCGCTTCGGTGGATTTCGTGTCAAAGACCCTTACCATGGAGATTGCGGACGATACGAAAGCCGGCAGCCTCGTTGCCCAGGCCGGCGCCATCGTAAAGCGGCACGATTCCGATATCGTCATGAACGAAAAGGAAGCCGTCCAGCCGGGAAAGAAGACGCTCTACCTGCTGGGACTGTCCTGCGGCGACTGCGCGCAGAAGATCGAGGCGCAGGTCGGCCGCATTGCGGGCGTGAAATCCGCCAGCCTCGATTTCGTTTCCCAAAGGCTGACCATCGAGGCGGCGGATAAAAAGAACCTGCCCTCCATCATCCGCCAGGCGTCGCAGATCGCGCTGGATATCGAGCCCGCCGTTACAATTTCGTATACGGATCAAAAACCGGCGGAGGAACCCCCCGGCACTTTCAGGAAATGGGCTTACCGCATCGCCCTTTCCGTCGGCGCCGCGCTGTTTGCCGCGGGCATTGCGTTTGAGTTCGGCCGGCCGGGAGAGCTGATCGTATTCTTATTGAGCTACCTGCTCATAGGCGGCGAGGTGGTTTTCCGGGCGCTCAAAAACATTTCAAAAGGTCAGGTGTTCGATGAAAACTTCCTGATGAGCATCGCCACTATCGGCGCCTTCGCCATAGGCGAATATCCGGAGGGCGTTGCCGTCATGCTCTTTTACCAGGTCGGCGAGGCGTTCCAGCGGCTTGCCGTCAGCCGTTCCCGCAAATCCATCTCCGCGCTGATGGATATCCGGCCGGACTTTGCCAACCTGAAAGTCGGGAATGAATTGCACAAGGTCACGCCGGAGGAAGTCGGCATCGGCGACGTGATCGTTGTAAAGCCGGGAGAGAAGGTGCCTTTAGACGGCAGGGTCATGGAAGGAGCTTCGGCTCTTGATACTTCCGCGCTGACCGGAGAAGCCCTGCCCCGCGACGTGGGGCCCGGCAGCGAGGTGCTGTCCGGCTCCATCAACAAGAACGGCGTCCTGACCATTGAGGTTTCCAAAGAATTCGGCGAATCGACCATCTCAAAAATACTGGACCTTGTGCAGAACGCAAGCAGCAAGAAAGCCCCCACGGAGAACTTTATTACGAAATTTGCGCGGTACTATACGCCGGTCGTCGTGTTTGCCGCAGTAGCGCTTGCGGTAATTCCTCCGCTGGTTGTTCCCGGCGCGGTTTTTTCGGATTGGCTCTACCGGGCGCTGGCGTTTTTGGTGGTCTCCTGCCCCTGCGCGCTGGTGATTTCCATTCCCCTGAGCTTTTTCGGCGGCATCGGCGGCGCGTCCAGGAACGGCATCTTAATCAAGGGAAGCAATTACCTGGAGGCGCTCACCCATGTGGATACGATCGTGTTCGATAAAACGGGCACGCTGACAAAGGGCATCTTCAAAGTGACGCAGGCAATCGGCGCCAACGGCTTCTCGGAGCGGGAACTGCTTTCCTGGGCCGCGCATGCCGAGAGCTTTTCCAACCACCCCATTGCGCTTTCCATCCAAAAGGCGTACGGGCAGCCGGTCGACGCGCAGCGGCTCGCGGAGCAGGAGGAAATCCCGGGCCAGGGAGTCCGCGTGAATGTGGACGGCAGTACGGTATTGGCGGGCAACGGCAAGCTGATGGATGCGGCGGGAATCGCGTGGCAAAAGGCGGACGCCTTGGGCAGCATCGTGTATCTGGCGGTAGACGGCGTTTACGCGGGCCATATCGTGATTTCGGATGAGTTGAAACCCGACAGCAAGAAGGCGATAAGGGACTTAAAGGCGCTTGGCGTAAACAATACGGCCATGCTCACAGGGGACAGCAGGGCGGTCGGGGAAAGCATCGCGCGTGAGATCGGGCTGGATGCGGTGTATACGGAGCTGCTGCCCCACCAGAAGGTGGAACAGCTTGAACAATTGGAAAAGCGGAAGAAATCCAAGGGCAAGCTTGTGTTTGTCGGCGACGGCATCAACGACGCGCCCGTGCTCGCAAGGGCGGATATCGGCATCGCGATGGGCGCTTTGGGCTCGGATGCGGCGATAGAAGCGGCCGACATCGTGCTGATGACCGACGAGCCCTCAAAAATCGTATCCGCGATCCGGGTTGCCCGCAAGACAAGGGCCATCGTGTGGCAGAACATCCTGTTCGCCATGGGCGTAAAGGTCGTATTGCTCGGCTTATCCGCTTTGGGCATGGCCACCATGTGGGAGGCGGTGTTTGGAGATGTGGGCGTCACGGTCATTGCGATTTTCAACGCCATGCGGGCGATGAAGGTGGTAAAGGCATAGCCCCCTATCACAGTTTTGAGCGTTCAAAAACACGCGGGAGAATATTCTCCCGCGTGACTGCGTTTTTTAGGGCGTAAACGTTGGGTTATACCGGCAGTGTGCCCACCAGGCTCTGCATAGCCGCAAGCGTGCGCTCCAGCAGCGTATCGAGCTCCCAGCCTAACATGCCGGCGCCCCGGGCTATGACCTCGCGCGAACAGCCCGCGGCAAACGCGGGCGTCTTATACTTTTTCTTAACGGATTTCAGTTCCATGTCGGATACGCTTTTAGAAGGCCGCATCAGCGCCGCGGCGCCGATAAGCCCCGTAAGCTCGTCCGTCGCGTAGAGGATCTTTTCCATGATATGCTCCGGCCTGATGTCCACGGTGATCGCGTAGCCGTGGCTGGCCGTGGCGCGGATGATACCCTCGTCGAGGTCATGTTCCCGCATGAGTTCCTGCCCCTTGACGCAGTGCGCTTCCGGGTAAAGCTCAAAATCCAGGTCGTGCAGCAGGCCCACGACCGCCCAGAATTCCTCGCGCTCCGGGTCGTATTCGCGGGCGAAATAGCGCATGACGCCGGAGACGATGGCGGCGTGCTGCAGGTGGAACGGGTCCTTGTTGTACTCTTTTAGCAGCGCTTCCGCCTGTTCCGTGGTGGGGATATAAGACATATCTTTAGGCTTCCTTTCTGTAAACTGAAATGAAAAACGCTAGTTCAGCCCGAGCCGATCGATCAGCATCGGGATGCCTTCTTCAAAATTCACGCCGAACCGGATATCCGTATTCGCCGCCCTGGTGCGCGCAATGCTGCCCACCGTAAAATCCACCGCAAGCTGCGCGGCGTCCGCAAGAGCCATGCCGTGCAGCATCCCGCTCAACAGCGCGCTCGCAAACACGTCGCCCGTGCCGTGGTACATGCCCTCTATCCGCCCGCCGGAAAGGAAGTCAATCTGCCCCGTGCGCGCGTCGTAGGCCGCGGCGCCAAGGCGCGTGCTTTCAAAATAAACGCCTGTGAGCACCACGCGCTTTGGCCCCAGATCGGAAAGCCGCTTGATCAGATGCGTAACGTATTCTTCCGTATACGGGCCTTCCTGGTAGGGTTCCCCTAAGAGCAGCGCCGCTTCCGTCATGTTGGGCACGATGCAGTCCGCCGCGGCGCACAGCTTTCTCATGCCCTCCGGGAAGTTTTTCGGAAATATTTTATAAAGCTCGCCGTGGTCCGCCATAACGGGGTCCACCAGTACGAGCGTATCCTTCGTTTTCAGGCGGCGGAACACGTCCAGCATCAGGTCGATCTGCTCGAACGAGCCCAAAAACCCGGTATAGAGCGCGTCGAACGTGATGGGCAATGTCTGCCAGTGGGAGACCACGGGCAGGATATCCTCCGTCAGGTCGCGGTAGGTAAAGCCGGTAAAGCCGCCCGTGTGCGTGGACAATACCGCGGTGGGGATAACGCTTGTTTCGATGCCCGCGGCGGAAAGTATGGGGAGCGCCACGGTTAGGGAACATTTGCCGAAGCAGGAGATGTCGTGTATGGCCGCTACTCGTTTTTGCATGGGGTTAAGCATGTCCTCCGAACTTTTAGGATTTCCGGTTTTCATACCGGTATTATAGCAATTTATATCTGAAGTGTACAGCCTATGGGGCGCTGGGAATGTCATACTGCAATATGACGACGTCCCGCCTCCGCCCTTCCAGCGTGCCCGCGCCGCGCATGGTGCCGATCCGGGAAAACCCGCGGCGCTCATGGAACAGGATGGAGCGGACGTTTTCCGCGTCGATCCAGGCGGTGATTACGCGCAGCCCGTTTTCCTTCGCGCGCTCCAATAAAGCGGAAAGGAGCGCCCGGCCAGCGCCGCTGCCTTCCCGGCCGGGGGCGGCGTACACGCTGTTTTCCGCGGTGTAGCGGTAGCCGGTATGCGGGCGGAAGGCGGACAGGGAGGCGTAGCCCATGATCTCCCCGTTCTCCTCCGCCACAAGCGCGGCGTAGGGAAACGCTGTATGCTCGCGCAGCCAACCTTGCATGTCGCCGTCGGTCAGGGGCGTTTTGTCCCAATTGTAATGGGTGTTCTGCCGGTAATGGTTCATGATGGCCTTCAGGGCGGAAAGATCACTTTCGCGTGCGTCCCGTATTCGCATAGATCCCCCTTATGCTTTCGCCGCGATGTCTTTTACGGCCTCTCCGGCGAGTATCAGCCCCGCCACGGAGGGTACGAACGCCGCGCTGCCCGGCACCTGACGGCGGATGGTGCATTTCCGTTTCGTATCCGGCGGGCAGATGCAGTGCGTCTTGCAGCTGATGCTTTCATCCTCTATGGGCGCAATGGCTTCCTCTTTGGAGTACACCACCTTGAGCGCGGGGATGTTGCGCGCGCGCAGCTCCTTGCGCATGACGCGCGCAAGCGGGCAGACGGACGTCTTGTAAATGTCCGTTACCTCGAAACGCGTGGGGTCCAGTTTGTTGCCCGCACCCATACAGCTGATGATGGGCACGTTCGCATGATACGCCCGCTCTACCAGCAGCAGCTTGGAGGAAACGGTATCGATGGCGTCTATGATATACGTATAGCGGGAAAGGTCATACTCATCCGCGTTTTCCTTGCCGTAAAAGCATTCGTTGGCTTCCACCAGGCACTTGGGGTTGATGTCGAGGATGCGCTCGCGCATGACGTCCACCTTTTTTTTGCCCACCGTGCTCCTTAAGGCGATCAGCTGCCGGTTGATGTTCGTCAAACATATGCGGTCGTCGTCAAACAGCGAGATCGCGCCCACGCCGCTTCTGGCCAAGGCCTCCGCGGCGAACGCGCCCACGCCGCCTATGCCGAATACCGCGACATGCGCGTTTGATAATTGATCCATTGCCGCCTTGCCCAGCAGCAGTTCCGTCCGTGAAAAAGAATGCAGCATATTCGTCCTCTGTTGATATCGCGTCACAGCTCCTGCGGGGAAATTTCCGCGGGAAGCGAGTCCTTCACATAAAAAACGCGGAAGCGGTCCCGCGGCACGGGGAAGCCCTGCAGCAGGGCGGCTTTGAGCGCCCCGCGCCCGTCTTCCCCAATGCGCAGCGAAATCCCGCAGCTCTTTGAGACCGCCCGCAGCGTGGGCATTGTGCACACGGGGACTTTGGGTTTCAAATACTGCTCCGCCTGCAGCGCGTGATGTGCGGAGGAAAAGGACAGCATGTAAAAGCTTGCGTCGCGCATGTTACGTTTCTCCTCATCGTGCATGAGTATAGCATGCGCAACCGGGAAACACAATTCTTTGCCGAATGATGGGGAATATTTGCAAGCCTGTGGCCTTGAAAAGAAGCTTCATACTTTCTACACATCGCGCTGGTAGCATTTTTTTAAAGCCGGCGTACGCAGCGCCGCTTAAGGAGGAAGCATGATGCAGAATAATTTCAAACGTTCTATCACAATCGCTTTGGCCGCGCTTTTTGCGCTGACGCTGCTCGCGGGGTGCGGCGCGAAAGCTGAACCCCCCGTTTCCGCAGAACCCGCGCCCGCTACGGAACCCGCGCCCGCGGCGGAGGCCGGGGCGGCGGGCGACGGCCTTGTGATCCCCGTATCCGATCTGACGGACGAACCGCAGTTTTTCGCCTACAGCGCGGACGGAAAGGATATGGAGATCATCGCCCTGACCGCGTCGGACGGTTCCGTCCGCACGGCGTTCAACACCTGCCAGGTTTGTTACGGCTCGGGCAAAGCGTATTATAAAGTGGAAGGGGATACCCTTGTCTGCCAGAACTGCGGCAATACGTTCGGGTTTGATGATATCGCCGTGACCCGCGGCGGCTGCAACCCCGTTCCCATCACGGAAGAGGAACGCAAAGAGCAGGACGGCAGCCTTATCATCAGCGCGAGTTATTTGAACGACGCCTCGGTGTTGTTTGAAAACTGGAAATAGCATATGATAAACGCAGGGGCAGCCGCCGACCTTAGAAATATCGGGCAAAAGGAGAACGCATTTGAAGACCGTGCTCGTTGTGGACGATGAGGAAAAAATCGTCGACGTGGTAAGCGCATATTTAAAAAACGCGGGCTACGCGGTGCTTGCGGCATACGATGGGGAGGAGGCGCTGAGGCTCTTTGAGCTTCATGCGCCCGATCTTGTTATACTCGATTTGATGCTGCCAAAGAAAAGCGGCGAGGAAGTCTGCGCCGCTATAAGAAAGCGCGCGCGCACGCCCGTCATCATGCTCACCGCCAAGGCGGAGGAACTTGATATCATAGGCGGCTTGCAGCTTGGCGCGGACGATTATGTGATGAAGCCCTTCAGCCCCCGCCAGCTGATGGCGCGGGTGGAGGCGGTGTTAAGGCGCGCGGCGCCCGACGAGGCGCTCTACCGCGTGCTGTGTTTTAAAGACGGGGAGCTAGTGATAGACGGCGCAAGGCACGAGGTGCGCAGGCACGGCGAGCGCGTGCCGCTGACGCCCACGGAATTCAATATCCTTTTTACCATGGCCAAGCATCCGACCAAGACGTTTACGCGGGAGGAACTCATCGCCGTCGCCATGGAGGACGATTACGAAGGGTACGACCGCGTGATCGATACGCATATCAAAAACATCCGCCACAAGCTGGGCGAGCAGTCCCGGAATTCATCCTGCCTCAAAACCGTTCACGGCATAGGCTACGCGTTCGGCGGGGAATAGGAGGGCATGATTGAAAAAACAGACATTGGGCATGCGCCTTTCCCGCTCCTATGCGATGATGGCGCTGATACTCGTCGCCGCGGTCAGCCTGTTCACCAACCTGTTTTTGCGGGACGCGTTTGTGCAGTATGTCATGCGCGAGCAGGAAGCGCGCAACCAGTCCGTTGTAGAGGACCTGCAGCGGCAATACAAAAACGGCGGCTTTTCCGTATCGTCGCTCGAGACTCTGGGCATGCGCGCGCTGGAGCAGGGCATGATACTGCGCGTAAAGGACGCCCAGGGGCGGACGCTCTGGAACGCCATGACGCACAACAACGGCCTGTGCAACCAGATGCTCATGAGCATGGCGGAAAGCATGCAGAGCCGCTACCCCAATTTCCAGGGCGCGTATGAGGAAAAGGAATATCCGCTCGCCGCGGAAAGCGCCAACGCGGGGAGCGTGGCCATCGGCTACTACGGCCCGTACTTCTTTACCGACAGCGACACGCTGTTTATCGATACTTTAAACCGCGCCCTCGTCGTGATTGGGCTGTTGTCCCTGCTGCTGGCGGGCATACTCGGCTTTTTTATGGCGCGGCGCTTAAGCAGGCCCATTTCGCAGGCCACTCACGCCGCAAAACGCATCGCGGGGGGCAATTATCAGCAAATCGAAGTTCGGGCGGATACGCGGGAACTCAACGATCTGGTGCAGTCCCTCAACATGCTTTCGGGTACCCTGGAGGAGCAGGAAATGCTCCGGCGCAGGCTCACGCAGGATGTCGCGCATGAGCTGCGCACGCCGCTGACCGCGCTGCAGGGCAACCTGGAGGCGCTGATCGACGGCGTATGGCAGCCCGATCAAAAGCGCCTGGAAAGCTGCCACGAGGAGGTCACGCGCCTAAGCCGGCTTGTGAAGGAGCTTGAAAAGCTTGCGCGGCTGGAGAGCCGCACGGAGCGCCTGGCGGTTTCCAAAGTGGATTTATTTGCCCTTGCAAACAGGGCCGCCGCGAATTTCGGCCGCGCCATAGAGGAAAAGGGACTGAGCGTTGCGGTCACGGGCGAACCGGTCGTCATAGAGGCGGATGAGGATAAGCTGTTTCAGGTGCTCGTAAACCTCTTATCAAACAGTATCAAGTATACGCCCGCGGGAAGGTCGGTCGCCGTACGCACCGGGCTGAAACCGGCCGGCGAAGCGTATGTAACGGTCGAGGATACCGGGGAGGGCATTGCGAAGAAGGACCTCCCCTATATATTCGAGCGGTTTTACCGTGCGGACGCCTCGCGCAGCAGCCGGACGGGCGGCATCGGCGTGGGGCTTGCCATCGCGAAAGCCATTGTGGAGCTGCACCATGGCGGCATCGAGGCAAAGAGCGAGCCCGGCGGGGGCGCCATGTTTACCGTAACGCTGCCTACAGAGCAGGGGAAGGATGGGGAGGAGAACGATGCAGAATAAGCGGAGGATGCCGGTGCTGTTCGCCGGGCACGGTTCCCCTATGAACGCCATAGAGGACAACGCGTTTACAAGAAGCTGGCGGGAAATCGCGGCGGTGATACCCCGCCCCAGGGCCATACTTTCCGTATCCGCGCACTGGTATACGCGGGGAACGCGCACCGCGGACCGTGAACAGCCGGAAACGGTCTACGATATGTACGGCTTTCCCAAAGAACTGTACGAGGTAAAGTACCGCCCGAACGGCAGCCCGGCGCTTGCGCGGGAAGCTGTTTCCTTTTTGCCGAAGGAAGTCGTGATCGACAACGGCTGGGGGATCGACCACGGCACATGGTCGGTGCTTGTGCATATGTACCCGGACGCGGATATTCCCGTGGTGCAGCTGAGCATAGACCGGGACGCGGGACCCGAAGCGCACTATCGGATGGGGCGCGCGCTTGCCCCGCTCCGTGAAGAGGGCGTGCTGCTGTTCGGCACGGGCAACGTGGTGCACAATCTCGCGCGCGTCAACTGGGGCATGGAAGAGGGCGGCTACCCCTGGGCGGACGAATTTGACCGGTATATCAAACGCGCCGTGACGGAGTGGCGGCACTCGGACGCCATTTCATATGAACGGGCGGGGGACTCCGCGACCCATGCGTTCCGCACGCCGGAGCACTATGACCCCCTTTTATATGTGCTGGGCGCGGCGGAGGAGGGCGAACCGGTTCGGGTGTTCAACGACTCCCGCGTGCTGGGCGCGCTTTCCATGACGGGGTACCTGATCGGCTGATGGATAGAGCAGGAGGAACGGTATGAAGAAAATACTGATCGTGATCGATATGCAGAACGATTTCATTACGGGATCGCTTGGGTCGCCGGAAGCGCAGGCCGTCGTGGAGCGCGTGGCGGAAAAGATACGGGCGTTTGACGGGGACGTCGCCGCCACAAAGGATACGCACGACGCCTCTTACCCCGATACGCAGGAGGGAAGGCTGCTGCCCGTTCCCCACTGCGTTGTGAATACCGAAGGGTGGGAGTTCCCGCCCGCCATATCCCGGGCGCTTGCGGAAAAATCCTACATGCCCTTCTGGAAGGACCGCTTTGCGAGCGTGGCGCTCGGGAAGCACGTGGAAGCGGGGGAATACGGCGAGGTGCATCTGTGCGGCGTCTGCACGGACATCTGCGTGGTGTCGAACGCGCTCTTGCTAAAAGCCTCGCTGCCCGAAACACCCATATACGTGGACGCCTCCTGCTGCGCTGGCACCACGCCGGAGATGCACTTAAAGGCGCTCGACGTCATGCGCTCCTGTCAGGTGATTGTCGAGGGGTAAGG
>DATMXR010000178.1:0-5758 GCA_035561315.1 Feifaniaceae bacterium
TGCACGCATGAAAGAGTACACTGCGAACAAGATCCGCAACATTGGCATTTTCGGGCATGGCGGCGAGGGAAAGACCACGCTGACCGAGGCCATGCTTTTTAATGCCGGGCTGCTCGACCGTATGGGCCGTGTGGAGGATGGAACCACCACCACGGACTACGACCCGGAAGAAACCCGCCGCACCGTTTCCATAGGCGCAGCGCTTGCGCCCTTTGAATGGAACGGCGTAAAGGTCAATGTGATCGACGCGCCGGGCTTTTTTGATTTCTACGGGGAAGTTGTCGAGAGCATGACGTTGGCGGATTCCGCCCTGATCGTGGTGGGCGCGGTGTCCGGTCCTGTCGTGGGCGCCGAAAAGGCGGTCGATATGTGCAAGAAGTCCAACAAGGCGCGCATGATCGTCGTCAACCAGATGGACCGTGAAAACGCCAACTTTGGCAAGGTCTACGCCGCCATACGCGAAAAGTTCGGCCCCAGCGCCGTCGCCATACAGCTTCCCATCGTGGAAGGCGGCGCGTTCAAGGGCTATGTCGATATCGTTACCATGAAGGCAAAGCTTTTTGATTTAAAAGGCGATAAAGAGGCCGCCATTCCCGCTTCGCTGCAAGGTGAGGCCGAATCCATCCGCGAAGCTTTGATCGAAGCCGCCGCGGAAGGCGACGAAACGCTCATGGAAAAGTACTTCGAAGGCGAGGAGCTTACGCAGGAAGAGGTCGTTTCCGGCCTGCGCGCGGGCGTAAAAGAAGGCGTCGTCACGCCCGTGTGCTGCTGCGCCGCCCAGCCCAACATCGGCGTAAAGACGCTTATTGATAATCTTTTATACTACATGCCCACCGCGGATCAATTGAAGGCCCGCAAAGCGAAGAACGCCAAGACCAACGCGGATGTGGAAATCAAGCAGGACGGCAAGTTCGCGGCCCAGGTCATAAAGACCGTGGCGGACCCGTTCGTGGGCAAGATCTCCATATTCAAGGTGTACTCCGGTTCGCTTTCCGCCGAGCTTTCCGCCTACAACTCCAATGCGGAAAAGGCGGAAAAGCCTGGCGCCGTCTACATCATGCGCGGCAAGAAGCTCGTCAACGCGGAGAAACTCCTGGCGGGCGATATCGGCGCCATGGCGAAGCTGCAGTTCACCAACACCGGCGACACGCTGTGCGACGCCGCGGCCCCCGTGCTGTTCGAGCAGATCGAATTCCCGAAGCCCTGCATCAGCCTGGCCGTCACCGCCAAGAAGCAGGGCGAGGAGGATAAGATCATCGCGGGCCTCAACCGCTTAAAGGAAGAAGACCCGACGATGTCCCTCGAAAAGAACGCCGAAACCGGCGACGTGCTCATTTCCGGCTTGGGCGAAATGCACCTGGACGTCATCTGCGCCAAACTCAAGAACAAGTTTAACGTGGAAGCGCAGCTTGTGGACCCGAAGGTGCCCTACCGCGAAACCATACGCGGCACGGCGGAAGCCGAAGGCAAGCACAAGAAGCAGACGGGCGGTTCCGGCCAGTTCGGCGTGGTGCAGATGCGCTTTGAGCCGCTGCCCGGCGGGGATTTTGAATTCGTCAACGCCATCGTCGGCGGCGTGGTTCCCAGGGAATATGTGCCCGCCGTAGAAAAGGGCACGCGTGAGGCTTTGCAGCGCGGCGTGCTTGCGGGCTACCCCATGGTGGGCGTCAAGGCCACGCTGTATGACGGCAAGTATCACCCCGTAGATTCCAAGGAAGTCGCGTTCAAATCCGCCGCGCGCCTTGCCTATAAGGCCGCGTGCGTCAAGGCCAGCCCCGCGCTCATCGAGCCGATCTACCGCGTGGAGGTGCATGTGCCGGATGAATACATGGGCGACATCATCGGCGATATGAACCGCCGCCGCGGCCGCGTCATCGGCATGAACCCCGCGGAGGGCGGCCAGGAAGTGGTGGCCGAGGTGCCTCTTGCCGAAGTATTCAAGTACGCCACCGACCTTCGCGCCATGACGCAGGCGCGCGGCTCCTTCAAGATGGAATTCGTGCGGTATGAGGACGTTCCCGGCAACATCGCGCAGAAGATCATCGAGCAGGCCAAGAAGGAAGAGGACGAAGAGGAATAATCCGTATCGGCAATGGGGCTGTGTGCATTCGCGTATCGCGCGTTTTGCATGCGGCCCCGTTTTTATAAACGACTGAAGGAGCACTATGCGTACCATCACCATTCCGGCCACAAGCGCCAACCTTGGCCCGGGGTTCGATTGCCTTGGCGTCGCGCTGGGCTGTTACAATTCCGTTTCCTTTGAGTTTACGCAAACCGGTCTTGCGATCGATTTGCAGAATACCGATCTCGGAAGGATCCCTTCGGACGAACGAAACCTTGTCTACCGCGTGTTTGCGGGCACGCTGCGCAGGTACGACCGGGCGGTCCCGGGCGTCCGTTTTTCGCAGAAAAACGGCATTCCCGCCATGCGCGGCATGGGCAGCTCCGCCGCCTGCGCGGTGGCGGGCGTCGTCATGGCGAACGAATACCTCGGCCATACGCTCACCGTGCAGCAAATGATAGACCTCTGCACGGAGCAGGAAGGCCACCCGGACAATATACTCCCCGCGCTTTTGGGCGGGTTCACCGTGGGCTGCATGGATGAAAAGCAGGTGCGCTACGTGCGGTTCACGCCGCCGGAGGAATTAACCTGCGCCGTGTTCATCCCGCCGTTTTCGCTTTCCACCCGCAAGGCGCGCGCAGCGCTCCCCGCCATGGTCACGTTGAAGGACGCGGTATTCAACCTTTCGCATGCGTCGCTTTTGACCGCGGCCATCGCGGGCGGGCAGATCGACCTGTTGCAGTACGCCATGCGGGACGCGCTGCACCAGCCCTACCGCATGCCGCTTGTGCCGGGGTACCGGGAGATCGTGCGCATCGCGCAGGGCGCGGGGGCGATGGCGACCTGCCTTTCCGGCGCGGGGCCGACGATGATCTCCTTCCTGAAAGGCGGCGAAGGCTTTTTGGAGGCCGTCCGGCCGGGGGTAAAGGCGCTCGACGGCGGCTGGCGGGTAAAATTACTCAATATAGACCCCTGCGGGTACCGGGTGGAGTAAGCCCGAAGCCATATTGTTTGGAGGGTATATGAAACGTGCGTTGGTGTTGATCGATATCCAGAACGATTATTTTCCCGGCGGCAGAAACGAGCTGTTTGCCCCGGAACAGGCGGCGCAATCCGCTTCGCGGGCGCTTCTTCGTTTCAGGCAAAACGGCTGGCCCGTCTGCCACGTTCAGCATGTGAGCACAGGTGATACGGCCACGTTTTTTTTGCCCGGCACGCCGGGCATGGAAATTTACAAAGCGGTCGCCCCGCAGGGCGGGGAGCCGGTATTCATAAAGCACGCGCCCAACGCGTTTTTTGAAACCGGGCTTTTGCAGGCTTTACAGGAACGCGGGATACGGGAACTTGTCGTCTGCGGTATGATGACCCATATGTGCGTGGATACTTCCGTGCGCGCGGCCAGGGATCACGGGCTCCAGGTAACGCTGCTGCATGACGCGTGCGCCACGGGAGACCTTGTTTGGAAGGGGAAGACCGTACCGGCGCAGGCCGTCCACGCCGCGTATATGGCGGCGCTGGACGGATCGTTTGCAAGGGTAGTATCCACGGAGGAATTCTTACAGGAGCTTGCCCGCTAAAGCGGGAGGCAGGGAGGCCCTATGGACATCCGTCTTGCCCGCGCGGAGGACGCTGACGCCGCCTATGCGCTGATGTGCGACATGGAAGCGGCGCGGCTCGACGAGGCGGCGTTCCGGCGCATCTACGCGGACATGCTTCACAACCCCATGTCGCCCTGCCTGGCGGCCGGGGAAGAGGGCGATATCATAGGCTTTCTGCATCTGCGCATGGAGGAACAGCTCTGCCGCTGCGGAAGGGTAGCGGAAGTGATGGAGCTGATCGTCCGTTCCGACGTCCGCTCCCGCGGCGTAGGCGCGCGCCTGCTCGGAGAAGCAAAGCGGCTGGCCGGGGAAAACGGCTGCATACGCCTTGAGGCGGCCAGCAATATGGTAAGGGAGCGCGCGCACGCGTTTTACCGGAAACAGGGCATGGAAACGACGCATGTCAAGCTGACGATGCGGCTGGAATAGAGCAAAAAGAAGAAACCGGAACATAGGAAAGAGGCTGTCGCACTGGGAAAAGCGACAGCCTCCGTTGTTGATTACCGTGATAGGGAGCGCCGCTCGGCTCCCTCTGGCGAGGGAGCTGTCGGCTGAAAGCCGACCGAGGGAGAGGCAACCCCTTTTTTATTGCAAAACGGCAGCGCCGCTTGTCAAATACGTATTATAAAATTTCCGCCTTTAGCGTCACGGGAATGTTGCCCATCGTCGCCTTGGAATAAGGGCAGACGGTGTGGGCCTCGCGCATGATATCGTCCGCCGTGGCCTGGTCCAGTTCCTTAAAGAGACCGGTGATGTCAGCGGAAAGAACATGTCCGCCGTTCACGATATCAAGCCCAACCGTCAGCTTGGCTTCCGGCAGGGGGATGCGGAGCTTGCGTGCGCGGATCACATGGTGCAAAGCGCCTCCAAAGCATGCGGCGTATCCCGCCGCGAAAAGCTGTTCCGGGTTGACCGCGTCGTCGGTATTCCCGCCCATTGCGATGGGGGAAGCCAATTCAAACGTCAATTTGCTGTTCTCCACGGTGACGACGCCGTTGCGCCCGTTCACGGAGCGCGCGGTGGTTTGGTACAATGCCATAAATCCCGCCCCTTTCAAATGTGGTCTTTCTACTTAAGTATAATGCCCCGCGCCCCGTTTGAAACAGGGAACGGGACAATCCTTTTAAGAAGCGGTTTGTCCGCGGGGAAACTGTTTGCCCATACCGGAGCGTTGCGGTATACTGGAGGCGAGTAGAATAAAAAGAATACAAGGGGTATTACATGGAGATCTTGCGTAACAAAAAGGCGTTTATCTGCGACATGGACGGCGTTCTCTACCACGGGGACAGGCTGCTCCCCGGCGTACCCAAATTTGTGGAATGGCTCAAGGGAAACAACAAGAAGTTTTTGTTTCTGACCAACAACAGCGGCTATACCCCGCGCGAGCTGCAGCAGAAGCTTGCGCGGCTGGGCATAGAGGTGGATGCGGATTGCTTTTACACAAGCGCGCTTGCCACCGCGAGCTTTTTAGCCAGCCAGTATCCCGATTGCAGCGCCTACGTGCTGGGCCAGCCGGGGCTGATCAACGCCCTTTACAACGTTGGAATCACCATGAACAGCGTCAACCCGGATTATGTGGTGGTGGGCGAAAGCTACAGCCTCAATTACGAAATGCTCGAGCGCGCCACGTACCTTGTCAACAAGGGCGCGCGCCTGATCGGCTGCAATTCCGATCTCACCGGCCCCACGGAGCAGGGCATGGCCCCCGCCTGCCGGGCACTTATCGCGCCCATCGAGCTTGCGACCGGGGTCAGCGCCTACTTTGTGGGCAAACCCAACCCGCTCATGATGCGCCACGCGCTCAAAAAGCTGCAGACGCTGCCCGGCGATACCGCCATCGTGGGCGACCGGATGGATACGGACATCATGGCGGGCGTGGAAGCGGAGATCGATACCGTATTGGTGCTTTCCGGCGTGACCTCGCGGGATATGCTGGTGAAGTTCCCGTACCGCCCCAAGTACGTGCTGGAGGGCGTAGGGGACATCCCGGAAATGTAACATGTGTGGAACCCATTGCGCGCCGCGAAAGCGGCGCGTTTTTAATGCACTTTTAACTTGCAAGATCGAACTTATAGTACGATAATCATACTGTAAGTAC
>DATMXR010000179.1:0-15799 GCA_035561315.1 Feifaniaceae bacterium
GCTCCAAGGATTTCCGCGAAAAAACCCTGGGGGTGCCCGACCCCGGCGCCGTATCCGTTTCCCTGTTTTTTAAAGGCGTCAGCGACTTTGTGAATGGTTGCCCGTCAGACGGCAATTAAATAAATTTTTCAGGACAAAAAGGAGTACAAGAAATGAGCCTGGTAAAGGTCAGCGAAATCCTCAAAATGGCGGATAAGGCCAAGACGTCCGCGATCGCGTTCAATTGTACCGACTACAACACCGTATATTCGGCGATCACCGTTGCGGAAGAACTGAAAAAACCCGTTATTTGCATGCTGTATCCGGAACATACCCAAAAGAACAATTGGTGCAGCCCCAGGAGCTTTGCGGAAACCGTCGGCGCTATCGCCCGCAACGTCAGGGTGCCCGTCGGCCTTCATTTGGATCATTGTACGGACCCGGATTTTATTTTGAGCGCCGTTCGGGATGGCTTCACGTCCGTGATGTACGACGGTTCCATGCTGCCCGTGGAAGAGAATATCGTCAATACCCGCGCGGTGGCCGAGCAGGCGCATAAGCTGGGCGCCGAGGTCGAGGCGGAGCTGGGCCGGGTGGGCTTTGCTTCCACCGTCACGGATCAAAGCGATACCGACATGTATACCAAGCCGGAGGTCGCCGCCGCTTTCTGCGAGCAGTCCAGGTGCGACAGCGTGGCCGTGGCCATAGGCAGCGCGCATGGTTTTTATAAGGAGACCCCCAAGCTGGACCTCCTGCGCCTTCAGGAGATCAATGCGGCCACCGATGTCCCCCTGGTCCTTCACGGCGGCAGCGGAATCCCCGACGACCAGCTGCAAATCGCCTTCCGGCAGGGCATCAACAAGTTCAACGTGGGAACGGAGTATTTCTGGCTTTATTCGGAGACCATCAGGAAATACTACGCGGAACCGGGCGCGGACTTCTTCCGCCTGCCCGAGGCGGTGCAGGCGGCGCTGATGGGGTACCTACGCAAAAAGATGCAGCTTTGCACCATGACTGTCTGAGTTCTCTTAGGACTTCCCACGCATTCGTATCCCCTATGCCGTCCGCATAGCGGGAAGAAGGAGAGTTGCCATGCATCCGTTACAAACTATCGTGCAGCAGCAGAAGCAGGGGATACCGGCGGGCGTCTATTCCTGCTGCAGCGCCAGCGAATACGTGCTCCGCGCCGCCATTCTGCGGGCCAAACGCCATGACGTCCCCGTACTCATCGAGGCCACGGCCAACCAGGTCAATCAGTTCGGCGGCTATACCGGCATGCGCCCCGCGGATTTTTACGCATATGTCATGGGATTGGCGCGCGAATACGGCCTGCCTGAAAACCGGGTCATTCTGGGCGGCGATCACCTTGGCCCGCTGACATGGACGGATCTTCCCGAAGCGGAAGCTATGGCATACGCTTCGGAGCTGGTTTCCCTTTTTGTGGAGGCCGGGTTTACAAAGATCCATCTGGATACCAGCATGCGCCTCGCTTCGGACAGCAGGGACGAGCGGCTGAGCGACGCGGCGATCGCCGCGCGCGGGGCAAGGCTCTGCAAAGCGGCGGAAGACGCTTATGTAAGGCGCAGCGCCGCCGATCCCGGCAGCCCGGCGCCAGTATACGTCATCGGGAGCGAGGTACCCATACCGGGCGGCGCGCAGGAAGCGGAGGACGCCGCGGCGGTCACCCGCCCGGCGGACTGCATGGCTGCTTACGAAGCGTTCCGGGCCGCCTTTATGGAACAGGGGCTTGCGGACGCCTGGGAGCGCGTCGTCGGGCTTGTCGTACAGCCCGGCGTAGAGTTCGGGGATAAGGACGTGTTCCTGTATGACAGGTCCAAGGCCGCAGGACTTATCGCCTGCCTAAAGGAACTCCCCCTGGTATTTGAGGGGCATTCCACGGATTATCAGACGCCCGCCTGTCTCCGCGACATGGTGCAAGACGGCATCGCCATACTGAAAGTGGGGCCCGCTCTCACATTCGCTCTGCGGGAGGCGTTATTTGCGCTTGAATGCATGGAAAAAGAGCTGTTTGGGGGCACGGGCGGGCATTTGAGCGCGTTCCGTTCGGTATTGGAGCACGCTATGCTGGAAAGCCCCGTGAACTGGACAAAACACTATCATGGGGACGGCAACGCCACCCGCTTTGCCCGCGCGTACAGCCTTTCGGACCGCGCGCGCTATTACCTGCCGCATCCGGCGGTGGAGTCCGCGGCGGCGCGCCTGCTGAAAAACCTCTCGGCGGCGGAAGTGCCTTTCCCCCTCATCAGCCAATACATGCCCATGCAGTATCCAAGGGTGCGCAGCGGCGCGCTGCGCAATGACCCGACGGCGCTCCTGCTGGACCGTATCGGCGATTGCATCGACGAATACTATTACGCCACGCTTCTGCCCGGCTGGCCGTCCCCCCACAGGTTCTGACGCGCGGCTGAACGGCAATTCCGCTATAGAGGCGAAGCCGGTTTCGTGTTCTCCTCTAAAAGAGGCCGTATGGAAACGGGATAACAGATCCCGCCTCCATACGGCCTCCGGCATATCAAGCGGACAAAAGTATAGCGTTCCGAATTACAACGAAGGGAAGGGGACGCCGGTTGCGGGAAATTAGAATGCGCAGATCTTGTCCGCTGTGCTATAATAGGCACAACTTGGGTGGAAGAGATTGTATAAGGCTCGCCCTCTTCCATAAGGGAGCCGGAACGAAAGAGGGGCTTAATGATGAGCGACCAAACGGCCGCGCACGGTAAATTCGCCGAGTTTCTGAAGAGGAAGGATATCGTTTTTTCGGTAAAACGGTACGGCATAGACGCTTTGGGCGCTATGGCGCAGGGGCTGTTCGCTTCCTTGCTGATTGGGACGATATTCAGCACGCTGGGCGAGCAGCTCGGGCTGCGGCTGTTGGTGGACATCGGGTCGTTTGCAAAGGCGGCTACCGGCCCGGCGATGGCGGTCGCCATCGGGTATGCGCTCCACTGCCCGCCGCTCGTTCTGTTTTCTTTGGTCGCGGTCGGCGGGGCGGCGAATACGCTGGGCGGGGCGGGCGGTCCGCTTGCGGTGCTGGTTGTGGCGATTGTTGCGGCGGAATGCGGCAAAGCCGTTTCCAAAGAGACCAAAGTGGATATTATCGTGACGCCCTGCGTTACCATCGCAAGCGGCGTCCTGCTGTCCGCGCTGTGCGCGCCCGCGATAGGCGCGGCGGCAAGCGCCGTCGGCAATTCGATCATGTGGGCCACCGAGCTTCAGCCGTTTTTGATGGGAATACTGGTATCCGTTATCGTGGGCGTTGCGCTCACGCTGCCGATCAGCAGCGCGGCCATCTGCGCGTCGCTTGGCCTTACGGGGCTTGCGGGCGGCGCCGCGGTAGCCGGGTGCTGCGCGCAGATGGTAGGGTTTGCGGTGATGAGCTTCCGGGAAAACCGGTGGGGCGGGCTGTTGGCCCAGGGCCTTGGCACATCCATGCTGCAGATGGGGAATATCGTGAAAAATCCGCGCATATGGATTCCGCCGACTGTGGCTTCCGCCGTTACCGGCCCTATCGCCACAGTAGTATTCCGGCTGCAAATGAACGGGCCGGCGGTCGCCTCGGGCATGGGCACGTGCGGCCTGGTGGGGCAAATAGGCGTGTACACGGGATGGATCAACGATATTGCAGCGGGCGCCAAAGCATCGATCACGGCGTTCGATTGGGCGGGCTTGCTGCTGATCTGTTTTATATTGCCCGCGGTGCTTACGGTGCTCATCGCGTTGCCGCTGCGCAGAATGGGGTGGATCAAGGAAAACGATCTGAAGCTGGGCTTATAAACAGCGGCCCCGCGGAAATTCTTGTACGAGGTCAGGTATGCAGGAACAGCCAGTGACAGGCGGCATCATCGCCGCGGCCAGCAAAAGGGACGCGTATCCGCTGTTGAAGCTTGGCTCCATCACCGCCGTGCGGCGGGTGGTGCTGACATTCCAGCAGGCGGGCGTGTTTCCCGTCGTCATCATCACCGGGTACGCGGCGGAGGAGATCGAACGCCAGCTTGCGGACGCGGGCGTGATATTCCTGCGCAATGAAAACTATGAAAAGCCGCAGCTGTTCGACTCCGTCAAAATCGGCCTGTCCTATCTGCTGCCTAAATGCGACCGCGTGGTGGTGACGCCCGTCAACGTGCCCATGTTCTCTCCGGATACGCTCAAAAAGCTGATGGAGATGGAAGGCGGCATCGTAACGCCGTCCTATCTGGGGAAGGCGGGGCATCCCGTGGTGCTCCATAAGGAGGTCATTCCGGATGTGCTCGCCTATAACGGCCCCGCGGGTCTTCGCGGCGCGCTTGCCGCGCTGGAAAGCAGGCGCAGATGGGTGAACGTGGAGGACGAGGGGATACTGCATAACGTTTACGATCTGGACAGGCTCAACGAGCATCTGGACGAACACAACCGCGCCATACTCCATCCGCTGGTGCGCTTGAGCATCGAGCGGGAGACCCTGTTCTTTAACGCAAGGACAAAGCTTCTCCTGATTTTGATCGAGGATACGCAGTCCGTGCGCAGCGCGTGCGACCATATGGCGCTTTCCTACGGCAAGGCGTGGGAAATGCTTAACGCCCTCGAGCAGGAGCTTGGCTACCCCGTCGTCCACCGCAGGCACGGCGGGAGCCGGGGCGGGCGCACGCAGCTGACCGAGCAGGGGAAAGCGTTTTTGACGGCTTACGGGCAGTTTGAGCAAAACGTGCGCGCTTACGCGCAGCAGGAATTCGACAGCCTGTTCCGGGAAACAAAGCTGTTGTAACGGCAAAACCAAGTTCTTCTGACAAAGAATTTGATAAGGATCGGCCCTCCTTTTTATAATCATCATAAGGAAACATATCTATGGGACCGTTTGATGATTGATAACAGGAGGGCTTCTATGTTTACACTCCGCATCAACGGAAAAGAAATCACGGCACAAGAGGATAAGCGCCTGCTGACGTTTCTGCGGGAAGATCTGCGCCTGACCTCCGTCAAGGACGGATGCAGCGAGGGCGTATGCGGGACCTGCACCATTTTGGCGGACGGCAGGAAAATCAAGGCATGTACGCAGAAGCTTTCCAAATTTGCCGGCAAGCAAATCGTTACGGTGGAGGGGCTGACCGGGCGCGAGAGCGAAGTATACGTCCACTGCTTTTCGGAAGCGGGCGCGGTGCAGTGCGGCTTCTGTATCCCCGGCATGGTGCTATCGGCCAAATGTTTATTGGATACGAACCTCAACCCGACCCGCGAGGAAGTCAAGCAGGCGATACGCGGCAATTTGTGCCGCTGCACCGGCTACAAAAAGATCGAGGACGCCATACTGCTGGCCGCGGAGTTCTTCCGGGAAAACCTGCCCGTTCCCGCGCCGGAGCAAAGCACGGGCGTGAACCGGCGCTTCAAGCGCCCGGACGCGAAGGAAAAGGTGCTGGGGACCGGGGAATTTGTGGACGATATCGTGCTGCCGGGCATGCTGTACGCCAAGGCCCTGCGCTCCAAACATCCCCGGGCGCGCGTGAACAAAATCGACGTCGGCAAAGCCGAGCGGCATCCCGCATGCGTAAAAATACTCACCGCGAAGGACGTTCCCTACAACAAAACCGGCCATATGATCCCCGACTGGGATGTGATGATCGCTGAAGGCGACACCACCCGGTATATCGGCGACGCCCTTGCCCTGGTGTGTACAAAGACACAGGAAGCGCTGGGCGAGGTGCTTGCGCTTATCGAGGTGGATTATACCGAGCTGGCGCCGGTCACTTCCCCGACCGACGCGCTGCGGGCCGACGCGCCGCTCATCCACCCGGGCGGCAACATCATGCGCAAGGAGATCCTGCGCCGGGGCGACGCCGACGCGGCGATCAAAGCTTCCAAGTATGTCGTAACACGCAAATACTACACGCCCTTTAACGACCACGCCTTTATGGAGCCGGAATGCGCCATCGCCATGCCCGAAGGGGAGGACGGCATACTGCTCTACAGCGGCGCGCAAAGCGTCTACGATGAAAAGCATGAGATCGCCGCCATGCTCAAAATACCGGAGGAGAAGGTGCACTGCCAAAGTAAGCTCGTAGGCGGCGGCTTTGGCGGCAAAGAGGACATGAGCGTGCAGCATCACGCCGCCCTGATGGCCTGGTATGTAAAAGCGCCGGTAAAGGTGAAGTTCAGCAGGCAGGAAAGCCTTCTGTACCACACCAAGCGGCACCCCATGGATATGGAATTTACCACCGCCTGCGACGAATTTGGCAACCTGACCGCCATGAAAGCGGTATTGATCGCGGACACCGGCGCCTACGCGAGCCTCGGCGGGCCGGTGCTGCAGCGCGCCTGCAGCCACGCGGCGGGGCCCTATAATTATCAGAACGTGGATATCCTGGGCATGAGCGTATATACCAACAACGTGGTGGCCGGGGCCTACCGGGGATTCGGCGTGACCCAAAGCTGCTTCGCTACCGAAAACAACCTCAATCTGCTTTCGGAGATGGTCGGCATCTCTCCCTGGGAGATCCGCTACAAAAACGCCATCCGGCCCGGCCAGGAATTGCCCAACGGCCAGCTGGCGGATGAAAACTGCGCCATGGCGGAATGCCTGGAGGCAGTGAAAGAGGTTTATGAAAAACACCCCTATGCCGGAATTGCCTGCGGCTTCAAAAACAGCGGCAAGGGCATCGGCATTCGGGATACCGGGCGCTGCCTGTTGAGCATCGAAAACGGCGTCGTCCACATCCGCACCAGCGCCGCGTGCATGGGGCAGGGAATCGCCACCGTGTGCACGCAGATGGTTTGCGAGGAAACCGGCCTTTCCCCCGAGCTTGTGTACCATGAGCGGCCGGATACCGTCCGCACGCCGGACAGCGGCACCAGCACGGCCAGCCGCCAGACGGTGGTGACGGGCGAGGCCGCGCGCCGCGCAGGCGCGCAGCTGGCCGCCGCGCTCAAGGCCGGGCGCACGCTTTCGGAGCTTGAAGGCGAAGAGTTCTACGGCGAGTATGTGCCTATCACCGACCCGATGGGGACGCAAAAGAAGAACCCCGTGAGCCATGTCAGCTACAGCTACGGCGCGCAGGTCGTGGTGCTGGACGAAAAGGGGAAAGTGGAGAAGGTCGTCGCCGCCTACGACGTGGGCACGCCCGTCAACCTCCAGTCCGTGGAGGGACAGATCGAGGGCGGTATCGTCATGGGCCTTGGCTTTGCGCTCACGGAGGATTACCCCGTCAAGGACGGATATCCGCAGGTGAAGATGGGGACGCTGGGCCTCATGCGCGCGCCGGACGCGCCGCCTATCGATGTGAAGCTGGTGCAGGCCCCCGGTGAAAAGCTGCCCTATGCGCATGGCGCAAAAGGCGTGGGCGAACTGTGCCTCATTCCCACCTCGCCCGCATGCTCGCACGCGTATTACCGGCTGGACGGAAAATTCAGAACCTCCCTGCCGTTGCAGGAGACGTATTACAAACCCGGCAAAAAAACGGGGGAGTCCAAATGAACACGGGCGGGTTGATTTTGGCTGCGGGATTATCCAGCCGCATGGGCGATTTTAAGCCGTTGATGCAGATCAACCAAAAACCGCTCATCGCGCTGTGCGTGGAAAGCATGCTGCAGGCGGGCGTTTCCCGCGCCGTGGTGGTGCTCGGGCACCGCGCGGCGGAGGTGGAAGCCGCGTTGCGGCCGTATGCGGGAACGGGTCGTGTCGGTTTTGCCTGCAACATGGACTATGCTGTAACCGATATGCTCGCCTCCGTTAAAAAAGGGCTTGCCGCCCTGCCGCCCTGCGACGCGTTTTATCTCCTTCCGGGCGATATGCCCGCGGTGGCGCAGGCGACCTATGCGGCGCTGCACAGGAGGATGGAAGAAATGGAGGAAACGGACGCCACGGTGGTTTTCCCCTCCGTTGGCGGCAGGCGCAAGCATCCGCCGCTGATTGCAAGCGCGGGCATTCCCGCTATCATTGGATATACGGGAGATGAGGGTCTGCGCGGCGTGTGGGAGCAGCTTCCCTGCGCCATGGCGGAGGTGGCGGATACCGGCTGCACATTGGATGCGGATACCCTGGAGGACTATGAACGTCTAAAACATTATCTGGAAAAGGAACGTTCCGGCGTTGCCCCGGCATAAAGGCTATAGGAGGTAAAGTATGAGCAATATCAGCGACTCCGTAAAAAAGAAGGACCATGCGCCAAAGATGAACGGCAGCGCGCTCTATGTGGACGATCACAAAATGGAGGGCATGCTCACGGGCAGGCTTTTGCATTCCGCCAAGGCGAAGGCGAAGATCGTCTCCATTTCTGTTCCGCCGCTGCCCGAAGGGTACCTGACGGTGGATTACCGCGACGTGCCCGGCGTGAACCGCGTGGCGATCGTGCAGAACGATACGCCGGTGTTTGCGGAAAGCCAGGTGGAATACATCGGTGACCCGATCCTGATGGTGGTGGGGCCGGACGAAAAAGAAGTGGAGCGCATCCTAAACGCCATCGCGGTGGAGTATGAGGAGCAGGAGCCGGTGCTCGACATCCTCACGTCGGATACGACGTTCTTCCACTACAACTACGGCAAAGGCGACGTGGACAAAGCGTTTGCGGAAGCGGACCGCGTCTATGAAGAAACGTTCAAAACCGGCTACCAGGAGCAGGCGTACCTGGAGCCGCAGGGCATCATCGCATGGCCGCACGGGGACCGGATCTCCGTGCGCGGGTCCATACAGTGCCCGTACTACGTGCATGGGGCTGTGGCGCTCGCCATGGATTACAGAAGGGAAAACGTGCAGGTGATACAGGATGTGACGGGCGGCGGCTTTGGCGGCAAGGAGGATTTCCCCTCCATACTCGGCTGCCAGGCGGCGGTGGCCGCAAAGAAGGCGGGCAAGCCTGTCAAGGTAGTATTTGACCGCAGGGAGGATATGGCGTTCACCTCCAAGCGGCATCCTTCCGTTTGCACCTACCGCGTATCCGTCAAGGACGGGCGCGTAACGGGCATGGATATCAGGGTGCTTTTCAACAGCGGCGCGTACACCACGCTTTCCCCGGTGGTATTGCAGCGCGGCCTCATTTGTTCGAGCGGCGTATACAAAACAGACAATCTGCGCGTAGAGGGCAAGGCGATGAAGACCAACACCGTGCCCTGCGGCGCGTACCGCGGCTTTGGCGCGCCGCAGACGTTCTTCGCGGTGGAAATGATGATGGACCATATCGCGAAGGATATTGGGCTGGATTCGCTTGCGTTTAAGGAAGCGCATATCGTCAGGCAGGGGGATGCGACCTCCACCTCCGGCAAATATCATTTCCCCGTACCGCTTCCGGAAATGATCGGGCGGCTGGATGCGCTTGCCGATTACCGAAACAAGCGCAGGGAGTATCAAAACCAGACGGGGCGTTTCCGCCGCGGCATCGGCCTTTCGCTTTTCTTCCATGGGTGCGGGTTTACCGGAAGCGGCGAGCGGGACCATATCAAGGCCGTGACAAAGCTGCATAAAACGGCGGACGGCAAGGTGGAGATACTCGCCAGCAACTCGGACATCGGCCAGGGGCTAAAGACCACGTTCTCCAAGGTCGTCGCGGAGGCGTTGGGCATCCCGCTCGACGATGTGCTCATCGAAAATCCGGATACGGACCGCGTGCCGGATTCCGGCCCCACGGTCGCCAGCCGTTCGCTGATGACGGTAGGGGAACTCCTGCGCCGGGCGGCGGAAAAGCTGAAAAAAGAGTGGAAGCCGGGCGAGGAGCAATGGGTGGAGGAACGCTTTGTGGAGCCGGACTTTGTGATCCCGTTCGACCTTGCCACATTCCACGGCGACGCTTACCCCACCTATTCGTGGGCCGCGAATGTCGTGGAGGTGGAGGTGGACACGCTGACCGCCACAACAAAAATACTCGGGGCGTACGGTCTTTACGATGTGGGCGTGCCCATCGACCTCAACATCATCAAGGGGCAGATGGAGGGCGGATACCTGCAGGGCCTGGGCTACGCCTCCATGGAGCAGATGGCGTACGACAGCACCGGCCGCATCCGCAACAACAGCTTCAGCGATTATATCATCCCCACCGCGGTGGACGTCCCCAAGCTGGCGGTGGAACTGGTGAACAACCCCTACACGCACGGGCCGTACGGCGCGAAGGGCGCCGGCGAGCTTCCGCTTGTGGGCGCGGCGCCCGCGTACCTCGAAGCCGTGGAATGCGCGCTGGGGCAGGACTTTACGCACATTCCGTTTTCCATTGAAGATACCATGAACGCCTTACAGGGAGGGAAGCGCATATGATTCGGTTTACGTTGAACGGGCAGGAAGTCGCCTCCAAGGCGAAAGCAAGCGAAAGGCTGCTCGACGTCCTGCGTTCGGAATTTTGCCTTACCGGCGTCAAGTGCGGCTGTAAGGAGGGCGAATGCGGCGCGTGCTCCGTCATACTTGACGGTCAGCTCGCAAACTCCTGCATGGTGGCCATGGGCAGCGTCGCGGGCAGCGAGGTCGTAACGATCGAAGGGTATGCGAATACGGAGCGCTTTCAGGTGCTGGACCGCGCATACGCTTCCGTCAGCGCGGTGCAATGCGGGTTCTGTATCCCCGGCATGGTGCTCGCCTCCGAATGTATCCTGAATAAAAACCCCAACCCCACCGAGGAAGAAATCAGGGACGGCATCTCCGGCAACCTCTGCCGCTGCACGGGGTACAACGCCATTGTGGAAGCGATCAAAATCGCCGCAAAGGAGGGCAACGGATTATGGTAAACGGATATACTCCCGCAACCCTGAAAGAGGCGCTCGAACTCCGGGCAAAAGAGGCCGTGACCCCCTATGCGGGCGGCACGGACCTGATGCTGAATGCGGACGAGGATGCGAACTACCTGTTTCTCAATAAGCTTTCTGAATTGAAACAGATCACCGTATCGGGCGGGCATGTGCGCATCGGCGCGGCCTGCACATACACGCAGATACTCGAAAGCCCGCTTGTGCCGGAACTCTTGCGCCGGGCGGTTTCTGAAATCGCGGCCCCCGCCATCCGCAACCTCGGCACGCTGGGCGGAAACCTCTGCAACGCCTCCCCCAAGGCGGACGGCGCGCTTGCCCTGTTTGCCGCAAACGCAAAGGTAAAGCTAAGCGGCAAATATGGAGAGCGGATATTGCCCATACGGGAATTTTATTTGGGGCGCAACAAAACCGTACTGCAGCCAGACGAGCTGCTTACCGAAATACTCGTACCCAATCACGGGCTTGAAAACTACTATTTCAAAAAGGTCGGCGCGCGCAACGCGCTTGCGATCTCCCGCGTGGCGTTCGCGGGCGTCATGCAAATAGAAGGCGGCGCCATCCGCGCATGCGCCGCGGCCTTTGGCGCGGTGATGGACGTAACGCTTGTCCGGCCCGAAATCGACGCGATGCTCCTGGGAAAAACCGTAGCGGAAGCGAAGGCGCTCAAAGAAGAATACCTCGATCGCTACGAGCGGGAGATCAAGCCCATCCGCGGCAGGGTCTCCGCCGAATACCGCAAGACGGTCTGCATGAATCTGCTCAAAGACTTTCTGGAGGCAAACGGGATATAGCTTTCCGATTAAGAGGCAATTTTGATAGCAAAAGAGCTTTCGGCATGCCCGAAAGCTCTTTTTGCCGCGCTGCGGGCAGGCAGCGCTACCATTCGATGGTTTTCGCGGCGCTCTCGATCACTGCTTCCAGCGTATACGGCGCTTCAAACACGCGCATGCAGCGGTTTATCAAAATTTCCGCCGCATACGGCCCGATTTTGGCGGCAAATACCGCGTCGCAGTCGGATAACAGGTCCGCCGCGCGTTCAAACGCGCTTTTTGCATGC
Organism: Feifaniaceae bacterium; assembly: GCA_035561315.1. Classification (GTDB taxonomy): domain Bacteria; phylum Bacillota; class Clostridia; order Christensenellales; family CAG-138; genus JAEYLA01. The sequence continues at coordinate 11,750 of DATMXR010000179.1, forward strand.
CCCTCCGCGTTGGGCGGCGGAAGCAGGCGCGTTTCCACCGTGCGCCATTCATTGCCGTCCAGATCCACGATTACATACCGCCCGCAGCGGCCGAAATGTTCATCCACCATCAGGCCGGTGCTGCTGGCAAACGCGAGGCGGGGCATAAACAGTCCTCCTTACCGGTAGGTGTCAAGGGCGTGGTCGTAGATGTCCTCTATCAGCCGCAGCCCGCCGCTGTAGCCGGTATAGCCGCGGCTTAATATCAGGCGATAGGAGACGGGCACGCTTAAGATCAGAAGATCGGCCTTTAATTCCGTAGCTAAGTCGCGCTCCCAGCCGCTGCCCAGTATCAGCGCCCGGTGCTTGTTTTCCCCGGCTCTAATCTGCTCCTGAATCCAGCCGCCGTCCGCGCTGAACGTGACCTCCGCGCTGCGGCGGTCGGATACGTTGCGCAGTACTCCGCGCACGCTTTCCCGGTGCGCTTCCGGCGTGCCGTCCGTAATAAACAGCCGGCCGGGCAGGATGCCGAGCTCATTGACCAGGAACCTTGACAATCCCAAGGTATATCCCGCGTCCAGCAGCGTATGGAACCTGCGGGGCAGGCCGTAGCGGAATTCCAGCAAAAAATCCGCCGTGCGCTCCAGATGCGCGTAAAACCGGGCCTCCTCTTTTTCAATAAAGCGGTCCACCCGCTTTGTGTCAAGCGTAAGCTTTTCCGCCACCTGGCGTAAAAAAGCGCTGGTCTCGATGCCGCCTATGGGCAGGTAGGGGAAATGCACATAAGGCGTGCCATACTTTTCCTCCAGGTGCTTGGCGATTTTAAGGCCCACCCACGCATTGGCCACGATATTGAGCGCGGCGTTCGGGATAGACTGCCATTCGCTTACCCCCTCCGAATGCTGCCCGAACAGGATGTTGACCTTCAGGCCGACGCCTTCGAGCACGCGCTTGAGCTCCTCGAGATTTCCCTCCCAGTACGGGTCCTGGTAGGGCACGCTCGAAAACACGTTCACTAGGTTCGGCTCGGCCGCATCCGGCCGGGCGAACTTATCGCTGTACTGATCGACGATGGCGTTGACCACGTCCTCGTGGCCCGCGTAATTGTTGCTTTTGAAGCCTCCTGTCTCCACATGGACGATGGGCGCGCCCTTTTCCGCAAACTCCGACGCCACCATGCCCGCGTCGTCCCCCACGATATCGGACGTACAGCCCGTGAGCACCACGTAAAGATCGGCGTCAATCACCTTGAGCGCGCCCTTTATCACCGTGCGCAGCCGGTCCTCCCCGCCGTATACCACTTCGTTTTCGCTGAAATTGGTGCAGGGGATGGTGCTGCCGCCAGCATATCCTTCGCCCTGGCCTAAGAAGCCGTGGATTTTATAGCTGCATCCCGGCCCTGCGTGTACGATGGGCGCGCCGCGGCGGATGGCGACGACGGACTGCTGCGCGCCGAGCGCGCAGGAAAAGCGCGGCTGCTCAATACTCGCTGACATAGGCGTTGCCTCCCAGGAACGTGTACGGGTCCTGCTCCATCCACCACTTTGTGTACGGGGTGGAGCTGTGGCGGGCAAGGTTTGTGACGAACTCACAGTTATCCAGCGTCTCCAATATGCGCTCGGCATAATTGAGCAGCCCCTGGTAGCCGAAGCCGAACTGCTCGTCGCCTATCAAAAGCGTGGGGATGCCCAGCTTCGCGCCCCATATGGTCATGCCGCCGTGCCGGGCGATCATCAGGTCCGGCTTCACGCGGGAAAGTATGTTCACCAACTCATACGCCTGCTTGTTGCAGACATTGTAGCTTTTCACGTCCCCGTAGGTACGGACCGTATGTGCAAGCGCGTCGCTTTTCGGGTCGCCGTTATCGTAGAGCGGGTCGTGGTGGAATATCGCGGCGCCCTTTACCTCTATGCCGAGCTCGCGCAGCACCGCGATCAGCGCATGCCCGTGCGCCGCGCCCGCCGTCAGGTACGCCGTCCTGCCGGAAAGCTGCCTGCGGTATTCTTCCAATTTGGGCAGTACGCGCGCGTGCTCCTCCGCTATGATTTTTTCCACTTCCTCGCTTTTGCCGAGCACCTCGCCAAGCTCGCGGAGCCAGTTGTCCGTTCCCGCGACGCCGTACGCGGGCGGGGCCTTGATCTCCGGCACGCCGTGCACCTGCTCCAGCGCCGCGCCAAGATAGGTGCCGAGCGTCGGGCAGATCTGTATGGTGGCCGCGGCCTCGGAAATATGCTCCAGCTGTTCCACCGTGGAAAACGGCACGATATAATCCGCCTCATAGCCCAGGCGGCCTAAAAGCTCGTCGAATATCTTGCTGCCCCAGAAGTTGATGATGTTCACGCGGTTTGTTTTCTTCTTGGCGGGCTTCACGATCCGCCGCGCGATGGCGTGGTACGCGCTGTCAAACCCCGTCGTCCAGATTCTGGACTTAAATCCTTCGCAGAAGCAGGCGACGACGGGGATGCCGAGTTCTTCCGTCAATTCGTTCACCACGTTTTCCACATCGTCCCCGATGATGCCGGAGGCGCAGGAGGTGGTGACGAATATGGCGTTGGGGCGCACGCGCTCATACGCCAGGCGTATGGTATCCGCAAGCTTGCCCGCGGCGCCGAATATGGTGTCCTTTTCCTCGATATTGGTGTTGAAGAACCGGCCGTTTACGGGCGGCAGATCCCGCTCCATCTGGCCCACGCGGTACACAAAATTGAACCCTGCAAAATCCCCCGCGCAGCCCACCGGCGCGTGGTTGACCACCGCGGCGTCCCGCACCATGCACAGCTGGCAGATGGCGTTGCCGGAGCTGCAGCCCATGCACTGGGAAAACGAACGCGTCTGGTCCCTGAGCCCGCCCGCGTGCGCGCAGCGCACCAGCTCCGAGGCCGGTCCCTCAAACCCCGTGATGGAGCCTAAGCGCAGCTCGCGTATCTGCACTTCCGCCGCCTGAAGATTGACGCCCATGAATATCCCCCTTTTTGTAATGAAAAGTGTTAAATGCCCGAAGCGTCCGCTGGTACTTCCCCCGCCTCGATGCGCACCAGAAGGTCCGCCCACCGGTCCGCCCAATCCCTTAGTTCCTGCGGCTCCAGCGGGGAAGGGACGGCGGATTGCGTGTGCGCGTCGATCCGCCGTGCAAGCTCACGGTAGATTTCCGCCTGCGCGGAATTCGGCTGCGCCTCGATCGTGGTCTTGCCCTTCAATTCGCTCTGCGTCACCGTAAGCGAGCGCGGAATGTACTGCAGCACCTGGGTGCTTGTGCGCGTCACAAAATCGTCGAGTATCTTTTTCTGGAACGGGTTGTTGATGGAGTTGGCGATGACGCCGCCCAAGAGCGCCCCGCCGGTCTTGGAATATTTCTGTATGCCTTTAAACAGGTTGTTTGCCGCGTAGATCGACATGAAATCCGATGAGGAAACCGTAAACACATGCTCCGCGATGCCCTCGCGGATGGGTACGGCAAACCCGCCGCAGACGACGTCCCCCAATACGTCGTATATCACATAGTCAAGCTCCAGCTCTTCGAATATCCGCTGCTGCTTGAACAGGGAGACCGCCGTGGTGATGCCGCGCCCGGCGCAGCCTACGCCGGGCGCGGGGCCGCCCGCTTCCACGCAGTACAGGCCGCGAAACCCTTCGAATATCGCTTCGTGTACGTCAAAGCTGCCGCGCTCGCGCAAAAGGTCGAGCACCGTGGGAATATAACTGCCGCCGCGCAGCGTGTTGGTGGAGTCGGCTTTCGGGTCGCAGCCAAACTGCATGACCTTGTAGCCCATTTCGGCCAAAGCCGCCGTGATGTTGGAGGTGGTGGTGGATTTTCCGATGCCGCCCTTGCCGTAGATGGCAATCTGCTTCAATTTTTTTGTCATTGCACTTCTCCGGTTCTTTTAAAGATTAAAAAAGGCCGGATACCTCTTGCGCAGGTATCCGGCCTCCCATAACGGATACGATTTGCGTCAACAGGAACAGGCGGGGCGGCAAAGCGCAGCCCTACAGGTACAACGGCAGCATGCGGCTTTTTTCATATTATGCGTCATCTTACGCGTCATCGCTTTGCCCTCCAATTCTAATTACTTT
>DATMXR010000180.1:0-7313 GCA_035561315.1 Feifaniaceae bacterium
TCGCCGCGCACTATGACAAGTTTCGCTTTCGCAGTGGTATACTATAGAAACACGCGCATAGCCTGTTGCGCGAAAGCTTTGTAAGGAGGTATGGCATGAAAGGGCAGGACACCGGCCACGCCAATACCAGAAATAAACGTATTTGGAAGATCATTTTGCTTGCCTTGGGCATTGCGCTGCTGTTCGCGTTGGGACGGTACGCATACGTCATGTTTATGGACCCGATGAGCGCGTTTCAAACGCCTTCCGTTGTGACGCCCAGCCCCCCGCCGCGGGAAAGCCGGATACCGGCCGAAACCAGCCATACGCCGTCCGCGCCGACTCCGGAGCCGACCCTTTCGCCGGAGGAAGCGCTGCGCGTAAACGCGGACCTTGGTTTTATGAAAAACAAGGTCAATATCCTGCTGCTGGGGTGGGATCAAAGCCCTGAGCGCGAGGATGAGGACAGCGCGCTCTACCGGGACAAGGAGAACAACTACCGTTCGGACGTCATCATGCTTATGGCGCTGGACTTTGAGCAGAGCACGGTGGATTTGATTTCCGTTCCCCGCGATACGTACGCACCCATCTACAACAAAAAAGGAAGATGGAAGATCAACGCGGCGTTCGCGCACGGGGGCAGCGCGGAGGGGGAAGGCTTTCTGTACGCCATGAAGACGGTGGAAAACCTTTTGGGCGTGCCCATCAATTATTACGCGGGCGTGGACATGACGGGCCTCAAAGCCATCGTGGACGCGATGGGCGGCGTGGACTATGACGTGGATGTGGAGATCCGCCTCAACGGCCGCGTGCTAGAAACCGGCATGCAGCACCTGAACGGGCAGCAGGTGCTCGACTATGTGCGCGCGCGCAAGGGCATCAGCACCGACGTGGGCCGCGCAGACAGGCAGCAGCGCATGATGTTCGCCATATTCGAGCAGCTCAAGAGCCGCAACCAGCTCGTGAACCTGCCTAAAATTTACGCCTCCGTGGAGGACAAAGTCAACACCAACCTCAATGTCCAGCAGATCGCCGCCATGACGGTATTCGCAATGGGGCTCGATATGGAGGATATCCGCCGCCATACCCTCGAAGGGGAATACATCAGCAACGTCTACAACGCCTCGTACTACGTGCTGGATAACGATAAACTCGAAGCGCTGATCAAGGAAATCTACGGCATAGAAATCAAGACCAATCCGCGGTATGATCTCGACTATGTCCGCGCGGACAAGGCCGCGTTTGCGGCGCTCAAATATGCGGAAGCGGCGCAGTATCTGCTGGATCAGGAGAAGGGGATTTCCCTGACCCTTATGGAGAGGGAGCAGCGGGAGCCGGTGGAAGCCGCCATGGCGGAGCTTCTCGGCATCGCCCAGCGCGACATCCCGGCCAACGCCGGGGAAGCCGCCATAGAAAAGCTTACGGCGGCTTCTTTAAATAAAAAGGCGATCGAGCAGGCGCAGTTCAAACTGGCCGATGCTCTGTACGCCTACTGCCTGATGCGCAATGTCACGCAGGCGCAGGTGGACAAGAAGATGATGCCGGAATCGTTTTACGAGCTGCTCCCGGAAGGCACGGGCACGCCGCCGCCCGGTTCATCGGAGCCTATGTTTTCCCCGCCCCCGGATGCGCAGGCCGGGGAAACGCCCGAAGCGGATTAACAACACAGGGCCGGAGCTTTTTGCTCCGGCCTTTCGTCCTGCCAAAAACGCATGCAAACGAATAACATCAGCGTATCCGTCCCGCCATATACTGTAAGAAAAGGGATGGGGGGATCGGTGCGCCATGGCTATTGCTCCGCCGATACTGCGCGTAGGGGATACGATAGGCGTCGTTACGCTGGGCAGCCCCGAGGACGCGGCCACCATAGACCGCGGCATCATCATGCTCAGGGGCATGGGGTTCAATGTGATCGTCGGCAATTACGCGTATTCGTACGCGGGTTATGTCGCTGCGTCCGAGGACCAGCGCGCCGCCGATCTGATGAGCATGTTTGAAAACCCGCAGGTCCGCGCCATCATCCCCACGCGGGGCGGCGTGGGCGTGGCGGGGATATTGCCGTACCTCAACCTTTCCGTCATCACCAGAAACCCCAAGATCATTACGGGCTACAGCGATATTACGGTGCTGCTCAACGTCCTGACGCAGTTCTGCAACCTCATCACGTTCCACAGCCTCATGCTGCTGGATTTTCGGCCCGGTACGCCCGCCTACAACTTCAACCAGTTCTTTGCGGCCACGTCCACCGTACAGGCGCCAAGGCCTATCGAAAACCCGCCGGGCATGCCGCTCGTCAGCCGCATTCCGGGCAGGGTGACGTCCACCATCGTGGGCGGCAATTTGACGTCGTTTGTGGACACTTTGGGCACGCCCTATGAGATCAGCACGCGCGGGCGCATCCTGTTTCTGGAGGATACGCACGAGCCGATCAACACCATATTCCGTTATGTCAACAGCCTGCGGCTCGCGGGCAAATTCGACGACTGCGCGGGTATCCTGATGGGAGAGTGCACGGATTGCGAGACCGCCTATGAAAGGGATTACGAGTCCCTGATCCGGGACGTCATCGTCCCGCTGGGGAAACCGCTCATGACGAACCTCGCCTCCGGCCACGGCGTTTACAAGGCCGCGGTGCCGCTGGGCGCGCTGGTGGAGATGGATACCGTCAACAATACGCTCACCGTCATGGAACCCACGGTGCGGATATAGCGCCCCGCTTGCGCGGCGGCGCGCCGCGGGGTACAATACAACTGTTATATATGCGAAAAAACAGGAAACGGGGGATATTCTGCCGGATGCCATCCGTCCGTCGGCAGGACGTCCAGCATCCGCTTCGGGTTCTTTAAAAACCTGCGGGTGACAAGGGAATGCACCGCATCGGCAATCGTTCTGTCGGACAAGCCGGCGGAACCGCGCAGGAAGCGTATTCATTTCAGATCAATTGGGGGAGCGACATGAAGGAAAAACAGACCCTGCAGCAAAAGCTGTCGGCGCGCAGGCTGAAACAGCCGCCCGCGCTTCTTTACCGCGTGCTCGTTACGGCGCTGCGCGCGCTTTTTCAAAAGAAGCTCGGCGTATCGGTAGAGCGCGAAATAGATTTGAACGGCTATAAGGGGCCGTATATCGTGGTGGCCAACCACGCGTCAAGGCTCGATTATATTTACGCCGCCATGGCGTTTTACCCCCATACGCTCAATTTTGTGGCGGGGTACAACGAGTTTTTCCGCTCCCACCTCGCGCTGATCTTCCGGCTGATGCAGGTGATCCCCAAAAAGAATTTTGTGCCGGATACGTATACCATCCGCGAGGTGGCGCGCATTTTGGGCAAAGGCGGACGGGTCGTGCTGTTTCCGGAGGGCATGAGCTCCATCTCCGGCGCGAACCAGCCCTGCGCCATAGGCAGCGGCAAGTTTTTAAAGCACTTTCAGGTGCCGGTGCTGATGATGAAAATTTCCGGCGGCTATCTCACCAACACAAAGTACTGCCTGGATGAACGGCCGGGGAAGGTGGAGGTGACGGTGTCCGAATTCCTGTCGCCCGGGGAGATAAAAAAGCTGTCCGCGGACGAAATACAGGCAAAGCTCGATGAGGCGCTCTACCATGACGATTATGAATGGAACAGGCAGGCGGCCGTATCCTTTGAGGCGGGCGGCAGGGTGGCCCACAACCTCCATACGCTTTTGTTCTGGTGCCCAAAGTGCAACGCGGAATTCGGCATGCACGGGGAAGGAAACGTCATCACCTGCGCGCGCTGCGGCAACGGCGCGATAATGAACGATTATTACGAGCTGATCCCCCTGGACGAGGACTGCGTCATCCCCGATACCCCCAGAGCATGGTTCGACCTGCAGCGCAGGCATATCTACCGGGCGGTCAGGGAAGAAGGGTTCCAGCTTCGGGAACGCGTGCGCCTTGGCGTGCTGCCGAAATTTGAATACCTGAAAAACCAGGCCACCTCCCTGATCGTAGGGGAGGGCAAGCTTACGCTCGACCGCGGCGGGTTTTCATTCTCCGGCACGCGGGAAGGGGAGCCCTTCTCCTTCCATATCGAGCCCGGGCAGCTGCCCACGTTCGGCATGTGCACGGACATCAGCCGCTTTTATACGTTTTTTGAAAACGAGTTCCTGGAATTTTTCCCGGAAACGGAGTCGGTGGAAAAATGGTTCCTCGCCGCGGAGGAGATCCACAGGCTTGCGGGCGGGCAGTGGCGCAATTTCCCGCACGCCGCCGCCATATGTGCCGATTAAAACGCGAACAAACGCGCACAGTATTTTTAGAACCTGAAGGAACGCTCAAACATGGATATTGCAAAAACGCTGGCATTGGAATTTAAGCTCGAGCAGAGGCATGTAGATAACATCCTCTCGCTCATCGACGACGGAAACACCATCCCCTTTATCGCCCGCTACCGCAAGGAAATGACGGGCTCCTGCGACGACCAGGTGCTGCGCGAGCTGCACGAGCGGCTCATGTATTTAAGGAACCTGGAGGCGCGCAAAAAAGAGATCACGGAAAGCATCGCGGCGCAGGACAAGCTGACGGACGAATTGAAGGCCGCCATAGAGAGCGCCGCGACGCTGGCGGAAGCGGAGGACCTCTACCGGCCCTACCGCCCCAAGCGCAGGACGCGCGCCACAATCGCCATGGAAAAGGGCCTGGAGCCGCTTGCGGATCTGTTGATTAGACAGGACCGCCGCGCGGGCGGTATCGCTGCGCTTGCCGCCCCGTTTATCGACGCGGAAAAGGGCGTAAATACGGCGGAAGAGGCGCTTGGCGGGGCAAAGGATATCCTGGCTGAGCGCATTTCTGACGACGCCGCCTCAAGAAAGCTGCTGCGCGCGCTTTTTATGCGGGAGGGCGTGCTTGCTTCCCGCGCCGCCAGGGAAGAGGATTCGGTCTACCGCCTGTATTATTCGTTTTCCGAGCCCGTGCGCACGCTGCCCAGCCACCGCATACTCGCAATGAACCGAGGGGAGCGGGAAGGGTATCTGAAGGTCTCCGTCGCGGTGAACGAGGACAGCGCCCGCGCCATACTGTTCCGGCAGTTTGTGAAAGAAGGCAGCGTCACCTCTTCCGCCGTGCGCGAGGCCGCGGAGGACGCGTGGAGCCGCCTCATATTCCCCTCCGTCGAGCGGGAGGTAAGAAACGATTTGACCGAGCGCGCCGCCGAGCAGGCGATCTCCATGTTCGCGCTCAATTTAAAGCCCCTCTTGCTCCAGCCGCCCGTACGCGGCAAGGTCGCGTTAGGGTTGGACCCCGCCTACCGCACCGGCTGCAAGATCGCCGTGGTGGACGCCACGGGTAAGGCGCTCGATACCTCCGTTATCTATCCCACGCCCCCGCAGAATAAAAAAGACGAGGCGAAAAGGGAATTAAAGCGCCTCATCGCCGCGCACAACGTGGAGATCATCGCCATAGGCAACGGTACGGCCTCCAAGGAGGCGGAGCTGTTCGTGGCGGAGCTCATCGCGGAGCTTCCAACGAAGGTCAGCTACATGGTGGTCAACGAGGCGGGCGCTTCCGTATATTCGGCCTCCAAGCTGGCGGCGGGGGAATTCCCGCAGTACGACGTATCGCTTCGCAGCGCGGTCTCCATCGCGAGGCGTTTGCAGGACCCGCTGGCGGAACTCGTCAAAATCGACCCGAAATCCATCGGCGTGGGGCAGTACCAGCACGATCTCCCGCCCGCGCGTCTGGACGCAACGCTGACCGGCGTGGTGGAGGATTGCGTCAACAGCGTGGGGGTGGACGTCAACACCGCGTCCGCGCCGCTTTTAGGGTATATTTCCGGCCTCAGCGCCACGGCGGCGAAAAACGTAGTTTCTTACCGGGATGAAAACGGCGGGTTTTTCAGCCGCACGGAACTCAAAAAAGTGCCCCGCCTGGGGCCCAAGGCGTACGAGCAGTGCGCGGGCTTTTTGCGCATCATAGGCGGAAAGAATATTTTAGACAACACCGCCGTCCACCCGGAAAGCTACGACGCCGCGAAGAAGCTTTTATCCTTATGCGGCTTCTCGCTTTCGGATATCGAAAAAGCCGCGCTTTCAACGCTCCCCGCCCGCATCAAAGAAATCGGGGAGGAGAAGCTTGCGTCTGAATGCGGCGTCGGCGTGCCGACATTGCGGGATATGGCGGCGGAACTGTTAAAGCCCGGCCGCGATATCCGGGACGCCTTGCCCCCGCCGCTTTTGCGCACGGATATCCTGGACATGAACGATTTGAAGCCCGGCATGGAGCTGACGGGCACCGTAAGAAACGTCATAGACTTCGGCGTGTTCGTGGACATCGGCGTGCATCAGGACGGGCTCGTGCATATTTCCGAGCTTGCGGAGCGGTATGTGAAGCACCCCTCCGAGGTCGTGAAGGTCGGGGATGTGGTATCGGTCCGCGTATTAAACGTGGATCCCGCAAAAAAGCGCATCTCGCTTTCGATGAAGCAGCAGAAACAGTCATAAGCTGATAAGAGGTGGAACATATGCTCTACCGGCTGGAAAACGGCAGGCCGCAGCCTGAGGAAAACGGCGCGTTGCGGCAGGACGCATCCTATTTTGGCGTGTTCGGGTTTCCGGAGCTGCCGGAGGCCGCGGCCCGGTTTTCGCTTCATGCGGAATTTGTGCGCACGTATGGGGAGCAGCCCGTCACCTCCTACACGCTGCATGAGGATACGGGCTATCTTCTGCTGCACGCGTTCGCGGGCAGGCACAAGAAGACGCTGCTGCACGCATGCGCCTGCATCCGCAAAGGGCTGCTGCTTGTGTTCTGCAAGGAAACGGCCGAAATGGAGCGGCTTTTGATTTCTTTCGTTCCCGCGCAGGGCACGACGCTTTCCCGCATGCTGTGCAATCTGATCGAAAAGCTGACCGACGGCCATGTGGAGCTGCACCACAGCATAGAGCTGGAGGTGGCGGAGCTGGAAAACGCGCTGCTTACCACAAAAAAGCGGGATTGCGTGCGCGAGATCATCGGCCTGCGGCGCAGGATGATGGACCTGAAGCGCTTTTATGAACAGCTGCTTGCGGCGCTGGACGAAATGGAAGAAAACGAAAACGACATGTACGACGAGCACGCCATGCGCTATTTCCGCCTGTATTCCACGCGGGTGGACAGGCTGTACCACAGCGCGCTCAACCTGCGGGATTATGTGACGCAGGTGCGCGAATCCTACCAGGCGGAGGTGGATATCAGCCTCAACAACATCATGAAGATATTCACCGTCGTCACGTCGATATTCCTGCCGCTCACGCTCATCGTGGGCTGGTACGGCATGAATCTGAGGATGCCGGAGCTCGCCTGGCCCTGGATGTACCCGGCGGTCATACTGATAAGCGCCGCCG
>DATMXR010000181.1:0-13724 GCA_035561315.1 Feifaniaceae bacterium
AGTCCTGCGCGCCTGAAAGAATTGGACATGCCGTATGTAGCCCTTCATTTCCTGTTGGAAGGCCGGGACATTACGGACGACATGACGGAAAAGACCGCAAAAATGCTCTATGACGCTATGCGGGAGGGCAAGGTTTCCACCACTTCCCAGGCGACGGTGGAAAGCTTTGTGGATCTGTGGACGCCGATATTGCAAAACGGCGAGGACATTCTGTATATCGGGTTTTCAAGCGCTCTTTCCGGCACCGTCAACAGCTCCCTGCTTGCAAGGCAGCAGCTTTTGGAGAAATATCCGGAACGCAAGATACTCATCATCGATTCGCTGTGCGCAAGCTCCGGCGAAGGGATGCTGGTGGAGCATGCGGGCGCGCTCAAGCAAAGCGGCATGGGGCTCGAAGAATTGTACCGTGAGATTGAGACCCTTAAGATGAAGGTGCACCACTGGTTTACGGTGGACGACCTTGTCTACCTCCGCAGGGGCGGCCGCGTTTCCGGAGCCGCCGCGCTGTTCGCCTCGCTTTTGAGCATAAAGCCCGTCATGGACACCAACAGCGAGGGCAAGCTCATCCCGCGCGAAAAGATCAAGGGCCGGCGCGGCGCCATCAAGCGCCTTTACGAGCTTCTTGTGGAAAAGATCGACCAGGCGGCGACGACGTTCATCAACATCAGCCAAGCGGACTGCTATGAGGACGCCGTGCAGTTAAAGCAGCTCATCCACGAGGGATACCCGCATCTGCCGGTCAATATCTATTCCGTCGGCGCGGTCATAGGCTCCCACAGCGGCCCGGGCACGCTCGCGCTGTTCTTTATGGGCACGCCGCGCACCGTCTGACCGACCCGGCTTACCGTTTATCCGCGCCGGTTGCCGCACGCCGGGAACCGGCTTTTGCGTGCAAAAGAGAAAAATTAAAGGAGAGCAAATGTACAGGATTACGACCGATTCCGTAGTAGACCTGACCCCGGAGCGCATGAAGGAGCTTGACGTGGCGTTCGCGTCGCTGCGCGTGCACATCGGCGAAACGGAGCTTTTGGACGATATGCGCCCCGAAACCATAGAGACTCTGATGAAGGCCATGCGCGAGGGCAAGGCCGCCACCACCTCCCAGGTGACGGAGGCGGACTTTGTAAAGCTCTGGACGCCCATATTGGAAGCACAGGAAGATATCCTCTACATCGGCATGTCAAGCGGGCTTTCCGGTACAGTAAACAGCGCGCATATCGCAAGGCTGGAGCTATTGTCCCGTTATCCGGAGCGGAAGATACTTGTATTCGACTCGCTCGCTTTGAGCAGCGGCGAAGGCATATTGCTGGAGGAAGCTGTGCAGATGAAGAACAGCGGCATTACGCTCGAGGCCTGCTATAAAAAACTGGAACAGCTAAAGGACAGCCTCCAGCAATGGTTCACGCTTGCGGACCTTACCTACGCGCGGCGCGGCGGGCGCGTTTCGGGCGCGGCGGCGGCGGTCGCCAGCCTGCTGCACATCAAGCCCGTGCTGTCCATCGACCGCGAAGGCAAGGTAATCACGCCCGAAAAGATCAAGGGGCGGCGCGGCGCCATCCGGCGGCTGTATGAGATCCTGTGCGAAAAGATCGACAGCGCCTACAAATATGTGCACATCACGCAGGTGGAGTGTATGGAGGAGGCCAAAGCCCTGGCGAAGAGCATTCAGGAGCGGTTTCCGGAGCTTTTCGTACGCATTTATACGGTGGGGGCCGTCATCGGCACGCACGGCGGGCCGGGCACGATTTCGCTTTCCTTCGTGGGCAAGGGCGTAAGGTAAAAAGGTATTATCCTCATTGGACTGTAGGGGACGCCCCCTTGGGCGTCCCGCGGGACGCCGAGGGCGGCGACCCCTACAACATTACATTTAATTGGTATGTCCAGCATTTCATCGGTGGGGTAATAACACAAGCCGTCACGGGAGAATGATATGAGGCTGTTGCATTGCGCCGATCTGCATATCGGCAGGCGGCTGTTCGGCTTTTCCCTGCTGGAGGATCAAAGGCACGCGCTTTTTGCCATCGCGGCGCTCGCGAAGGAATATGCGGCCGACGCCGTGCTCATCGCGGGGGACGTGTTCGACAAGCCCGTGCCATCCGAGGCCGCCGTTGCGGCGCTCGACGATTTTTTGACCGCGCTGCAGCAGCAGGGGACCGCGGTCTTTTTAATTGCGGGAAATCACGATTCAGCGGACAGGCTCCAGTTCATGAGCCGGATTTTAAACAAGACGGGCGTGTACATCGCGGGAACGTTCACGGGCGGCGTCCCCCGCGTGCGCCTGCAGGACGCATGCGGCCCGGTGGATTTTTACATGCTCCCGTACCTCAGGCCGCCGGAGGTGCGGCCCTTCTTTTTGGATATGGAGATCAACACGCACGAGGACGCCGTGCGCGCGGCGCTTTCCACGGTTTCGCGCGAAGAAAACGTGCGGAGCGTGCTTCTGGCCCACCAGTTCGTGTCCGCCGCGGGCGAAACGCTTCTGCGCTCGGATTCGGAAACCGCCTCAATTGGCGGGCTCGATTGCGTGGACGCTTCGGTATTGAAAGGGTTTTCCTACGTGGCGCTCGGGCACCTGCACGGCGCGCAGCGCGCGGGCGGCGAGTTTATACGCTACGCGGGATCGCCGCTGCGCTATTCGTTTTCCGAACTCAATCAGCAAAAATCCGTGGCGCTCGTCGAACTGGGCGAAAGCGGCGCAGATATAACGCTTCTGCCCGTTCCGCCGCTGCACCCCATGCGGGAAGTGACCGCCTCCATGGCGGAGCTGATGAAGGGCGAAGGCTCCGAGGATTACCTCCATGTGCTGCTGACCGACGAGGAGGAAGTCAGTAACGCCATGCAGCGCTTAAGGGAACTCTACCCCAACCTGATGTACCTGAACTACGCCAACCGGGTTGAATATTCAGCGCCCGATATCCTGCCCCTGCCCATTACGGCGAAAGACCCGATCGAGCAGTTCATGGAATTTTACCTGATGCAAAACGGGGAGGAGATCGCTTCGGACGAGCTTGGCTTATTCCGGCAGCTGTTTACGGAAGAGGAGGGAGGCACGGCATGAAGCCGCTCCAATTGACCATGTGCGCGTTCGCGCCCTATGCCGGTACCGAGCGTGTGGATTTTTCTGCGCTTTCTTCCAACCTGTTCCTCGTATGCGGGGATACGGGCGCGGGCAAGACGACGATATTCGACGGCATTTCCTACGCGCTTTACGGGGAGGCCTCCGGCGAAACGCGCGATACGGATTCCTTTCGCAGCCAGTACGCGCCGCCGGAACTTGAAACCTATGTGGAATTCTTATTCTCCCTGCGCGGCAAGACATACGCCGTAAAAAGAAGCCCCGGCTATAAGCGCATTTCCGCCCGCACGGGAAAGGAGACCGCCGTCGGCCCCAAGGCGGCGCTGACATTGCCGGACGGCAAGGTCATAGCAAACCCCACCGCCGTAAACTTGGCGCTCCGCGAGCTGATCGGTTTGAGCCGCAGCCAGTTTTCCCAGATCGCCATGATCGCGCAGGGGGAATTCCGCAAGCTGCTGCTTACAAAAAGCGGGGAGCGGGAGGCGATATTCCGGGACGTGTTCGGCACCGCGCGGTATAACGCCGTGCAGAAGGCGCTCAAGGACCGCGCCCAAAAGGAATACGCATCCTATGCGGAGCAAAAGCGCGGCATGGAGCAGGCCATGCGCGCCGTACGGGCGGACGCGGGGGACGAACGCTGCGCGAGACTGGAAACCATACAGGCAGAAGACGCGGGCCGGTTCCTTTCCGTATTGCTGGAGCTGCTCACTTTGGATGAACGCAGGGAAGCGGAATTGAAACGGGCGCTCTCTGAAGCGGAGGCGCGGCTTTCGGGGAAGCAGATCGCGCTTGCAGCCGCCACGGAGGACGCGCGGCTGTTGGAGCAGCTTGCACGCGCGCAGGCCGAATGGGAGGCGCAGGAGCGGCTTTTGCCGCAGATGCAGGCCGACAAAAAGCTGCTTTTACAGGGCGAGCGTGCGAACGCGGAGGTGCGCCCGCTTGCGCTGCTGTACGCGCAGAGCAAAAAAGCGCTTGATGCGCTCGCGGGGGAGGAAAAAGCGCTGCGGGCGGAGATCGCCGCGCGCGAACTCCCCCTTGCGGAAAGCGCCGCGCGGCTGGAGCGGGAAAAAGCGCGCGAGCCGGAGCGTGAGGCAATTAAGCAGCGCGTCCACGCCATAGAGGAACAGCTTCCGGAGTACGACCGGCTGGGGACGCTGCGGGAGGCCGCAGCTTCCGCAACGCTGCATGCGGAGGAGACGCAAAAAAAGCTGACGCTTGCAAAAACGGAAGCGGCTTCGCTCACGGAACAGGCGGAAGCGCTGCAGGAAGAGCTGCGGAAGCTCGAAACCATACCGGTCGACGCCATGCGCCTCAAACGAAACGCCGCGGTATCGCGGGGAAACGCCGTCGCGTCAGCATTGGCCCTGCTAAAGGGAGCACAGGCGCAGGAAGAGGCACTTTCCGGGCTTCAGAAGGAATACGCGGAGGCGGAGGCGCTTTCGCTTACGGCCGAGCGGGACGCGCGGGCGGCGGAAACGGCGTTTTTGCGCGCGCAGGCGGGTTTATTGGCGGAAACGCTGCAGGAGAACGCGCCCTGCCCGGTGTGCGGCTCGCTTTCACACCCGTCCCCCGCCGCGCTGCCGCCGGACGCGCCGGACGAGGCCACGGTAAAAAATAAAAAATGGAAGTATGAAGAGCTGCACGCCCAGGCCGCGGGCGCGAGCCGCCGCGCGGCGGCAGCCGCCGCCGGGCTGGAAACGCAGCGGCGGAACTTCAATCAGGCCGTATCCGCGCTGTTCGAACCCCCACCGCGGGAAATCGGCACGGCATTAAACGCGGCGCAGGACGCGGCGCATCAGGAAGCCGCCGCCCTGACGCTGGCCGTAAAGGAAGCGGAGGAGGCGCTCGCGGAACGGGACACGCTGCAAAAGCGCCGCGCAGCGGCGCTGGAAGCGCAGAAGCGGCTATCCGGGGAGAGTTCGGAGCTGGAAACGGCGCTAAAGCTCGCGGAAACGCGCGCCGTGCAGCAGACTGCGGAGCTGGACGCACTTAAAAAAAGGCTCCCTTACCAAAGCAGGGCGGAAGCCCAGCGGGCGCTTGCGGCCGAACGGGAAACGCTCCAGAAGCTGATTTTTGCGCTGGAAGAAAGCGCGCAAAAGCACGCAGGCCTGGAGCGCGCGCAAAACGACGCGCAGGCGCAGCTCGCCTCTTTAGAGATGCGCCTGCCCGAGGCGGAAGAAGCGGAAGAAGAAAAGAAGCGCGCCTACCGGGAAGCCATATCGTCCGCCGGGTTCGCGGACGAGGACGCCTACCTTGCTTTGCTGCGCACGCCGGAGGAATGGAAAGCGGAGCGCGCACGCCTGACCCGCTACGGGGAAGCGCGGGAAGCCGCAAAAAGCGCGCTTTCCCAGGCGCAGCAGGCGGCGGCGGGCAAAAAAGAGGCCGACGTTTCCCTGCTTCAGGCGGAAACGGAGAGCGCGCGGGCTGAAAAGGACGCCGCGGCGGAAGCGTATAACGAAACGGCGGAGCGTATCCGCCACAACAAGGCCCTGTATGATTTTGTGGACCGGCGCAGGGAGCAGCTGGCGCAATCCTGGTCCGCGTACGCAAAGGCGAAGCGGCTGTCCGACACCGCGAACGGCGAACTGCGCGGAAAGCCCAAGCTGACGTTCGAGCGGTACGTGCAGGCGCGGTATTTGGACGAGGTGCTCTACAGCGCCAACGCGCGGCTGTTTCAAATGACGGGCGGGCAGTATGAGCTTGTGCGCAGGGAAACGCCGGACGACCTTAGGCTGCAGACGGGGCTTGAATTGGACGTGCTGGACCATTACACCGGCAAGCCGCGCGCGGCTTCTACGCTTTCGGGCGGGGAGTCCTTCCTTGCGGCGCTCGCGCTCGCGCTGGGCCTTTCCGATACCGTGCAGCGCTACGCGGGCGGCATCGCGCTCGACGCCATGTTTGTGGACGAAGGCTTCGGCTCGCTTGACGCCGAGGCGCTCGAGCGCGCGGTGCGCATACTCTCCTCGCTGGCGGGCGGCGAGCGCATGGTGGGCGTCATTTCCCACGTGGAGGAGTTGAAGACCCAGATCGAAAGCCGGATCTATGTGAAAAAGACCGTGGCGGGCAGCCATATAGAGATCGTGTAATACGAAACATCCCTCTGCTGCAAAAAAGAAGCCTACAGTATAGGTCTATTGAAAATCCCACAGTTCACAATGGTCACGCTGCGTTGCGGACGAGCCGCTTCCTTGCGTTCCCTTATTCACTGGGCTTCCGCCTCGCTTGCTCCGCCGCTGGCGGCGCTCGGCTTCAGCCCCCAGGGGCAGCGAAACTCCCTGCCGTCCAAATAATGCAGCTCCGAGCCTTCCGGCTCATGCAGCACGATGCGGCAGGATACGAGCGCCTGCCGCCGGAGGCCCGCGGCTTTGTTGGCTTCCCTATCGCCGTATTTGTCGTCCCCCAGCACGGGATGGCCGATGTGCGCCATATGCGCGCGGATCTGGTGCGTGCGGCCGGTATAGAGCCGGATCTCGACAAGCGTCCTGTCCGCCGCCTGCTCCAGCACCCGGCAGCCCGTCTTGATCGGCACGGCGCCTTTTTCCGGTGTATCGTACACCATCAACCGGGCGTTTTTCGCGTCCTTGATTGCCCACGCGTCCAGCGTGGCGCTTTTTTCTTTTAACCGTCCAACTAACAGCGCCTGATAATATTTTTCGATGCGGTCTTGTGCAAACGCGGCGAGCAGCGCTGTTTGCGCCGCTTCGTCCCGCGCAAACAGCAGCAATCCTTCCGTGTTGGCGTCCAGCCGGTGGACGGGGTAAAGTTCGCCGTATATGGGCGTTAAATATGCCTGGAGGGAGTTTTCCCCGCCGTCCTCCATCGTCACCTCCCCGCCCGCGCGCTTGGCCGCGACGAGCAGCCGCGCGTCCGCGTAGATGACGCTGCAATGCTCCCGCACGGGCAGCGCCGCAAGCTGATCGGAAAACGGAACGAACGCCTCGCCCCGCGGCGGGGCGAAAAACCGCATGCGCTCCTTCCGGGTGGGGTGCTCAAGGCTCAGTTCATAGGCCCAAAGCGCGATCTGCCCGCGCGCGGGGCTGGGGTGGTAGCGCTGATCGGACCGTATGGGGTAGCCCGCCGCCGCAAGCTGCGCGCGTATCTGGTGCTTGCGGCCTGTCAGAAGCTCGATGTCGAGAAGCGAATACCCGCCCTGTTCCGCAAGCTTTATAAAGCTCAGCTTCGCTTCCTTCGCGCCGGGCGCGGGGGAAGAAAGCGCCTCCACCCGTTTGACGCCTTCGGTCTCCCGCAAATACGAAACGAGCGCGCCGCTTTGCGGCGCGTTCCCTTCCACCACGGCGGCATAGCGCTTTTTCGCGCCGCGGCCCTTGAACTGCTCCGCAAGCCGCGATGCCGCCTTGCTGGTGCGGGCGAATACCATTACGCCGCCCACGGGCCGGTCCAGCCGGTGGCAAAGGCCCAGGTACGCGTCCCCGGGCTTCTCATATTTTTCTTTGACGTAGCGTTTGAGTATACTTAGAAGATCGTCGTCCCCCGAACTGTCCGCCTGGACGGGCAGGTTGGGCGGCTTCACGACGACCAAGAGATGATTGTCCTCATATAAAATTTCTGGCGTCAACTCCACCACGCCCTCCCGGTAGCGCCGCAGGGAAACAGCAGGTTGTCCCGCTTCACGGGCAGGCACAATTCCGCCGCCTCCACCTGCGCGCCTTTGCCCTTTAGCGCGACGTCCAGCACGTTTTTAACGACCGTAGGCGCAAGGCCGGTGGTATAGGAATTGATGAGGAAAAACAGCGGCCTGTCCGAAAGCAGCGCCGCCGCGGCCTCCACGAGCGGGTAGATGTCCTGCTCTATTTTCCACATCTCGCCGTCCGGGCCCCTGCCGTAGCTGGGCGGGTCCATCAATATGCCGTCGTACCGGCTGCCGCGCCGCTGCTCCCGCAGCACGAACTTCATGGCGTCGTCCGCCAGGAAGCGCACGGGCGCGCCGCTTAACCCGGAGGCCGCGAGGTTGTCCTTTGCCCAGGCGAGCATGCCCTTTGCGGCGTCCACATGCACCACCTGCGCCTGCTCCATTGCGCACGCGCACGTAGCGCCCCCGGTGTAGGCGAAGAGATTCAATACCTTCGCATCGGGGCGCGTTTTTAATAAGCTCCGCATCCAGTCCCAGTTGACGGCCTGCTCCGGGAACAGCCCCGTATGCTTGAAGCCGGTGGGACGCACCAGAAACGTCAGGTCCTTATAGCGGATGTTCCAGCTTTCCGGAAACTGCCGCCCGTATTCCCAATGGCCGCCGCCGGAGCTGGAGCGGATATAGCGCGCGTGCGGGGTCTTGATTTCCCCCATGGGCCAGACCGCCTGCGGGTCGGGCCGCAGCAGCGTCACGTCCCCCCAGCGTTCCAGCTTTTCACCGCCGCCCGCGTCCAGCAGCGCGTAGTCCTTCCAGCCGTCCGCAACGTACATGCTATTCCTCCGCGCCGCCGCCAGCCGGAGGCAGCGTATCCGCCGTTTGCACGGCGTCCTGTCCATTTTGCATTTCTTCCGCCGGGGGAAGTTTTTTGCTGCGGAAGCCTTCCACCATAACGGCGACGACGCCCAGGAGCAGCGTCAGATAATATGTGATGCCGCGCCATAAGAGTACCGCCGGGAAGCGGGAAGCGCCGGGAAACAGCCTGGAAAACACTAGGTAGAAGCCGCCCTCGCTGGCGACGGAACCGCCCGGAACGGGCAGGAAGCTGACCGCGATATAAAGGAGGCACTGTAAAAGCACCACATACCACAGCCCGTATTCGGAATGCCCCATGCCGCGGTACAGGAAATACGTCACCGCCATGTAGCAGACCGCCGTGCCCATGCCCGCAAGCCAGATGTAGAACATGCCCAGGCGTTCGCCCAAAGCGAACTTCGCGGCCTTAGCGTAATCGGCTATGGTGCGCGCCCAGGTCGCATGGGCGTTGTCTATTTTCTCCTGCTTTTTGAGGATGCGCTTTTTTGCCAGGAAATTGATGAGCTTCTCCCCCGCCTGGAACAGCCACTCCGTCCTGACAAGCGCCAGGACGCACAGCACCACCGTACCCAGGTAGAACAGGTAGCCGATGATGTAGAATACGAGCATCGTGACGCCGCCCTGAAGCACGTCCTTGCCCAAGAATATGAAGCCCAGCGTGCCCAAAAGCGTGATGCTGAGCTGGTAGGCCAGGAATTTCAAAACCAGTACGGAGGTGGAAAGCCCCACCGGTATGCCCCGTTTTTTCAGCTGCACCACCTGCATGGGCTGCCCGCCCGCCTGCAAAGGCGTAATCGCGCTGTAGAAGAGCCCGTACATGGTGGTGAGCAGGCTTTCAGGGAACGTATGCTTTAAATTCATGTATTTTGCTGCGAGGTGGAACATCAGCGTATCGAACAGGTAATAGAGCGCCATGCTGCCCAAAGCCGCCAGGAACCACCAAGGATCGATATCGTCCGCCACGTCCGCGAGGTTGCGCGTATTTGGGTCCAACGCCGCCATAGCCGCAAGCACCGCTATGGGCAGCAGCACCGGCAATATCTTTTTCCAAATGCCCTTCTTCTTCATACAAACCTCTTATTTTCAACTCGACCTATACTATCACGCGCAAATTATGTCTTGCAAGCGGTTGCCGAGTTCTTAACAATCTCTTGCCCGGATCGTACGGTTTCATACCGTATCCGGCGTTTGCCCGGCAGATCGGGCGGCGGTTGCGAACAAACCTTCTTACGAGTATACTGGTGCTGAGGTGGCAGTATGCAACAGGACCTGTTTTCCAATACGCGCGCGCAGGGCGCGCCGCTTGCGGACCGCATGCGCCCGCGCACGCTGGACGAATTTATCGGCCAGGCGCACATCGTGGGGCCGGGGCGGCTGCTTCGCCGCGCCATAGAGCTCGACCGGCTGCAGTCTAGCATATTCTTCGGCCCGCCGGGCTCCGGAAAGACGACGCTCGCCAACATCATCGCGAACGTCACCGGCGCGGCGTTTGAAAAGCTCAACGCCGTGACCGCGGGCGTCAAGGACGTGCGCGAAATCATAGCGGAGGCGGAAAACCGGCTCTCGCTGTACGGCAAGCCGACCTATTTGCTGCTGGACGAATGCCACCGCTGGAACAAGGCGCAGTCGGACAGCATACTGCCCGCGCTGGAAAAAGGCACCATCCGTTTTATCGGCTCCACCACCGAAAACCCCATGATCAGCATGACGGGCGCGATCGTGAGCCGCTGCCGCGTGTTCCAGTTTTACCCGCTCAATACAAAAGATATCGAGCGCGCCATAAAGGAGGCGCTTGCGGATAAGGAGCGGGGCCTGGGCAACTACAACGCAACGCTCGACGACGACGCCATGGAGCACCTGTGCCGCATGGCGAACGGGGACTGCCGCGCGGCGCTCAATGCGCTGGAGCTTGCGGTGCTGACCACGGCGCCGGATGAAGCGGGCGCCGTACATATCACGCAGGAGATCGCCGCCGAATCCGTGCAGCAGAAGGTGATTTCGCTGGACGAGCAGCTCTTTTACGACATGCTCAGCGCCTTCTGCAAAAGCCTCAGAGGCTCGGACGCGGACGCGGCCCTGGCCTGGTTCGCAAGGTTGATCTACGGCGGCATGGACCCGCGCATCATCGCGAGGCGGCTCATCGCCCACGCGAGCGAGGACATCGGCATGGCGAACCCCCAGGCCATGGTGCAGGCCGTTTCCGCGGCGAACGCGCTCGAACATATCGGCATGCCCGAGGCGCGGCTCCCGCTTGCGCAGGCCATCATATTCCTGTGCGAATGCCCGAAATCCAACGCCATCGTCGTGGCGGTGGACCGCGCCATGCAGGACGCGGCGACTACGATCGAGGAGCCGGTGCCCGTCCATTTGCGGGATACGTCCTACGCGGGCGCGAAGGTCCTCGGCGCGGGAAAGGGCTACAAATACCCGCATGATTTCCCCAACCATTATGTGGAGCAGGACTACCTGCCGCCCTCCCTGAAGGACAAGCGTTATTACGTCCCCAGCGACCAGGGCGGCGAAAAGACGATACGGGAAAACCACGGGCGGCGGGGGAAGCCGGTGGATGAAGGCTAAAAAGTTACCTCCCCGTCAAGTACGGCCGCAGCGCGCGTTCAACCGCGCCCTCAAAGCTCTGTGACGCGCCCCAGTCGAAGCGGGTCAGCCCTTCGCCGCCGCCTCCGCCTGTAGTATGCACGCGGGAGTGGCCCAAAAAATCATCCACCACCACCGTAAGGGTCAGCCGGTTCCCCGCGCGCAAAAAATGCTTTTCAAACACGGCGACAATGCAGCTGCCCCCGCTTGTGGGGGCGATCTCGTACCAGTCGATCAGTTCTCCCGTTACGCTTTGTAAAACCGCCTGATTGATCACATCCATCGCCTGCCCCGCGGACAGCGACACCAAAAACGTCCCGGCCATTCTTCCTTTTCCCTTCCGAGCGGATTATGGAAATTATATCATGCCGCGGCTTGTCCATATGTGAATATTTTCTTAAGCGCCATTCTTAGAAAATCTGAAAGCGCATACTTTTCCTTGCGTGCCAATTTCGGCCATGCTATACTCTTCTTAATCGAACAAATGTTCTATTAGAGGAGGAAGACGCAATGATGAAAACAAGGCGCATGCGCGAGCTGATATTTCTGCAGCTTCGGCAATACAACGACACCAAGCGTATGCTCGGGGAATACGAGGAGCTTGGCTTAAAAGCGCGCCCGCTGGTGCCGCGGGCAAGGACGGGGCTGTACGGGGACCCCACGGCTGCAGACGCGCTGCGGCTGTTGGAGCCGAACGAGGAGATCAAGCGGATGCAGGGCTGGGTATGGGCCATCGAGGAGGCGCTTGCCATGCTCAAACGGGACGCGCCGCACAAGGCGCAGCTGATGGAGCTTTTATTCTTTGCGGATACGGGGGACACGCCCTCGGACAGCTGCGCGCGGCGCGAGCTTCTTTTGGACGAGCTCCATATCAGCGAGCCTACGCTTTACCGCTGGCGGGACGATATCATGCAGGCGGTCATGGCGGGGGCGATCGAGGCGGGCGTGCTTTCCCCCTATGGGCGCGTCAGCAAACCCCGGCCGGAAAAGGCGGGAGGGCCAGTGACTAAGTCGTGAACAAATATGGCGGTTGTTGCATGTCCCATCCCGCGTGTTATATTATAGGAGCAAGGAAAGCGCGAAAAGCGCGCGGAATGAGGAAACCCGAACATGGAAGACAAGCGCCAACCCGAAAACGGCAGGAAGAGCCTGAAGAACTCCAAAATATTCTGGGCGGTCATATATGTGCTGATCGCCGCGCTGTTGCTGGGCGGCATTTACATGATTATACGCGAATACGTCTGGATCCCCGGCCCTTACGTGCCGCCGCCCACGCCCGCGCCCACCGTGGCGGCGACGCCCGCGCCGACGCTTGCGCCCTCGGCCACGCCGCAGCCCACCCCCTCCCCCACGCCGTATGTCAAGAAAATCCCGGTGCGGATCTACTTTACGGGGTATGAGCGGCAGGCGGACGTTTACCCGGTGGGCGTCGACGAGGACAACGCCATGGGCACGCTCGATTCCGCGAAGGACTCCGCGTGGTACCAGTTCGGCCCCTCCCCCGGGGAGCCGGGCAACGCGATATTGAACGGCCATGTGAAATGGAAGGGAGAGCTTGGCACGTTCTCCCTGCTCAAGGAGATGAAAGCCGGGGACGAGGTCGTGATCGAATTCGACGACGGAAGCTTCAAGTATTTTGATGTGAGCAATTTGGATACCTACCTGCTGGATGAAATTCCGCCCTCGGTGATGGACCTTTCCGGGGAAAGCCGCATGACGCTCATCACCTGCCTGGGGGATTATGACCGCGAGCTTGGGACCTCCCGCTCCCGCGTGGTGGCCGTGTGCAGGGAACGGGGCGTGGCCTCCGTTACGGCCGCGCCCAGCGCCGGCGCCGCGCCCGCCGCCATTGCGGACGAATAAGCGCCTTGCGCCGGATGCCGGTGGCATTGTAAAATTGATACAGGCTTTGAGGTTCGCCTTCATGGCGGGCCTTTTTTCTTACGGAGGATCGTATGGGCGCTGAGCCGCGTTTGGAGGACCTGCAATACAAAGGCTTATTCCTATACCAGCGGGGGGACCTGCCGCGCTTTACGCAGGATTCCGTGCTGCTTTCTTCCTTTTCCGATCTTTCCGCGGACGATACCGCGCTAGACCTTGGCGCGGGCACCGGTGCCGTGGCGCTTTTGGTTTATGCGCGCACGGGCGCGAAATTTGCCTGCCTGGAGCGGGAGCCGGCGCTGTGCGAATTGCTGCGCATGACAATGGCCCGCAACAAGCTTGCGTTCCCCGTCCACGAAATGGATTGGGCGGACGCGCCGGAAAGATTGGGCCGCCATTCGTTTACCGCCATCGTCTGCAACCCGCCCTATTTTGAAAAGGACCTGCAAAGCCCCGACGCGCTTCGCGCCGCGGCGCGCGGCGGTTTGGATGCGCTGCAAAACGCCGCCGTCTGCGCCGGAAAGCTGTTGAAGCACGGCGGGAAGTTTTATATCTGCTACCCCGCCGGGCGCCTGGCGGACGCGTTTTTCCTGCTGCGGCAGAACAAACTGGAGCCAAAGCGCCTGCGGCTTGTGGCCTACAACGCGAAAAAGCCGCCCTATCTCGCGCTGATACTCGCAAGAAAAGGCGGCAGGCCGGGCATGAAGG
>DATMXR010000182.1:0-17331 GCA_035561315.1 Feifaniaceae bacterium
GCGCCTACGTGCTGGGCCAGCCGGGGCTCATCAACGCCCTTTACAACGTGGGCATCACCATGAACAGCGTCAACCCGGATTATGTGGTGGTGGGTGAAAGCTACAGCCTCAATTATGAAATGCTCGAACGCGCTACTTACCTTGTCAACAAGGGTGCGCGCCTGATTGGCTGCAATTCCGACCTTACCGGCCCTACGGAACAAGGCCTGGCCCCCGCCTGCCGGGCTCTTATCGCGCCCATCGAACTTGCCACGGGAGTCAGCGCCTATTTTGTGGGCAAGCCCAACCCGCTTATGATGCGCCATGCGTTAAGACAACTGCAGACACTGCCCGGCGATACCGCCATCGTGGGCGACCGGATGGATACGGATATCATGGCCGGCGTGGAAGCGGAAATTGATACGGTGCTTGTGCTGTCCGGCGTGACCTCGCGGGATATGCTGGTGAAGTTCCCGTACCGCCCCAAGTATGTGCTCGAGGGCGTGGGCGATATTCCGGAAGCGTAGCCGCATATGAAAGCAACGAAAAAATGGCCGCTGATCGCGGCCGGGATCGTATTGCTTATCGCATTGGCGGGCGTATTGTTTTACCTGGACCGCGTGGACCAGTATCAGAAGCATGTGGCGGGAATGACGATTGAAAACATCGATTTTTCCACGATTCCGGATGGGACGTACGAGGGTGCGGCGGACGAAACGTTTATCCGCGTGAAGGTGCGCGTTACGGTCCGGGGCGGCGCGGTGACGGATATCGCGCTTATTGAGCATGAGAACGGGCGCGGGAAACCGGCGGAAGCGGTCATCGGGGAGATCATAGAACAGCAGACGCTCGCCGTGGATACCGTATCCGGCGCCACCAACTCCAGCGTCATGATTAAAAAAGCGGTGGAAAACGCGCTGCGTCCGGCAAATGCATAAGGATTACGCCGGGTCGGGCTCCAAATTTTCCGCCGGCTTTTCAAAGCGTTCCAGGCTGACGTTCGCCTGCTCGAATATCTCCAGGGAGAACGCGTCCGGGTAGCCTTCCGCGTATACCACGCGGGAAATGCCCGCGTTGACGATCATTTTTGCGCAGATCACGCAAGGCTGGTGCGTGCAGTACAGCGTGGCCCCTTCTATGGAAACGCCCAGTTTCGCCGCCTGTATGATGGCGTTCTGCTCCGCGTGTATGGCGTAGCACAGCTCGTGCCGCGTTCCCGAAGGGATGTTGAGCTTCCGCCGCAGGCATTCGCCGCGCTCCACGCAGCTTTTGATGCCCGCCGGGGCGCCGTTGTAGCCCGTGGTGAGGATGCGCTTGTTCTTTACGATGATCGCGCCGATCTTGCGCCCTTCCTGGTAGCAGCTCGACCAGTTGGCGATGGACTTGCACAGGTCCATAAACCGGATATCCCATTTACCCCATGTATACAAAGAAACGAACCTCCCCGCGCGGTTTTTCTTAGTATATCACTTCACTTCGGCAGAAAAAAGAGAAAAAGCGCGGATAGCGGCCCCCCGGCTCGATTTTATGCCGGGGGGCCGCCGCGATTCCGGGCGAGAAAGAAAAATCGCACCAACATGCAGGGCGCTCCGCCGCCCTGCGAAAGGAAGAAGCTTGGAAGCATCCATATAAATCTGTCCAATCTGACGATATGTGCGCCAGATTGGACACCCTGCGTGTTGGGCTGCTGCGTCAGCCCAACACGGAAAAACTCAAAAAAGTGGCGTACGCCACTTTTTTGACCATATTACCTGTATTCGTTATCGTAGATGGGAATCGCCATGGTTTCCACCGCGCCGCTGTCATAATCCTTGCCGTCCACCTGTACCTGCAGGGAGGCGATGCTTGCCCCGAACTGCCTTGCGGTCAGCTGCATGCAGGTCAGCGCAAGCGCCTCAAGGTCCGGCGTATCGGAAATGTCGGCGAATTCCTTGGAGAAGTTCACGGTGGCCATATCGTCCACGACGGAGGCGGAAAGCACCTGCGTGCCCTCGGGGAAGCAATTGCGCAGCGCGGTATCCACAGGGCCGAACACAAGCTCCCGCATGGCGACCTCAAGATCAGGCTCCTGCGCCACGGGCCGCGTGACGGGCACATGCAGGCTGCCGGACTGGTTGGGGAAGTACAGCGTTACGCGGTATTCCATATTTTCCCCGTCGGCGCTCACGGGCATCGGCTCCTCGTTGAGGGGCAGGGTGCGCATGGCGTCCTTCACCCGCGTGCCGTGGGAAAGCTTGCTTTTGATCTTGCCGTCAAACTTCAGCTGCACCTGGTCTATGGTCGAGAACTCCGTCAGCGTGTTGACTACGGCGGTCACAAGCGCCTGTTCGGCTTCCGCGCTCTCCAGGGCCGGAAGGTCCTTGATATTCAGCGTGGCCACGGCGTCGTCCGAAATGGAAAGCACGAACGTGACCCCCTGCGGCACGACGTTTTTAAGCCCCATCGCGGCTGCGGAAATCTGGTTATCCGCCGTATCCACAAGCTGGTTGAGCGCGGCGCGGCCAATGCCCTCCTCCCACGGCAGCAGCTTCATCACGGGGACCATCAGCCCGTCGTCGGTTTGGAAATACAATACGGTCCGGCGGAATCCGGCGTCGGAATCCACGGCCTGCTCCAGCCCTTTCTCGTTGAATACGCCGGTCGAGCAAGCGCTCATCAGCAATGCCAGCAGCAAGCACAACGCGAGTACCGCCGGCGTATAGCGTTTTTTGTGTAACATAAAATTCCCCCCGTTGCGCGTTTTTACAATACTTATTCGCACACGGGGGGAAGTATGTTGAAGTCCCAAAAAGGTTGTCATACTAATCCGCATCTCATTCATTCCGCTAAAGCGGATTAGCAGATACTATTTTCCTTAGCCGCGGACAAATATTTGTCCGCGTTTTAATTTGAGAAAAGTATCATTGGATCGGCTTTGCGTTGTGGATTTGCCGGTAGCGGAGCATAAGCGCAGATAAATGCGCGTCCAGTTCTTCGTCTGTCATGCCCGCTTCGGCCTCGCAGTTCTCAAGTATTTCAAAGGAAAGCCCGCCGTATTTTGCATACGCCCGCTGCAGTTCCGTGTACGGGCAGGCGTTCAATTTCAGCTCAAACAGCAGGCGTTTTCTGATTCCCGCGAGGTTGCGGCTAAAGCCCACAAAGCTTTTGCCGGAGTTTTCATCATACAGCCTATATACGCCGGCCTGAAGTTCCCGCATGCCGGTTACGGGGCCGGCGTGACGGCGCCTAAGCTGCGGATGCGGCCGATATAGCTGACGATGTCCGCTTCCTCCGTCCAGCGCTCTATTTCCTTTTCATATGCTTCCCGCTGAAGTATTTGAAGCGCGCGGGGCATATAGTCCGCCTTTATGTCTTCAAACGCGCGGTCCCCGCTTTGGAGCTGTTCCACCAGTTTGATGATATGGTAGCCGAACTGGCTCTTTATGGGCGCGGAATGGTCGCCCACGTTTGCAAGCGCCAGGCCCGCGGCCTTAAACTCCGGTACAAAGCTGGTGTTTGCGCCCAGCAGGTAGCCTAATGTCTTATTGGGTTCCGCCTGCATGCCGGGGTCGGTGCCATATTCCGCCATCAGCGCGTCAAAATCCTCTCCCGCGTCGATGCGCTTGATGAGATCGTTCGCGGCGGCCTCGTCCTCGACCAAAATATGCTTGACGCGCACGAACCCTTCGGGCACATACAGCGGCAGGCTGCCCGTGCCCGCATCGTAGGCGCTTTGCGCCGTCTCAAACGCGGAGGGATCCTCTTGATAAGCCGCGCGCTGCTCACTGAGCTCCGTTTCATAGCGGGCTTTGGCGTCTTCCTCCGTAAGCGTCACGGCGGATTTCACCTGTTCCTCCAGCTTGACGGCAAGCGCGGATTTTTGCATATCCTGCTCCAGCCCGCTTAAAAACGATTGCGCCGTAAAGCCCTCGGCCTTGAGCGCGGCCTCGAAGTTTTTGTTTCCTGCAGCCTCGGCACCGTCCGATCCGTTTGCCCGGGCCTGCTCCACATAGGAGGAAAGCAAGGCGTCGTATTGCGCCTGGGCTTCCTTTGCGACGCCGGCCTTTTCCTCGTCGCTCAGCGCAAAGCCCTGGACTGCCGCCTGCTGGTAGATGACCTCGGTGCGCACAAGGGCGTTAAACACGCTGTCCTGCAGCGCCTTTAAATTCTCGGCGTTTTGCATATCGTACCCCGCCTGGCTGTACTGGGCGAGATACATGTTGAAGGGCGCTTCAAAATCCTTTTGCCTGATCTCCGTCTTGTTGACGGCGGCAATCACCGTATCCCCCGGGGCCTTCGCGCAGCCGAATATTCCAAACGCCATAAGCGCGCACAGGGCGGCTATAAAAAATCGTTTCATGTTTTCCTCACAATTTAGCGCCCCTTATGACGGGGCGGCTCTTCCACTGATTGTACTATCATTCCCGATGCTGTGTCAAACCAAGCGGGGCGTGCTTAACGGATATTTTATATTCTTTCCGCATGGAGGAATGTTGTATAATGGATAGAACAAGATGCAGGGAGGAATGGCACATGCCCGCAAGAGAAGCGCATATTCTCACCCTTACGGCGGACAACGAGTTTGGCGTGCTGACAAGAATCACGGCCCAGATCCGCAGGGAGGGCTGGAACATCAAAAGCCTCTCCGCGGAGGAAACCGCGGACCCTTCCATATCGCGCATCACGCTTGCGCTGCAATGCTTTGACGCCACGCTTCCGAGCGTTGCCGCAAGGCTTTCCCGCTTGGCCTGCGTGCGGCATGTAAGCGCGTATGATGAAAAGCGCTGCATCTGCCGGGAGCTTGCCGTGGCGCGCGTAAAGGACACGCCCGAAGCAAGGGCGGTAATCGGGCGGTTCGCGGCCCAGACGATCTCAAATGAAAACGGCGCGCTGCTCGTGCAGCTTGCCGAAACCCCCAAGGCGCTCGACGCGTTTTTGGAAGCGCTCAGGGGCGCGGGCGAAGTGGATTCCGCCCGCTCGGGCGCGATTACGCTGGAAAAAGAATATTAGCCGCGGCATAAAAGGAGAACGCCTATGAGTGAACAGAAGCTTTACCGCCTGCTTGTCATCAACCCCGGTTCCACCTCCACCAAAATCGGCATATTTGAAAACGAAGTTCTGCGGCATGAGGAGATCGCGCGGCATACGAAAGGGGAGCTCGAGAAGTTCCCGTCCATCGTGGACCAGAAGCATATGCGCCTTCAGTTTGTCGAGCGCGCGGTTGCGCAGATGGGGTACGATCTTTCCATGTTCGACGCCATCGTGGGCCGCGGCGGGCTGGTGGAGCCGATCGACAGCGGCGTATACCTCGTGAACAAACGGATGCTTGACGACCTCGTCCGCTCCTCGGCCGCCACCCACGCGTCCTCCCTGGGCGGCATCATGGCGGCGGAGCTTGCCGCGCAGGTGGGGAAAAGCGCGTATGTCGTGGACCCGGTGGTGGTGGACGAAATGGACCCGTACGCCAAGCTGACCGGCATGCCCGGCATCGAGCGGCGCAGCGTGTTCCACGCGCTCAACCAAAAGGCGGTGGCGCGGCGCTGCGCAAAGGAAATGGGCCGCGAGTATGAGGATTGCAGGCTGATCGTCGCGCATATGGGCGGCGGCATCACGGTGGGCGCGCACCGGTACGGGCGCGTCGTGGACGTGAACGACGGCCTGGCGGGCGAAGGCCCCTACAGCCCCGAGCGTACCGGCGGCATCCCCGCGGAGCCGCTCATCCGCATGTGCTTTTCCGGCGCGTATACGGAAAGGGAGCTCATTGACCGCGTGACAAGGGGCGGCGGCATGGGCGCGTACCTTGGCACCAACGACCTGCGCGCGTGCGAGCGCCTGATCAAGGAGGGGGACGATTACGCGGCGCTGGTGCTTGAATCCATGGCCTACCAGGTGTCCAAGGAGATCGGCGCGATGGTCGCCGTGCTCGAGGGCAGGGTGGACGCCATCGTATTGACGGGCGGGCTTGCCTACAGCAACCGGTTTACCGGGGCCATCAAAAACCGCGTGAGCCTGATCGCGCCAGTGCGGGTCTATCCGGGGGAAGACGAGCTCAGGGCCTTGGCCGAAGGCGTGCTCCGCGTGCTGCGCGGGGAGGAGCGCGCAAAGGAATACGATGGCTGAGCGGTTTTCAGAAGGCGGGCAAGTACGCGCGCTGCGCGGCGTTGCGTTCCATAAGCTGACCGACGCCTTTCATCTTTACATTGCAAGCTGCCTGAGCGAGCAGCTTTTAAAAAACACGGTGCTGGGCGCGGCGCTCTATCTTGCGGGGCAGGTATTGGTGGTATTTATCCGGATGTTCGGCAAATCCAACAGCGCGCGGCTGCCCGCGGCCATACACGCCCGGGGCGCCGCGCTGTTCGTGCTTGCGGCGCTGCTGTGCGCGAGCCTGTTTTTCGTGTACCCGGCGGTGACCGGCCACGCGCAGTTTCCCGTGCTGCTTTTCTGCATCGCGCTGCTGCTCATCCGCCAGGGCGCGACCGACGTTATTTCGTGGAAGCTGCAAAAACAGCCCGCGCTGCGCGCCGTATTGCTGCTGGCTGCGCATGTGGTGCTAAGCGCCGGCGCAGTGGCCGCGGTAGCGAAGGAAATTCCGACGGACGCGTTCCTTGAGATCGCGGCAATGGTCGCGGCGACGGGCGTGGCCCTGTTTGCGTACCAGGTGGCGGGGCCTCCGCAGAAGGCCGCGCAGTTTTCAAAAGGGGCGGACAGGTTGTCCGGAGTGTCTTCCTACCGCATCTATAACGGCATGACGTCCAGCGCGGTCGCTTCCCTGAACCTCGCCCTTCTGACCTACGTCTGCTCCATGCGCATACTGCCCGGCAGCGGCATAACCGAGCTTTTTTGGGATCTTACGGTGTGGCTTGTGCTTGTAGGCGGCCTGACGCTCGTTATATGGAAGATGCTGCGCCGCAGGGATTTTACGAAAATCAACAAACCTTCCGTATTCGCCGCGGGGGCGGCGCTGCTGCTGCTTGCGATCGCCGGGGGGTATCTTGATTGGTTTCACGGCGTTTTGCGCATTGTTTCCTACCTGCTTTGGGGGACGGGCTTAGCTTGCATGCTCTCCATCATACTTTCCATGGGGTACGATATGCAGGCCGTGCTGGAGCTTGACATGAAGCCGGAGGAGCTGTCCGGCTACCGCGAAAACACACAGGCGGTCGTGGAATGGAACCTCACGCTCTCCACGCTGCTTTTTGTGTTCCTGCTTACCATTGTAACGTTCGTTTCGGAAGGCAGGGCGGGGCCGTGGCATGAGCTGCCCGTCATAGAATTCCTGTTCGGTTCCATGCGGTTCTGGCCCATTGTGGGGATCGTTGCGGCGCTCCTCTATGCGCTGATGCAGCCGCTCAACCGGGATTACGCGGAGAAGCTTGCCCACTACCGGGCGCAGCAGCGCGCGGGAAACGTGAACGACGCGCTCAAAACCCGCCTGCACATGAAGCTTGTAAAGCAAACCCGCCGCATGGCGCCCGATATCCTGCGCGCCGTTGTCCGGCCGCTCATGCCCTGCCGCGTAACCGGAAAGGAGCATGTGGATACGGCGCACGGGCCAGTGGTGTTTGTGGGCAACCATCTGGAGATTTACGGGCCGCTCATTACCAACCTGCACCTGCCGTTTTACTTCCGCTCCTGGATCATATCCGGCATGCTGGATCGCGATATCATCGCCGCGCAGCTCAAAAACGGGGTCAACAACGTATTCCGGATAATGCCTGAGAAGCTGCGCGCGCGGCTGCCGCGCCTGATCGCGCCCGTCGTGCTGTTCGTGCTGCAGTCGCTCGATCCCATACCCGTATACAGGGGGACGGCGCGGGAAGTCATCAACACCATGCGCCTGACGGTGGACGCCATGGAATATGAGGACAACATCCTGCTGTTCCCGGAAAATCCGGGGGAGGAGCAATACAGGCAAAAGGGCGTATCGGATTTTTATTCCGGCTTTGCGTCCATCGGCGCGGAATACTATAAGCGCACGGGCCGCTGCACCACGTTTTACCCGGTGTACGCGAACAAATTCAAGCGCACGTTGACGATAGGCCCCGGCATACGCTTCAACGCCGAAAACGGCCGCAGGGAGGAACGGGACCGCATCGTTATGGAACTGAACGCCTGGATGAATGCGCAGGCATAGCGGATATGGTACAATAAGGGGAATGGAGGGCTGCGCATGAAAAAAATCGCAAGCTTTACGGTGGACCATCTGCGGCTGCTGCCCGGGGTATACGTATCCCGCAGGGATATGGCGGGCGGCGGCGCGCTGACCACGTTCGATCTCAGGTTTACCCGGCCCAACGAGGAGCCGGTGCTGGATACCGCGCCCATACACGCAATCGAGCATCTCGGGGCGACGTATCTGAGGAACCACGCGCAGTGGGGCGAAAAAATCATATACTTCGGGCCCATGGGCTGCCGCACGGGGTTTTATTTGATTTTAAAAGGCGAACTGGAACCGGAGGATATTCTGGGGCTGTTAAAAGGCATGCTGGAATTTATCACAGGCTTTGCGGGCGAGATTCCCGGCGCAAGCGCGCGGGACTGCGGCAATTATCTGGATATGAATCTTTCCATGGCGAAATACCACGCGAAAAACTATCTTGCGGTTTTAACGGATATCGGGCCGGAGCGCATGCGCTACCCGGAATAACACGGAAGGCATAAGGCTTGGTTTTAAGGATGGGTCAGGATTTGATCGGCATTATCGGTGCCATGCAGGTGGAGACCGACAATTTGAAGCGGGCGCTGACGGATGAGAAAGAAGAGTTCGTCAGCGGCATGGCGTTTTATTCCGGCAGGCTCGCCGGGCAGAGCGTGGTGCTTGCAAAAAGCGGGGTGGGGAAGGTCAACGCCGCCATGTGCGCGCAGACCATGATATTAAAGTACCGCCCTGCCGCTATCATCAATACCGGCGCCGCGGGCGGGTTAAAACAGGGTATGGGCATAGGCGATATCGTTATCGCGGACGCCGTGGTGCAGTACGATGTGGATACCTCGGCCGTGGGCGACCCCGTCGGCTTCGTTTCCGGCGTGAACCGCATCGAGTTCCTAAGCGAAAGCACTCTTGCGGACGGATTGTACCGCGCGGCGAAAGCGCTTCCGGATACCGGCGTCCACAGGGGGATTATCGCCACGGGGGACCGCTTTATCGGCAGCCGCGCCGAGGCCGCGGCCATCCGCGCGCGGTTTTCCGCCCTCGCGAACGACATGGAGGGCGGCAGCATCGGCCAGGTATGCCTGATCAACGGCGTCCCGTTCTGCGCGGTACGCGCCATATCGGACAGCGAGGGCGACGACTCCCACATGGAATACGCGCAGTTTGTAACGCTCGCGGCGCAAAAATCCGAGGCGATCGTGCTTGGGTATCTGACGGGTTTGGGCGGTAAATAACAGAGGATAGGCAAAAATGGCGGCCATACTGGCCGCCATTTTTAAATGTCCAAAAGTGCTTCAAAAATCCGACCTGCCCTTTTTGCCCCGCAGCCGGGCGCGGGCTTTTCAAATAACGCCGGTTGTCATTTGGCTTTTTTACGCTTGACCGCATAGACGATGAGCCCGGCAATCAGCAAAACAAGCGCCGCGCCTAAGAGGATATCCCCGATATTCGGGCCGGAAACCAATATGGAGGTCGGGCCGTCCGCCCCGCCGATGATACCGATATCCATGTGTCTGTTCATTCTCCTTTTTACTTGCGCTATACAGCGGAAGCCTTGGGCGGCATCCGCAAAAACGCGTCGTCCGTATTAGAATTCAGCCGCAAAAACGCAGCCATGCCGCCCGTCCGCCCCCGGTCCCGCCGGTGGGAATACAGCCGCTCCGGGTCCTCGCAGGTGCAGGCGTCCATAAGCGAAATATGTTCGGGCGGTATTCCCGCCTCCAGAAACTGCGCCGCCGCGGCAAGCGGCAGGTCGATCTGCGCCTTCCCGGGTTTCCCGGGCAATACGCAGGGAATATTAGGAAACCCCGCTTGAAACCGCAGGCCCAGCTCTTCGTCCACCTCGAAGCATTTTACGCAGATCCCCGGCCCCACGCCCGCCAGCATGTCTTCCGGGTTCGCGCCGTATGTTTGCTGCATCAATCTGGCCATAACAAGCCCGATCTTCCCCAGCGTGCCCTTCCAGCCCGCATGCGCCAGGCCGATGCACCCGCGCGCGGGGTCAAAAAGGTAAAGCGGCAGGCAATCCGCGTGGCCGGTGATGAGCGCGATGCGCGGGTCGTCCGTCACAAGGCCGTCGCAGGGGGGAAGGGAAGGACGCAAATACCCCATACCCGCATGCGAACGATCTACCGCAAGCACGGTCGTACCGTGCTCAAAGCTGTCCATCACCATATTTCCCCAGGGGATACCCGCGGCCTTTGCGAACAGACGGTAATTTTCGAGGACGGTATCCCGAAGTTCTTCGGGGCGCGTAAAGCTCAAATTCAGCGTATCGTAGGGCGGGCGGCTGACGCCGCCTTTGCGCGCCGTGCAGCCGTGGCCGACAAGACCGGTACGGGTGAACGAGGGCAGCGTAAAAAAGCCTATGCCATTTTGCTCATGGTATGCGTGGCCCCTGTTGATGTGAAGAAGCGTTGCGGCGGTATCGTTCAAGACTATTTCTCCCTGAGCAGCAGCTCAAGCTCCTGCATGAACGTGTTGATGTCCTTAAACTGCCGGTATACGGATGCAAAGCGCACGTAGGCGACCTCGTCGAGCTCCTTCAGCCGCTGCATCACAAGCTCGCCGATGCGGGCGGTGGGAATTTCCTGCTCCAAGGTGTTGAACACCTCGCGCACCACGTCCTCCACCAGCTTGTCCTGCGCGGCGGCGGATATGGGCCGTTTCTGGCACGCGCGGCGAATGCCCGTCAATATCTTCGCGCTGTCGAAGGGCTCCCGGCGGCCATCCTTTTTGATGACCATAATGGGCAGCTCCTCGATTTTTTCATACGTGGTAAACCGTTTTCCGCAAGCCATGCATTCCCGGCGGCGGCGAATGGCGGAGCCATCGTCGGTGGGGCGGCTGTCTATCACTTTACTCTCCAGGCAGGCGCAGTACCGGCACTTCATACGGGTCCCTCCGTGTGCATAGTTTCAAGTTGAGTATAGCACAGGTTCCCCGCTGCCGTACAGCCATTTTGCTAGTCTTTGGCCGGCAGATCCACCAATATCACGTCGTCCCCGATTTTTTTGATGCACCTGCAGGAGATCACCAGTTCCTCGTCGCTGCGGATAATGCCGAAAAACCGGGCCGGGCCGGGCAGCACGATGGCGGTCAGACGCACGTCGCTGCAATCGAAGACCTCCAGCTCGATATCGCATATGCGCCCCAAGCGCGCGCCGTCGCAGACGTTGATGACGTCCTTGCATTTGAGGTCGGTAAAAGACAGGCAGTTGTCCCTCACAGGGCACACCCCCCTTCCCTGAACTATATGTGCGATGGAGGCCAAAAAACACCGGTAAGGGGGATGAGAGCGAAATTAACCATAGAATAAGACAAATTCTGCGCCAAAATGAAACCATAACCTGAAGCAACATGGCGGGATGCCCCGCCAGCCCGGCAATGTAAAAAACTAAGGGACATCCATATAATCCGTCCCATCTGGCGACCCGCGCGTCAGATGGGACACCTTGCGTAAAGGGCTGCCCCGCCGGCCCTTTACGGTAAACCTCAAAAAAGTGGCTCAGCCACTTTTTTGAAAATAAAAACACCCGGCAAAACCGGGTGTGTGTGGCTCGTGTCACGACTGCGCTGTACGGCGATAGGGGAAGTTTGGTAAGCCAAGAGAACTCAATATTTACGCTTCCTTGCAGCTTCCGCTTTCTTTTTCCGCTTCACGCTGGGCTTTTCGTAATGCTCACGCCTGCGAACCTCCGCCAAAACGCCGGAGCGGGCGCACTTGCGCTTGAACCGTTTGAGAGCACTCTCAAGAGACTCGTTTTCTCCAACACGGATTTCCATTTTTTATCCCTCCCCTCTCGATGCAACGTTACAGCCGTACAGTTGCAGTGTGTGCAGCATGGCTGCGCAACACAAACACATTATACTGGAGTGCATTCGTGAAGTCAACTCAAATATCGGGCGGCATTGGCCTGCTAAACTCCCCAATACGCCGCGCGGAGGCCTTCGCGGGAAGGCACACTGCCTGCCGGAGATTTTTGGGCGCGCGCCGGTTTTTACATAAAAATATGCCCTCCGGCGGGGAAGTCCGGAGGGCGGCACTGGCGGTTGCTCCAGTGTGTTGGGGGGGTGTCATCAGTGAACTTCTTGGTGACAGGTACAGTGTACTTTCTTTTCATGAACCCCCCATGAACCGAACGTGAACTTTTCGTGTTTCCTTTTTCAACCTGCTGCGGCGCCAAAAAACAGCCCGGAACGGGCGCTTTTATTGATCTATCCTGGATAAAAACATCCGGTCAAGATATCGTATGCCGGTGGCGGTGCGAAAGAGCTTTTCCCGCACGGAGCGGATCTCGGACGCACCGCATCCGCCCTCGTGGAGGTTTACCAAAAAATCCGCCTCGATCAAAATCTGATGATCGGGCCCGTCGATATTCGTATACGTGTGGTGCCTGCCAATCAGGCAGCAGACGCGCTCGATCACCGTTTCCTCAATTCCCAGCGCGCCTAAAAGCGTGCGCGCCGCGGGCGGGCCCTCCTGCTCCTGGTGGGGGCCTGACGCGTCCCCGTATTTTTCTTCGCTCGGCTTGATGCCGATGTCGTGCGTGGCGGCGGCGATTTCAAGTATCTCCTGCACGTTTTCCGAAAGCCCCTCGCATTCGCCTATGCTTTTCGCGAGCGCGTAGACCTTGAGAAAATGGTTGATGCGGAGGATATCCCCCGCGTAATAGCCGATCATGGCGTCTATCACTTTGCCCATCATGCGCGTTCCTCCCCCTGCTTGGCAGCTTTTACGTCCATCATACCCCGGAACGCACGGAAAACGCAAACCGTTTATGCTATAGAAGCGTCGACCAGCTGAATCCCTCGATGCATTTCATATGCTTCGCGGTGGTGATGATGAACTCCAGCTCCATCAGAGTCTGCGCTTTGTCCCTGGTGCGGACGAGCTGCAGCGCCGCGCGAAGGTCCGAGTCCAGCTGCTCTACGGACTGATGGTGCAAAAACAGCTGCAAGATATCCTTGCTTTCCCGGTAGCGGGCGTTCATCCACTGCACGTTGTTCTGCGCCATTTCCCAGTCCCCCCGGTGGACGGCGTCCACGGTGTTTTCCGAAACGTTGACGATCTCGTCGGAAAGCTTACAGAGATAGCGGCTCGGGAACACGAACAGCGCGGCCAATATCAGGATGCTTACCACGTTTGCGATGCGCTTAGCCATCCGTTTCCCCCAGTTTGACGCCCGTCCTGCGGGAAGAGACCCGGCCGCCCAGCTTCTCATAGCCCTGGGCGTGCAGCGTGCCGTCCGGGGAAAGGCTCGCAAAAAACACCTCGTCCGGGGCGGCGTAGTCCATTGCCTTGAGCTGCTCAACAAGCCAGCTGTCCGTGCAGTTGCAGTGCTTGAGCGCCTTGTGGTGGATCTTGCCGTCCAATATCAGCATTTCGGGCAGGCGGTCAAAATGCGGCTCCAGGTTCAGGTCCTTGAGCGTCGGCGTATGCTGGTCGCCTTTTAGCAGCACGCTCATGCTCCCGTCGGTTTCTATGATCGCGTACGCGACGTCGCCGATATCGAACACGTCCTTGTTGCGCAGCTGCTCCATCAGGTCGCTTAATGAATAGCACGAGCTTCGCATGACGTCTTCCTGCACCTTGCCCCTGGAAATCAAGATCTGCGGCTTCCCCGCGAGCACTTTCCTGACCCGCTCGCTTTTTAAGGAGCCCCAGGCCGCAAGCTGCTGCAGCAAAAACAGCGCCAGTATGGGGATCACGCCGTAGACGAGCGGGATGCTCGTATCCGCGATCGGGTCGGACGCAAGGTCCGCGATGAGAAGCGTGAATACGAGGTCAAACGGCTGCAGCTCGCTGATCTGGCGCTTTCCCATCAGCCGGATCACCATGAATATCAGCACATACAATATGATGGCGCGCAGAAACAAAATGAGCATGGCATACCTCCTTGTAACCGCCGGTCCATTCGGCAGCTTCATTAAATCGGCGGACCGGCGCTTACTTACTCCTAGTTTCCCAAACGAAAAAAGAAGTATGCTACGGCATGACGGCACTTTTTCGTGAAAGCTTGGCGCGCAACATGCGCGGCTCATGCATATAGTGAAGGAGGCGGAGAGGTTACCGTGCTACCCGCCGCAATTCCAACGGGAGGTGAGCGTTTTGCCGAATATCTATCTGAGTCCCTCCACACAAGAATCAAACGAATATGTCATAGGCGGCAGCGAGGAATATCATATGAACGTACTCGCGGATGCGCTGGAGCCGTATCTGCGTGCGAGCGGTATCCGTTTTACGCGCAATACGCCG
Organism: Feifaniaceae bacterium; assembly: GCA_035561315.1. Taxonomy (GTDB): domain Bacteria; phylum Bacillota; class Clostridia; order Christensenellales; family CAG-138; genus JAEYLA01. The sequence goes on from DATMXR010000182.1 coordinate 14,370, forward strand.
GAAATGACGGCGAGGTCCTCCATCCGCGCGTCCAACGCCGGGAATTACGACCTGCACCTTGCGCTGCATTCCAACGCCGCGCCGGAAGGCCGCTACGGGACCGTACGCGGGTCGGACATCTACTACGCGCCCAACAGCGAACGCGGGCAGACCGTCGCGAACATCATCGCGGAAAATATCCGGGATATCTACCCCGATCCCGATCTTGTACGCGCGATTCCCACCACAAGCATCGGCGAGGTGGTGCAGACCAGGGCGCCTTCGGCGTTTATCGAGCTTGCCTACCACGACAACGAGGAGGACGCCGAATGGATTGTGGACAATACGGACCAGATCGCCCGCACCATCGTGCTGGCGCTTACGGAGTATTTCAACACGCCCTTTGTCTGGCCGACCACGCCGCGCACGGGCACCGTAACGCTCACGAGCGGAACGCTGAACCTCCGCAGCGGGCCCAATATGAACGCGCCCGTCATCGGGAGCATACCCAACCGCGCGCAGGTCACCATACTTGGCCAGCTTGGGGACTGGTACTCCGTGGAGTACGGGGATAATCTGGGCTTTGTGAACAGGAGCTTTGTGCGGTAGCGGCAGAAAGAACGGGGGTGCCTTCCCATGGAACAAAGGGGTTATGGCGCGGGCGGCGCCGCGCAGGCGTATGCTCCGGCGCAGGGCGGCATGAACACAAATACCACCACCCAGGAAATGCTTTTAAACATGATCGGCCGCTACGTCGTCTGCGAGCTGCTGGTCGCGCCCGGCATATTTTATATCCGCGAGGGCGTCCTGCTGCAGGTGGCAAAAAATTTCTTCCTGCTTTTTGACGAAAGCAGCAACACCCGCGTGGCGTGCGATCTCCACGCGCTCAAGTTTCTTACCGTGTTCCCTCCGGGCGAGAGGCCGGGCGCCATGACGCAGGAGGAAAAGCGCGGGTATTTGGGGCGGCTCAAGGCCAACCAGGGCTGCCGCATGCAGGCGTTGCCCGCACCGCAGGAGGCGGGCGCGCAGGATGTCTCCATGACGCCCGCTGTCCGCGGCCCGTCCCGGGCGGCGGACGCTCCCGCGCTGCGCGAGCCGTACGGCTGAGCGGAAACGGGGCGTTTTGTGAATATAAAAAAACCGTCTGCCCATTGTGTTCTCGTTCAAAGGGACAAATTGTGAACCTGTACAAGGCGGATGGAGAAAGCTGTCCGCCTTGCGCTGGTTCACGCTATATTTTCCTGTTTCACAACCTCCGCATTTTCTGTGAAAACCGTCTCTGTCAAAAAGCGTTGTAGACACAAGAAAGCCATTATTGCCGTTTGTCGGAGGTTGTTGACCGCGGTCCGCTCCATCCGGAAAAAGTCTGAAGCTTACAATCCCAATCTCTGCAGAATAGAGAGCTTCTTCAAATTTTAAGCACTTCAATAGGATGGAGCGATATGGAAAAGAGGAAAAATCACATGCTCGCAATGTTTGATGAAAGCAGATGCAAAAATGCGCGGGCCATTACGCGCGGCGATTCGATAGCGCCGCCTTTTAGCCATTGTACCGTTGTGTTGAACATTGCACCGGAAATAAAGTACAGATTGTACCGTTCAATAGAATTGTGAGGCATATCACCAAGGCATAGCTCCGCAAATCTGTTTGTATCTTCCTGAAGAAAGGTTCCGAAGCCATTGTCATATAGCGCCAGAAGATCGTCTCTTTGCCTTAGATAGTGTTCCAGCGCGGCGACCAGCTTTTCTTCGCTGAAGATATCATTGAAGGATTCGGTAAAGCTGATTGCGTGTGCCACCTCTCTGCGTTGCCTGTCCATGTAGGATTCGATGATTGCCTCTTTCGAATCGAAGTTTCGATAGTAAGATGCTCTGGCCACGCCGGACTCCCTGACGATATCGGAAACGGTAATCTCTGAAAATCGTTTCTTTTTCAGCAAAGCAAACAGTGCTTCCTCAATGGCCTTTTTGACCCGCTGATTTTCAATCGTTCTTTTGTCCGTTTCTTTCGTCTCTGTCATGATACACATTGTATCGCATGATGCCCCCGAATACAACGTGAGACAATATGCCTCATAATGTCTCGCGTCGCCCTCTTGTTCTATGTTATCAAAATGATATAGTTTTTATAGCAGGGCACACTATAGATGACAAGGAGCTACTATATGAAGAACTATAAGGTGGAATTTGAGATTGACGGCTATACTTATTCGCAGGAAATGATCGAGGCGTTTGAGTTCGAGAGAAATAAACATGTTTTGCATGAGATGAAATATCTTGGCGCAAGCATTACGGACAACGGGAAATCGCTTTCCTACACGGACATTGATTTTTTGAGCAAGGCTGACGCTGCGCGCCTTACGCTCAAAACAAAAGTAGAGCAGGGAACAGACCGGCTTCTGGCACTATATAAAGACGAAATTGCGCAGACCGACAAGATGTGGAAGGATATTGTTTCCAACTATAAGGACGGTGATCCGTACCTGCCATGCGTTACGCGTATGAAGGTCACGGGAGTCACTATGGATGATTTAGGCGAAGGTCTGATGCTGGCCATGGCCGGCGACGATTCCTCTCTGGCAGCAAACCCGGAGCACTATGGACATGTGCTTACAGACACTGTGCCGTCCGGCTTCGAAGGGATGGGTATGTTCGGCGGTCCCAACCTGATGCGGATTATGTTCGCTCCGGACATACAAATCCCCATAGAAATAGATGCGGATTATCTGCCGTTTACAATCGGGTATTCACAGCTTGGCGACGGCACCGATATGCATACGCTGGCGGCGCATTATATCAAGGATACCTGCGATGGCATTGAAATGCTGCTCACCGTGTTTTTCCCGCAGGGCACACCGCAGGAATTGGTGGACGGTCATAAAATCCATTTGGCAAGCGAATTTCTGGGTTTGGTGAAAATCGCTGCAGAACAAATATAACGAAAGTGAGGAAGAAACGATGGCAAGATTTAATGAAACCACGAC
>DATMXR010000183.1:0-11500 GCA_035561315.1 Feifaniaceae bacterium
TTGTATTTGTTATCGATTTGCATGTCAACGGTTTTTATACCCTGAGATAACAAAGGCCCCTCTCCCGCTGCAAGGAAGAGGGGCCGGGCCGCAAAATAAAGCGGCAGGGGCACGAACGTCTAGCCCATTGCGCCGAATGTATCGCCATAGAGCGCAAGCAGATGCGCCGCATGGCGGGAGCGTTCATAGTAAGGCCGGTACGCGCGCACGCGCTCCGGGTCCGGGCGCGCAATGTCCCGCACCTGGTGCACCCGGTCGATCCTGTCGTAACTGTCCCAATACCCAAGCCCGTAGGCCGCGAGCGCGGCGGCTCCCAGGGAGGCGGCGTTCTGGCCGATATTGGTCTTGACGATGTCCATATCGAATATATCCGCGAACATCTGCCGCCAGAACGGGCTTTTGCCGCCGCCGCCCACCAGCAGGAGTTCCGGGAGCTTGTCCTGGTATTTTTCCAGTATGGTCATGGCGTAATACAGGTTGTAGGCGATGCCCTCCATGGACGCGCGTATCATATCGCTTCGGTCGTGCTCAAGGCTGAGCCCCAGGAAGCCGCCGCGGATGTTCTTTGTTTCCTCTATCATAGCACCCCCCGCAAGGCTGGGGTTGAACTGCACGCCGTTCGCGCCGATGGGGGAGAGCGCCGCCAAGCGGTTCATTTCATCATACGCGTCCGCGAGTTCGCCGGCCCGCTCTTTTTCCACAAGGTCGGGGCAGAGCGTGTCCCGCGCCCAGCGGAAGCTGCTGCCCGCGGCAAATATGCTGGTGGCCGAGGCGTAAAGCCCGTCGATCACATGCGCGAACACGAACGGCTTGTATTGGAAATCAAGCAGCGGCTTGTCGCCGACCGCCGCGATCCAGCTCGAGGAGCCCAGCGAAAGGTATGCGCGGCCGTTTTTGACGCCCTTTGCGCCCAGCGCCATGCAGGAATTGTCCACGCCGCCCGCCACCACGCGGACATTTTCACAAAGCCCAAGGGCGTTCGCCGCCTCGGGCGTTAGGGTCCCTACCACCTCATGGGACTGGAGAAGCTCGGGAAAAAGCTCTTTTCTTACGCCCGCGGCCTCGATAAAGGCGTCCACATAGGCGTGCGCCTTCAAATCATATACGCCGCTGCCGGAGGCGTAGGAATGGTCCGTGCACATGCGGCCCGTCAGCTTCAGGTTGCAGTAATCCTTGGAGCCGAGTATTTTGTATGCGTTTTTGTAGAGCTCCGGCTCGTTGTCCCGGTACCACATGATCTTGAACACGGCGTAGCATTCCGCGGGGAAGCCGTTTCCGGTGGTCCTATACCATGTTTCATACGGAATCTTTTCAAAGAACGCCTGCGCCTGTGAAGCGGCCCGCGTGTCCGACCATATGGGCGTATAGTCCCGCAGCAATTTGCCGTTCCTGTCCACGGGCACCACGCCCAGCGAATGCCCGGAAATGCTCAAGCCCGCGATATCGGATGCGTTTGCGCCGCTTTTTTGCAGCAGCAGCCGGGTGGAGGCGACGATTCCTTCCCACCAAAGCTCCGGTTTTTGCTCGTGCACGCCGCCCGGTTTGTAGACGGCGTCGTATTGCATAAAGGCGTCCGCGAGCGAAAGGCCCTCCGCCGTAAACAGAGAGGCCTTTATGCCGCCGGTGCCAAGGTCATATGCGATGATTTTTTCCAATAGATTCGTCCTCACTTTCACGCGAAGCTTTTGACGATCGCGAGCGCCGAAGCGGTGTTGATGCCGAAGCGGTCCACGCCGATGTCCAAAAGCGCGTCGAATTCCTGCCGCGTGCGGATGCCGCCCGCCGCCTTGATTTTGACGCGGCCGTTCGTCAGCTCCCGTATCCGCGCGATGCGCTCGATGTTGGCGCCCCCCGGCACCCAGCCGGTGCCCGTTTTCAAAAAATCCGCGCCGGAGTACATGACAAGCGCGCAAGCATGCTCCAGCTCCCTGTCCGTCAGGCAGTTGATCTCGATGATCACCTTGGTCAGCACATTCTTCGGCGCAAGGGCGATGACGGCGCGCAGCTCGTCGAGCACATAGGAGTATTCCCCGTTTTTGAACTTGCCCACGTTCATCACGATATCCATTTCGCGCACGCCGTCCTCGATCAGGCGGCGCGCCTCCAGCAGCTTGACCTCTGTGGTATGCCCGCCGCCGGGGAAGCCCACGGGCGCGCCCACGAATATATCGGGGTCGTTGCGTAAAAGATGGCTGAGCGTACTCGTCCAGCAGGGAAGCGTATGGACGTTGATAAACCGGTATTCCTGTGCGATGGATACGACTTCTTCTATATCTGATAGGGTATGGTGCGTGCGCACCGCGCTGATATCGATCAGCCGCGCCGCTTCGGTGGGGGTCATCCAATCACCTCTCCTATTATAAGATTTTTGCAATGGCCGAAACATAAAAGCAAATGATACGTTCCAATACGTGAATTGTAAACGATACGGCGCCGGAGCGCAAGGGGGAAGTTTTCCGCATAGGAAAATCGTTCAAACCCACGGCTTGCGCATCGCATGGAAGAATGGTACGATAGAAGCGGACAACGCTGAATTTATTTCGTAACGAAAGCCATATATTATCCCGAAGGACGTGAAGAAATGGCAACCATGAAGGACGTCGCCCGGCTTGCGGGCGTATCCCACGGTACCGTCTCCAATGTTTTGAACGGTTCAAAGTGTGTCAGCATCGATAAGATCCGCAAAGTGGAGGAAGCCGTAAAGGCGCTCGGCTACAAGCCCAACGCGCTCGCGCGGAATTTGAAGACCAGCTATACGGGCCGGATCGACGTGGTGCTTTCCAATATCACGGAGCCCGCGCACGCCAAGCTGTACGACGCCGTCAACCGGCGCGCGGCGGCGCAGGGCTATTCCGTATACCTCCAGGTGACGGAGGACGACCCCGGCGTGGAGCGCGAAACTTTGGACCGGGCGCTGATGTACAACAGCGACGGCGTTATTTTGATGACCTGCCAGCCGGAAAATGCGGAATTCTTTACAAAAGCCGTGGAAAACGGCCTGAATTTGGTGTTTATCCACCGCGCGCTCAACTCCAACGCGTTCAATTTCGTATGCATGGACGTCAAGGCGGCGATCGGAAAGAGCATAGAAGCGACGGTGGCGAGGGGCAAGCGCCGCATCGCCATCGTGACAGGGCCCAAGGAGTTTTCCTTTGAGGCGGAATGCCTGGAAAGCTATTTCAACGCCCTCCACAAAGCCAAAATGGATATCAGGAGCAGCTACGTGGAGGCCGTGAACGCCAACAAGGAAAGCGCCATGCGCGCGGCCATCCGGCTGATGAACGCCCCGGAGCCGCCGGAGGTGATATACGTTTCCGGCCGCAGGCTGGCGGACGGCGTGCTGCGCGCGCTCGAGGTGGCCGAAGGCGACGCGAAGCCCGAGGTGATCGCGTTTGACGCGGAGGACTGGACGCGCAGCGAATGCGACGGCGGGGTGCTTTTGCCCTACGCCTCCATGGGCGAGGCCGCGTTCGATCTTCTGGATGAAATCATAAAAGAAGGGCAGGATAAGGGCGGCAGACGCATCGTCATATGGGGCAAGGCGGAAAAGCGGGCGGCGCTTCCTCCGCTTGCGCGCCTGGAAGGCGGGCGTATCCGCGTCCTGCTGCAGGACGCGCCGTCGAGCGCGTCGGTATTGTCCCTGGTTTCGGATTTTAAAAAGCGGACGGGCATCGACGTAGCGTTCACGCTCCGGCCCTACCGCGATATGCTCAATGAGATCCAGCGCGGCGTGCCTTCGGGCGCGTACGACGTGTTTACATTCGACCTTGCGTGGTATAAGGAGCTGATGCTGGGCGGGTATGCGCAGGAATTGACCGGGCTTTTGCCCGATAACGGCGCGCTGTCCCATATGTTTTCGGAGGACGTGCTGCGGGAGCATTGCTATTTTAAGGACCGCCTGTACGCGCTGCCCTTCAGCCATACGGCACAGCTTCTGTTCTACCGGAAGGACCTGTTTGAGAAGCTGAAATTTCAGCGCATGTACTTTGAATGGTGCAAGGAGGATCTTGCCGTTCCCCGCACGTGGGAGGAATACAACCGCGTCGCGCGCTTTTTTACGCGCCGGTTCAACCCGGAATCCCCCACGCTCTACGGCACCACGCTGGGCGCCATGAACTCCTCGGGCGCGGTGTGCGAATTTCTTCCGCGCGCCTGGGCGCAGGGCGGCAATGTATTTGAAAACGGCGTTTCAACCATAAACAGCGAAAACTGCGTCGCGGCGCTCACCGGCTACGCGGAAAGCTTCCGGTATGCGCATCCAAATTCGCCCGATATGTGGTGGGACGAGCAGGTGGAGGTATTCGCAAAAGGCGACGCCGCCATGATGGTGATGTACAGCGACCATACCACGTTGCTTGACGACCGCAGCCTCTCCAAAGTGGTGGGCCGCGTGGGGTTCGACCTGCTGCCCGACGGCTGCTCGGTGCTGGGCGGATGGTCCATAGGCGTCAGCCCCCGGTCGGAGCATAAGCCGGAGGCCGCCGAATTTTTAAAATGGGTGAGCTCGGAGGAAATGGCGGTGCCCAACGCCGTCATGGGGCGGCTGGTGCCTTACCGCTCGGTGTACAAAAACAGCGAGTTCGGCACGTTCTGCCCGTGGTACTTAAAGGCCATAGAGGCGTTCAACCAGGCGCGGCGGCGCAGCATGCCGAAAAACAGCAGGGGCGAAGGCGTTTCCGAGGCCATATTGGAGAGCATCATCGGCGAAGCCGTGCACGGGACGGTGGCGGGCAAATGCGGCGCGGAGCAGGCGCTGCGGGAAGCGGCGCAACGGCTCGACGCCGCCATCCGCTAGCGTTCCGACCGCCGTTTGAAAAAACCGGCGGAACAATGTTGTTTTGAGATTGACACGTTCAAAAATATAAGATACACTTGTTTTATCGTCAGGAAGACCGCACGGCCGTTACTCGCTTATACTTCTTTTCGGACGTCGCTGCCCACGGATATTGATACGTTAAAATAACAAATTCAAAGGAAATTGCGGTCTGACTTGTTGGATCAACCGGTTTTGACGCAAAAAAATCAAGAAAGAGGGTACCAATCATGCAGGAAAACTACAAAGACATACTTCTTTCGCCCATACGCATCGGCAACCGTACGAGCCCCAACCGCTTTTTTGTGCAGGCCATGGAATGTACGGACGCGGATGCGAACGGCAACCCGTCCCCGCTGACGGTGGAACGCTACTCCAACCTCTTTAAAGGGGAAGCGGGCATGGTGACGCTGGAGGCCATCACGGTGACGGACGAATGCCGCAGCCGCCTCAACCAGCTTTCCATCATGCCCAAAAACGCCAAGCCGCTTGAAAAGTTCGTGCGCGACCTGAAGGCGTTGAACCCCAACTCGCTGTTCGTGTTCCAGCTCACCCACTCCGGGGAACTGAGCAACCCCGAATTTTCCCGCCGCGTTACCGTAAAGCCGCTGCCCGGCTTCGGCGGGGAGCTTTTGAGCGAAGAGGAAGTGGACCACATCATGGATCAGTTCGTGCTGGCCGCGCGCATCGCGTACGACGCGGGCGCGGACGGCGTGGACTTAAAGCTGTGCCACGGGTATTTGGGCTGCCAGATACTGCGCCCCTACAACGACCGTAAGTGGAAATACGGCGGCTCCTGGGAAAACCGCAGCCGCTTCGCCTACGATCTCTATGAGCGCGTGCAGAAGGAGATTAACGACCCGAATTTCCTCATAGGCTCTAAAGTTTCCGCATGGGAAGCCTTCCCCGGCGGCTTTGGCACGGAAGGCCCGGATTCCCCGAACATCGACCTCACCGAGCCCATCGCGCTGTTAAAGGGGCTGGAGGAGCGCGGCGCGCAGTATTTCGTACAGTCCGGCGGCAGCCCGTCCATCACCACCTCCGTCACGCAGGCCGAGCGCAAAGCCGCTTATTTTGCTTTCCTGCACACCACCTGGGCCAAGGAATTCAAAAAGGCAGTCAAGCCGGAGACCGTCATCATCGGCTCCAACTATTCCGTGTTCCGCAACGGCAAGAACGGTATCCTGGCCGTGGAGCCGGAAAACAACAGCATGTTCCACTACGGCGCGAAATTCATCGCCGAAAACAAGGTGGATATGCTTGCGCTGGGCAGGCAGAGCTTTGCGGATCCGTTCCTTCCAAAAAAGCTGCGCGAAGGCAACGAGGCGGATATCAAGTGGTGCACCGTGTGCGACAACTGCCTGGAGCTTTTAATCCGCCAGCGCGAGATCGGCTGCTGCACCTACAACAAGCATTATACGGACGTCCTGGTGCAGACCAGGAAAGAGTTCGGCCAGCTTAAGGCAAAGCACACTTGATTTAAGGAAATGCGAAAGAAACAGGAGGAAAGAACATGAAACTTGGTTTTTTTGCGGCGAACTACGCGCACCTGTCCCTGGAGGAAGTCGCGAAGATCATGGAGGCGCACGGCTATGAAATGATGGAGATCCCCGCCTACAGCGGCTGCGAGCAGTTCGACTGCGAGGATATCCTGAAGCTCGGCAAGGCGGAAGCGCTCAAAAAAATGCTTCTGAGCCACGGCGTCACCATTTCCGGCCTCTCCAACCACGCGGACTCCCTGCTGATACTGGGGCCCCATACCGAGGATACGGATAAGCTCTTTAAAGGCACAAAGGAAGAAAAGATCAAATACGGCACGGAAAACCTCTTAAAGACCGCCCGCGCGGCAAACGCCCTGGAGGTTCCCGTCGTCAACGGCTTTACCGGCGTCACCAACTGGGGCAGGTACTTCCCGTTCCCCTGCGCCGACGGCTGGAGCAAAATGGAAGAGGAATTCCGGGAGCTTTTCATCCCCATACTGGATAAATTCAAGGAGTATGGCGTGAAGTTCGCCGTGGAGCCGCATCCCAACAACATGATCTACGACATCCACACCGCCAGGCGCGCCATCGAATTGGTGGACAACCACCCCTGCCTGGGCTTTAACCTGGATCCCGCGAACCTCATTTATCTTGGCCTCAGGGTGGAAAACTTCATCGACGAGCTGGGCGACAGGATATTCCACGTCCACGCGAAGGACGGCGAGATCGTGGAGCACAACCTTCAGCGCGGCGGCATTTTGATGCAGGGCGACTGGCAGCGGCTGGACCGCGCGTTCCGCTTCCGCATCCCCGGCTGGGGCAGCGTACCCTGGAAGAAGATCATCACCGAGCTTTCCCTGGTCGGCTACGACTATGTATTGAGCTACGAGCATGAGGATGTCACCATGTCCGTGGGCGACGGCGTGGAAAAGGTGGCGGCGTATTTGAAGCCGCTTATCATCAAGGCGCCCTACGAAGGCCGCCGGGACAAGATATTCAACAACCCCAGGGATTGAGGAGGTGCTTTAAAATGCCCGAAACCATGAAGGCGCAGATCGTCAAAGCGCCCTATCAAATGGAATATGCCGATGTGCCCATCCCCGCGATCGATGACGACGAGGTACTCATCAAAATCAAGGTCTGCTGTATCTGCGGCTCGGACTGGAGCATCTACACCGGCAAGTACGCCGCGGATAAGCTGCCCATGATTACGGGGCACGAGTTCTGGGGAGAGGTCGCGAAGGTCGGCAAGAACGCAAAAGGCCTGAAAGTGGGCGACCGCGTCGCGGTGGACATCTGCCTCACCTGCGGCACCTGCTATTTCTGCCGCCGGGGGGACGGCCTCCTATGCGAAACGTTCACCCAGCTTGGCATCCATACGGACGGCGGCTTTGCGGAATACGTGAAAGCCCCCTGGAAAAACTGCTATAAGCTGCCCGATTCCATGGACGAGTATACCGCGGCGTTTGTGGAACCCCTGACGGCCGTCATCCACGCCGCGCAGCGCATGGACGCGCCCATAGGCGCAAGCGTCGCCATCATTGGCTGCGGCCTCGGCATCCTGCATGCCGCTTTGGCCAAGGCGCGCGCCTGCGCCCCCGTTATCGTCATAGGCCGCGGCAAGGCGAGGTTGGAGGCGGCGAAGAAAATGGGCGCGGACTATATCGTTGACATCAGCGAGGTAGCCGACCCCGTGGCCGAAGTCAGGCGGCTGACAAACGGCATCGGCGTGGATTTTGTCATCGAGTCCGTCGGCACGCCGGAAACGTACGAGCAGGCGTTCAAAATGCTCCGCCGCGGCGGCAAGCTCGAGGCGTTCGGCATCGTGGGCGAGGGCCAGACCATATCGCTCGAGCCCAAGGAGTTTGTCCTGGGCGAAAAGAAGGTCAGCGGTTCCTGCGCGGGCATAGGCAACAACTGGGGTGAGGCCATAAGGCTTCTGGAGTACGGCGTCATAAAGCCGCAGGCCATGTTCTCCATGGCCGTGCCGCTTTCGGAGCTGGAGGACGCGCTCAAGGAGATCCGCGCCAACAAGAGCCTGGTCAAGGTGTTCGTCTGCCCGGAGCTTAAGGAACGCGTATATTTCTGAGCCGGTTGAAACGCAGCGTATTTCTTTGAATGGCCGCTTGCCAATTCGGGCGGGCGGCCATGCGAATATATGGGCATAGTAAGGGAGCAAACATGATTCTGACCGTTACGCTCAACCCCGCGATGGACCTAATGCTGTTTGTAGACTCCTTCGCATTCAACACGACCAACCGCGTTGTCCGCACGGAGCGCTGCATCGGCGGCAAGGGCACGCATATTTCCCACAACCTCGCGGATCTTGGCGTGGCCAACACCGCGACGGGCATCGCCATGGGCCGCACCGGGGAGGAACTGGTGCGCGTGCTCAAGGGCGCGGGCGTTACCTGCCGCTTTTTTACGCCGGAGGGCGGCGAGACCCGTACCAATTACGCGCTCATCGACAATGCAAAAAACTGCACGCTCATCTCCACAAAGGGGCCGGAGCTTACAAAGGAAACGCTCGACGCGTTCCTCTCGCTTTACCGGGAGCTGGTTTCGGGCGTAACGTATGTGGTCATTTCCGGGGACGCGTCGAATTTTACGGACGGCAAGGGCGTATCCCTGCAGGCCGCGCTGTTTGAAACCGCGAAGCAAAACGGCGCGAAGGTCCTGCTCGACGCAAGCGGAAAGAGCTTGGAGGACTGCGTCAAGCGCTCTCCTTACCTCATAAAACCCAACGTGCATGAACTTGCGGAGCTGACAAAGCTGCCTGTCAATACGGAGCGGGAGATCATCGCCGCGATCGAAAGCCTAAATCCGCACCGTATCTCCGTCGTCGCGGTATCCATGGGCGGAGAGGGCAGTATTGTGCGCTACGGGGCACACTATTATAAGGTAAGCGCCGCCAAGGTTAAGGTGCAGAACACCATAGGCTGCGGGGACGCGTACCTTTCCGGCCTGCTTTACGGCATGCACAGCGGCATGACGCCGGAGGACACGCTCCGGTTCGCCGCGGCCTGCGGCGGGGCGGAAGCGGAAAGCGAACGCACGGTGGGCCTGAACAAGGCGCGCGTGCTTGCGCTTGTAGATACCATTAACGTACAAAAGGTGGTTTAGGATATGCAATACATGGCAGAACGAAAAAAACTTTTGGAAATGACGGCCGACCTCTGGGAGCGCAGGCTCACCAACGCCGCGGGCGGCAACCTGGCCATGCGCGTGGATGAGAACCGCATGCTCGTGACCCCCTCCATGATGAGCGAGATCAAGCATTGCCGCTATGGGCTCGAAGAGCCGCTTCTGATGGACCTTGACTGCAACGTGCTCGAAGGCACCGGCGCGGTCTCGCGCGAAAGCCGCATGCACGCGCTGATATTGAAGAACATCCCGGAGGTGAACGGCTCCATACACGCGCACCCGTTCTATACCATGGTGTTCGTCGCGGCCTGCAAGCCCGTGCCGCAGCTCACCGAAGCGACGCTCAAAATGGGCGAAACCGGCCTGGTGCACCAGGCGAAGGCCTACAGCATGGAGCTTGCGGAAAGCGCGTACGAGTATTTTGAGCCACGCAGGGAGCAACTGAAAAAGACGGGCCTTTGCGCGCTGCTGCCCTATCACGGCACCATAGCGGTGGGCAAAAGCATAGAGCAGGCGTTCAGCGTGGTGGAGCGCGTGGAGGCGGACGCCGTGTGCCACCTGCTGGGCAAGCTGATATAAGGGCGCGCCATGAAGATGCGTACCGTTATCCCCTGCGATATCGGCGCTTCCGGCGGCAAGCTGTTCCTGGCGACATTCGACGGGGAGCGGCTGACGCTTGAGGAGCTGCACCGGTTTATCAACAGGCCCATATCCTTGAACGGCGCGCTCTACTGGGATATCCTGCACCTGAACGACGAATTGCGGCAGGGGCTGTTGAAGGCCCGTGCGTCCGGCGTATCGTCGCTCGGCATCGACTCGATGAGCAACGACTATGTGCTGCTGGATAGGACCGGCGCGCTTTTGGAGCTTCCGCATACCTACCGCGACCCGCGCACGCTGGGCATGGTGGAGCGGATGGGGGAATATATCTCCGCGCGGGAACTCTACCGGCTTACGGGGCTGCAATTCAACCGCATGAATACGCTCTACCAGTGGCTGCACATGTGCTGCGACCGGCCGGAGGTGCTGTCCGTGGCCAAAAGCGTTCTGTTCCTGCCGGACGCGCTCAGCTATTTCCTTACCGGGGAGATGCAGACGGAATACACGCTCGCGAGCGTTTCGCAGGCGTATGCGCCGAAGGAAAAGGACTGGGCGTACCCGCTGCTCCAAAAGATCGGCTTTCCGGCGGGGCTGCTGCGGCCTATCGTGCCCTCCGGAACGAATATCGGGCACATCGGGCGGGAAGAGGGCAACGGCCTGCCCGTGTTCGCCGTGGGCGGGCACGATACGGCCTCCGCCGTGGCGGCGGTGCCGGTGCGTTCGGGGAGGTTCGCGTACATCAGCAGCGGCACATGGTCCATTGTGGGTACGGAATGCGACAGCCCGCTCATCAGCGCCCGCTCCTTCTACCACGGCCTTGCAAACGAGGGCGGGGTCTTAGATACCATCCGGCTGTTAAAGAACGTGATGGGGCTTTGGATCATACAGGAATGCCGGCGCTGCTGGGCGGAGCGGGGCAAACGCTACACCTACGCGGAGCTTGCCGCTTTGGCGGCGCAGGCGCCCGCCTGCGGCCCCGTGTTCGACCCGGACGACGAATGCTTCTACCAGCCGTCGGATATGCCCGCGCGCATCAGGGAATATGTCGCCGCCCGAAAAATGAAGCCGCCGGAAACGGTGGGGGAGACCGCGCGGTGCGTGTTTGAAAGCCTTGCGTGCAAGTACCGCTACGTGCTTGAATCGCTGGAATTTGCCCTGGGGGAAACGCTGCCCGTCATCCATATCGTGGGCGGCGGCGCGAACAACGAAATACTCAACCAACTGACGGCTTCCGTCGCGAAAAAGCCCGTGTACGCCGGGCCTCTGGAGGCGACGGCGCTCGGCAACGCGCTCATGCAGCTTGTGGGCCTGGGCGAACTAAGCTCACTCGGGGAAGCGCGGGAGCTTGTGATGCGCTCGTTCCCTTTGCAGGCGTACTTCCCCGAAAACGATCCCTGTTATGAGGAGCTGTACACGCGGTTCCTGCGCGTGACGGCCCTGAAGGAGGCCGCGCCCAAAGAAC
>DATMXR010000184.1:0-12568 GCA_035561315.1 Feifaniaceae bacterium
CGTTCAGGCGTGAGCGGCAGCGTATCGACAGGCTTGCCCAGCGCGGCTGAAAGCGCGTTCGCGATCGCCGCGGGCATGCCGATGACGCCGTGCTCCGAGAATTTTCGCACCCCGTAGGGCGAATGTTCCTCCGGCGTTTCCACAAACCCCACACGATATTCCGGCTCCTGCCCGATGTGCAGCAGCTTGTAGGTACGCAAGGTGGGGGTGGTCAGCCTCCCTTCCGCGTCGTAATCAAACGCCTCGCGCGTGGCCATGGAAACCCCCATGGCCATGCCGCCCGCGATCACGGCCCGCATAATCTCGGGGTCAAGCGCGCGGCCGATGTCCATCACGGTCGCCGCGGAGAGTATACGGTAGGTATATTCCTTTGTATCCACCTCCACCTCCACGGCCTGCGCCCCGACCGACCAGGAAGGCCCCGGCCGCCCTTTTCCGGAAAATTCGTCCAGAGGCGTCAATCCTTTGAACAGGAAGCTCCCGCGCCCGAGCGCGGGCTCTCCCATGGTAGAGCCGTCCTTCGCCTGGTAGCCGCTGACGATGTCCTTGAACGGGATGAATTGTTCCGGCGCGCTTTTTTGGTACACCCGGGCGTGCGCCACCTCGATTTCCTCCTCCTTGCAGCCTAGCGCGAGCGCGCCGTTGCGCTTTAACTGCGATATGATATCGTCCGCCGCCGCGCAGACCGCGCTGCCCGCCATATGTGCCGTCATGCTCGCCGCGGTCTTCCAGTGCTCCGGGTTTAAGCGCGTGTCCGCCGGAAAGGAAACGTGCACCATGCTGGGCTCCATCTGCAGCTTTTCCGCAAACAGCTGCGCCAGGAGCGTCTGCCCGCCGGAGCCGATTTCCACCACCCCGGTGTTGAGGTTGAAGCTGCCGTCCGGGTTGGGGGTGACGAGCGCGCCGGAAACGGCGTTGGGCGGCGGAACCTCGCACTTCCAGAAGCAGGCCGTTCCCTGCGCGCGCACCGTGTTTTCCTTGACGGGGACGACCCTGCCGCTTTCCCAGTTCGCGAGGGATTTGAGCTCTCTGAGGCAAGCGGGAAGGTCGCCGGTATTGCCGCCGGTGACGGCGACCTGCGTGGGCGTTTCCCCGCCGGGGCGTATGGCGTTTTTCTGCCGCAGCACGAGCGGGTCCATATTAAGCTTTCCTGCAAGCGCGTCCATCGTCCGCTCCACGCAGAACGTCAGCGAATCGTGCCCGAACCCGCGGTAGGAGGTGGCGAACGTATGGTTGGTGTATACGCAATACGCGTTGCAGAGTACATGCGGGATATCGTACGGCCCCGTGCAGTCCGCGGCGATGGCTTTCGCCATATAGGGCGCGCTGTCGCTGTAGGCGCCGCAGTCCACCCAATAGCAAAGCTCTGCCCCCTGCAATACGCCCTCCCGGTTCGCGCCCAGCGTCAGTTCCGCCTCAAGACCCATGCGGCAGGGCACGGTATGGAATTCCTCCTCGCGCGGGAGGGTGACGCGCACCTTCTGCCCGTTGAGCCTTTTCGACGCGAGATACGCCAGGTATTCAAGCGCCACCGGCGCTTTGCCGCCGAAGCCGCCGCCCACGAACGGCGTTCTGACCTCGATTTTCCCGCTCTCCAGCGCGAATGTTTCTGCAAGCTGCGCGCGCACCGCGTACGGCGCCTGGGAGGAGGTGGATACTACCACCGTGCCGTCCGCCTTGATTTCCGCCTCGGCGCAATGTGTTTCCATGGCCGCGTGCGCGGAAGGGGGGAGAAAAAACCGTTTGGTAATGACGATGCCGCTCATAGCGAGCGCGTTCTTCGCGTCGCCTTTTAATATCCGGTATTCGCTTGCGATATTGCTGTTCTCCACGGGGTAAATATCCGTTTTGACCCACCGGTACGACTTTGGGTTTTCGTGGATGCGCGGGGCGTCCGCATTCAGGGATTGCGATGGCGTCAGCGACAGCGGCAGCGGCGTATAGACAACCTCGATCAATCCCAACGCCCGCGCGGCGATGCTTTCCTCCCGCGCGACGACAAGCGCCACCGGTTCCCCGGCGTAGCGCGCCTTTTCGCGCGCCAGTATGGGCCGGTCCTGCAGCAGCGGCCCAACCATGCTGGGGCAGTCATATCCTGTGAGCACGGCCAGCACGCCGGGCAGCGCCTCCGCCTTTTTTGTATCGATGCGTTCGATATTCGCGTGCGCGTGCGGGCTTGTGAGCAGCCGCGCGAACGCAGTACCGTTCCCCGGAAGGTCGTCCGTATAAACGGCCCGGCCCGCCGCCTTGTCCCACGCGTCCTGCCTTGTCACGTGCGTTCCGATGGCTGTATTCAAAAAACTGAGTCCTTCCTGCGCCAAAATGCCTGATTTTTACATAGTCTGCGCAGTTTTGGACAGATTAACCAGGACAAAAAAGGCATGAAGGAGTGTTCTTACAATGAATCCATTTCTGGAAAAGCCCGTACCCGTATTCGAGGGAATCATGGATTGGTCCGCCGTCTGCCCGAAGCCGTATGACAAGCGCACGGTGGACCCCTATACCAAGGTCCGCATCATACTGATGAACGGCATCGAGGTGGAAAGCGTGATGTTCAAGCACCAGCTCCACCGCCACTGCACGGACAACGACGTGCGGCGCGAGGTGGCGCTGTCCCGCAGGGTGGAGCAATTGCAGCAGAAGCACATCAACTGGCTCAAGCCCATAGACGAAACGGCGCTTGAAACCACGATCGGCTACGAGCATGTCGCGGTGGATTTGACCGCCTGGCTCGGGGAAAACGAGCCGGACCCATACGTGAAGCAGGCGCTCGATTTCGCGCTCCTGGAGGATTTTGACCACCTGTACCGCTACGCGAACCTTCTGGACCTCGACGCGAACATCCCGGCGGAGGGCCTGGTGAAAAGCTATGTGGAAATTACGCCGGGCAGGCCGACGATCGCGGAGCACAGGCACCCGTATGACTCCGTCAAGCGGCATATCGACTGCAAGACCGCGGATATCCGGACAAAGCTCAACACGCTTATCATCACCGCGGGCGAGCAGCAGACCATGAACTTTTATATGAACATCGGCAACACCTACCAGAACGACCTCGGGCGGAAGCTTTACCTCGAAATCGCCCAGATCGAGGAGCAGCACGTGAGCCATTACGGCTCGCTTCTCGATCCCAACGCGACGTGGCTCGAAAGCCTCTTGATGCACGAGTATATGGAATGCTACCTCTATTATTCGTTCTACCAGGACGAGCTCTGCCCGAACGTGAAATCCGTATGGGAAATGCATTTGACGCAGGAGATCGCGCAGCTTCATAAGGCGGCGGAGCTTCTGCAAAAATACGAGAACAAGGAGTGGCAGTCCGTCATACCCGGCGGGGAGTTCCCGAAGCTTTTGCAGTTCCACGATACGCGGGACTATGTGCGCAACATTCTAAATACCCAGATACTCCTTACGGCCGACAGGGAGGATTACGCGGACGTCAATAAAATCCCGCCCTCGCACGAGTTCTTTACCTTCCAGAACCGGGTGAACCACGACGTCCACGCGGTGGCCAGCCATAAGGTAATCTACCGGCACCAGCAGCAGTTCAATACCGATTACCGCGCGGAAGTCGGCCCCAACCCCGTACAGGCGCTGACCGACCGGACAAAGGACAATACCGATATCGCGCGCACACAGAACGCATAAATCAAAAAAAAGGCCGGTTTCCCGGCCTTTTCTGCGTCTGATATAATGTTCCTACAGCTTTGAAAGCGCCGCCTCATCTCCCACCAGCGTGACGCCGGGGTGGAGCTGTAAAACGGAGGCGGGAACGGCGGGGGAGACCTCGCCCGTGAACGCTGCCTTTATAATATCCGCCTTGTCCGCGCCCGAAACGATGACGAGTATCCGCCGCGCCTGCATGATGGATTTGATGCCCATGCTGTAGGCGAAGCGGGGCATGTCCGCGATGTCTTCAAACAAACGGGAATTGGCCTTTAATGTGCTTTCGCTCAGCTTCACGCGGTGGGTTTCGAGCGCGAAGGCGTGCCCCGGCTCGTTAAAGCCGATGTGCCCGTTGTGGCCGATGCCCAATAGCTGCAGATCGATAAACCCAAGCGCCTCTAAAAGCGCGTTGTAGCGGGCGCACTCTTTTTTTTCGTCCGGCTCCAGGCCGTTGGGGAGATGCACGTTTTCCTTTTTGATGTTGATGTGGGAAAACAGGTGCTCCCACATGAAATACGCGTAGCTCTGTTCATGCTCGGGCGAAAGCCCGCAGTATTCGTCCAGGTTGACGGTGCGCGTTTGCGAAAAATCGATATCGCCCTTCCTGTACCACCCCACAAGCTGCTTGTATACGCCGACCGGCGTACTCCCCGTAGCCAGGCCGAGCACGCTGCTTGGCTTCATGATGACCTGCGCGGAAAGTATGTTCGCAGCCTGCCTGCTCATGCCGTAATAATCCGGCATCTTTATGATTTTCATGCCGCCACCCCTTCCAATATGCTTTGGAACAAACGGATGCACGTCTGCGCGTCTTCTTCGGAGGACATTTCGCTGCACAGCCGCAAGAGCGGCTCCGTGCCGGAAAAGCGCGCCACCGCCCAGCCGCCGTTCGCAAAATAGACCTTGCAGCCGTCCAGGTACGAGACCTTCTGTATTTCAAACGGGAAGCGCGGAAGCTCCTTCTCCTCCAATAATCTTCGGCTTAACGCCTCTTTGAGTTTAGGGGTGAGTATAACTTCCGCTTCCGCGGTGTAGACGGAGCCGAACCGGTCCGTGATTTCCCGGTAAAGTTCCGAGAGCCGCTTGCCCGTCTTCGCCATCATTTCCGCGAGCAGCGCGGCGGCGTATATGCCGTCCTTGCCCCGTATATGCCCCTTTACGGTCAGGCCGCCGGAGGATTCGCCGCCTATGATGGCGCCCACCTCCTCCATTTTGGAGGAGATGTGCTTAAAGCCCACCGGCACCTCGTAGGAGACCTCGCCATACCCCTGCGCCACACGGTCCAGCAGGTGCGTGGTGGAGTTGTTGCGCACCACCGGGCCGCGCCAGCCGCGGTACTGCATGAGGTAGTAGTATAAGAGCACAAGCAGATGGTTGGGGTGCACGAATTCGCCTTTGTCGTCGATCACGCCGATGCGGTCCGCGTCGCCGTCGGTGGCGATGCCGATGTCGCAGTTGTTTTCCAGCACGAAGCTGCTTAAAGACGTCAGCGTATCCACATTGGGCGCGGGGAGCCTGCCGCCAAAGAGCGTGTCGTGCCGCTCGTGTATGGCGTAGACCTCGCAGCGCGCGGTTAAGAGTATGGTCCGAAGGCTCGTCTGGCTCACGCCGAACATCGGGTCGAACGCGATCTTCAGCCGCGCGGACTTGATGGCCTCCACATCCACCAGGGAAAGTATGCTGTCGATATACGCGTTCTGCGGGTTGATCTCCTCAACCAGCCCCGCCGCGCGGCCCTGCGCGTAGGGGAGCGTATTGACTTCCTGCACCCGGTCGATATAGTCCTCAAGCTTCCGCGTTACGATCTCATCCGCGTCCCGCCCGCCGGACGTAAACAGCTTTACGCCGTTGTAAATGGCGGGGTTGTGGCTGGCGGTGATCGCGAGCCCGTACTCCAGGGAGTAGAGCTTCACGGTGTACATAATGAGCGGGGTGGGGGCCTCGCGGTCCAAAACTCTGCACAGGATGCCGTTGCCCGCAAACACCTCGGCGGCCCACATGGCGGCCTCCCTGGATAAAAAGCGCCGGTCGTAGCCGATGCATACGCCCTTTTCGGCCTTTCCTTCATCCCGCATCATGCGGCAAAGGCCGCTTATTAAAAGCTGCAGGTTGGCTTTTGTAAATTCATCCGCGATGATGGCGCGCCAGCCGCCCGTTCCGAACCTAATCATAGTGTTACCCCATTTCGACTGCGATATCGCAAGCTTCGCCGCACTTGAGCAGCGGGATGCTCTCCACCCGCCGCCCGCCGACCATAATGGACTTCACGCCCTTTTCTGCGCCTTGCGGGTTTTCGACCCTTATGCGGTACGTCCCGCCGCGATACACGCGCGTGACGGAAAAGACCTTCCAGCCCTTCGGGATGCAGGGGTCTACCGTAAGCCCCTCAAACCCCGGCTTTATGCCCAGCATGTACTGCGTGGCGCTCAAATACGCCCAGCCCGCGCTGCCCGTCATAAACGGGTGCCGCGCCCGGCCGAACGCCGTATGCGCGCGCCCCATGACAAACTGGCAGTAGGTATAGGGCTCGGCCTGCCGGATCTCGATTTTGTCGTTCTGGTTGTAGGGGGAGAGCGCGTCGTAATACGTCATTGCGGCTTCCCCGCGGCCCAAAATGCACTCCGCCGCCCACGCCCACGGGTTGGGGTGGGAGAATATCGCGCCGTTTTCCTTCACGCCCGGGTACACGCGGGTCACAAAGCCAATGCCCTCGTCGGGGGTGGTATAGGGCGGGGCGTTTAGCATCAGGCCGTATTCCGTAAAGAGGTACTCCCGCACCGCGTCCATGCACAGCCTGCCACGCTCGGGAGAGGCCGCGCCGGAGAGCACCGCCCAGGCGTTGCTCTCCAGATGCACCTTGCCCTCTTTATCCCCGGAGGTCCCTATTCTGCGCCCGTCCGCCGTGATGCCGCGGATATACCACGCGCCGTCCCAGAGGACGTCCTCGCAGCGGCGTTTAACGTCCCGGGCCATGGCGGAAAAGTAATCCGCGTCCTCCCTGCGCCCGAGGTACTCCGCAAGCTCCACGAACTGGTTGAGCGCCCAGTAATGCAAAAAGCTGACCATGGCGCTTTCGCCGCCGCCCAGATTCAAACAGTCGTTCCAGTCCGCACGCAGGCCCTTCGCGATGCCGTTCGGCCCCGTTTCACGCGCGGTGAACAAAAGGATCCGCTTGAGGTGGCCATATACGGTGTCCTCGCCTTCGTCGGCGCAAGGAAGCACGGCGGAAAGGAGTTCAAAATCCCCGGTTTCCTTCACATAGTTGACCACCGCGCCGATAAGCCACAGCGCGTCGTCGGAGCAGGCGTCCTTTATGCCGTGGACATAGCTCGATTTTTCCGGCGCCGGGATGACGGTGGGGGAT
Source organism: Feifaniaceae bacterium (assembly GCA_035561315.1). Classification (GTDB taxonomy): domain Bacteria; phylum Bacillota; class Clostridia; order Christensenellales; family CAG-138; genus JAEYLA01. Next base: position 7,031 of record DATMXR010000184.1, read on the forward strand.
TTGAAGGGCTTTTCCTCCTCCGGCTCAAACCATCTCGGCTCGAACAGGTGCAGGCCGTAACCGTGCGAGGTCAGCGCCCGCATCAATTGCAGGATGCGCAGCTTGCAGCCCTCCGGCTCCGCGTGCGGGATGGTCATGGCGTCCTGCGCGGTATCGCGGTAGCCTAGCCCCGTGCGCCCGCCCACCTCTATGAAGGAGGAAAAGCGGGAGAACAGGACGTTGATCTCGCTCTGGTACAGCGTCCAGACGTTGATAAGCTCGTTCATGCCGGGGTTGGGGGTGTTTACCTGCAAACGGGAAAGCCTTTCCTCCCAGAACGCCGCGAGCTTTTTCCCCTGCGCGTCCGCGGCCCCCGCATTCCCGTAGGTTTCGCGCATTTTGACGCCCGCTTCCACTTTGCCTTCGCCCAGCAGGAAGAAAAAGCGCGCCGTTTCCCCGGCATCCAGCGCGAATTTCTTGTGCAGCGCGCCGCAGTGGTTGCCGCCCTTTTCAAAGCTGTTTGAGCATGCGCCGCGCTCCACCGCAAGCGGGTTGCGCTCCGTGCGGTAGGGGCCGATAAAGCTGTCCCGCAGGCAGTCGAAGCCGTCCGGCGCGAAGCTTGCGGTAAAGAACTGATAGCCGTCCTCCTCGTAATAGAGGTCGTGCTCGATAACGCCCTGCTCATAGCGGGAACCCGCCGCGTACAGGCTCATCTGGAAATTCTGGTTGTCCATGGCGACGTGGTGGAACGAAAATTCGCAGTAGGAAAATACGCTGATACTCCGCGGCCTGCCGCTCATATTGGCGAGCGTAATGTCCCAGATCTCCACGGGGTCGTCCATCGCCACGGAAAGCTTCTGCGTGGCGCGGATGCCGTTATACTCGCAGGTATAGACGGTATAGGAAAGGCCGTGGCGGCAGGAATAGCGCGCTTTTTCGAGCGGCTTTCCCACCGGCTGCCAGGAAATGCTCCAGTATTCGCCCGTTTCGTCGTCGAGCAGGTATACGTAGTGCCCTGGGCCGTCCATGGGCACGCCGTTGGGCCGGAAGCGCGTGATGCGGTGGTATTCCGGGGATTTACAGAACAGATACCCGCCCGCCGTGTGGTTGAACACGCCGCACATATCCTTTGTGCCGATGTAGTTGGTCCAGGAGACGGGAAGATCCACGCGGTCTATGACATACTCTTTGACGCCGCTGTCAAAATGGCCGTATTGCATGCGTTCCTCCGGCAGTTTTGGTAGTAAGGCAAAAGCCCTTTATGATATCCACATAAAGTATAAATCGCGGCCCGTCCGTTTCAAAAGTGCTCAGGCTGCGATTATTTGCTTCTGCTTGTCGGGTTTTGCCGACGCCGTTTTTCGGGCCGCTATTGCTGGGGCCGCGCCTTGAAGCAGCATACGGTGTTGCGGTATTCGTTCGCGCTCATGCCCGTGATGCGCTTGAATACCCGCGCAAAATGCGCGGTATCCGCGTAGCCCGTCCGCTCACATATTTCGCTGATCTTCAGGCTCGGGTCCTTCAAAAGCTCCCGCGCGCGGCCGATTCGGATGGCGTTCAACAGATCGTAGAAGGATTGCCCCGCATGCTTGTTCAGGAGCTTGGAAAGATGCCATTGGGACACATAGCAGTGCTCCGCCACCGTCTGCAGCGTCAGCCGCTCGGCGAAGTGTTCCTCCATATAGGAAGCCGCCTGCCGCACCACATAGCTGCCCGCGCCCAAAAGCGCCTGCTCCGCAGCCTCCTCCTGCCCGGCGTCCCCGCCTTTGCCGCTTAAATACGTTGTTGCGCAGAGGAGGGCTTCCTCGATTTCCTCCATTTTGGAGGGCTTGAGCAAAAAGCGGCGTACGCCTAAAAATATGGCCTGCTGTGCGTACGCGAAATCGCTGTGGCCGGAAAGCACGATCACCTGCATGTCCGGGAACTCGCTCTTTAGCCCCGCCAGCATGGTAAGCCCGTCCGCGTCCGGCATCTTGATGTCCGTCACCACGATGTGCGGCGCATAAGTGCGGATGGCGCGCTCGCCTTCCGCGGCGTTGTATGCGGCGGCGACCACCTCGCAGCCGTAGCGTTCCCAGGGCACGATGCGCCGCAGGCCTTCGACGATGATCTCCTCGTCGTCAATGAGCGCGACCTTCCACATACGTCCACCTCCACACACAGTTTACCACATATGAATGCATCTTTCCCGCGGGAAAGATGCATGACTTTAATGCTAAATGGTACGTTTGGAGGCTCTGGCCCCACAGTTCGCAATGGCCGCATATGCTCCCTTGCTCGCTGGGACTGCGCCGCGCTTCTTCCGCCACAGGCGGCGCGTGGCTACGTCCCCCCAAACCTCCGTTTAGGGCCGTAACGGCCCTAAAAACCAAAGGGATTCTCAAGGGACGTGTCCCTTGAGTGGGGTCAGGGGCAAAGCCCCCGTATGAAAGATTTACCCCTTGATCGCCCCGGCCGTCAGCCCCTTGATGATGTTCTTCTGCAGCAGGATGTACACCAGCACCACGGGGATGACCACCACGACCACCGCCGCCGCCATAAAGCCGTAGTTGACGCCCGCCTGGGAACTGATTTCGTTTAACAGCAGCGTGATCGTCCTCTGGTTGGGCAGCCGCAAAAAGAACATCTGCGTGAACAGGTCGTTGTACGACCATAAAAAGGAGAATATCGCCACCGTCGCAAACGAGGGCCGCGCCACCGGCATGACGATCTTGAAATAGATCTGGAACACGTTGCAGCCGTCCAGATAAGCCGCCTCCTCCATGTCCACGGGCAGGGAGCGTATAAAACCCATCAGCACCACGATGGCAAAGGATAAATTCCCCGCGATCTGCGGCAGCGCCGTCGCAAGAAGCGAGAGCCACGTGTTGGTGGTGCCCGCAAGCCCCAATGCGACCTCCATGCGGAACACCGGGATGATCGTGGAAAACACCGGGAACATCATGCTGGCGATGATGAGGGAGTGGAGCGCTTTTTTGCCCTTGAACTCATAGCGAACCATGCCGTATGCGGCAAGCCCCGCCAGCACCACCACGACGAGCGTAACCGTGACGGAAATCAAAAGGCTGTTGCGGTAGGCGGTCACCATATCCGCGCGTTCAAACGCGGTCGTGTAATTCTCCAGCGTGAAGGAGGGCAGCCACGGCCACGGGATGGAAAAGCTGTCCGAGCGGATCTCGCCCCGGACGCGGAAGGAATTGATGATGACCCAGAAAAACGGGTATATGGTGGTGAACGCCCAGACGCTCAGCGGAACGTATGTGAGCGCACTGGACCACGAGAAGCGGCGGCGCGTTCGGACGGGCTTCGTGTTTGCCTGCAGTTCCATTTTAATAATCCTTTTCCTTGAATACTGTGTTGACCAGCTTGGAAATAACCACGCCCAGCACCACGATCACGATGGCGATTGTGGAGCCGTAGTCCACGTCCGCGCGGAGGAACGTCTGGTTATACATATACGTGCCCGTCAGCCATGATTTATCCATGGGAATGCCGGCGCCCATCATGACCCAGGGGAGGTCGAACGTCTTGAGCGCGCCGGTGACGGCGAGCACCAGGCAGGTAACGAGCACGTTGTGCAAAAGCGGCAGCGTCACATAGCGCACGCGCTTCCAGCCGCTTGCGCCGTCTAATTGCGCCGCCTCGTAAATCTCGGGTGAAATGTTGTTCAGGCCCGTGATGATGATGACGAAATAGAACCCCACGTACTGCCACATCACGGGCGAGAACATGGTGAACAGATAATGGCTTTCATCCTTCCAGTCTATAAATTCGGTCAGGCCGAACACCTTTTGGAGCAGCTGGTTGAGCATGCCGCCGTTGTAGAGGAATATGAGGTTGAATAAAAGGCCGAGCGCCGTCGCGCTGATGACGATGGGGAAAAAGTACACCGTGCGGAAGAATTCGTGCCCGCGCCGGATATTGTCTACCAAAAGCGCAAGTATGAGCGCGATGCCCACCTGGAACACGACGGTGCAGACCATCAGCAGCAGGCTGTTTTTGATGGCCGTGCCCATCTGCGGGTCGAGAAAGAGCTTTTCGTAGTTGAGGTACCACGGGTCGTTGATCCCTTCGGCGGCCGTGCCCAGGCCGGAAATGTGGGAAAAGCTGTTGACGATGTTCATCACGAACGGGTAAAACAGGTACAGCGCAAGGAACAGAAGCGCGGGAAGCAGGAACAAGAACAGCGGGGACTTTTTTTTGAATATGGTGGAGGTATTGTTCATGTCGTCATCCTCTAACTTAGGCTTAAAGGGCTGCCCGGGTGTGCCCGGGCAGCCCCGCTTTTTAAATACCCCTTCTGATGGAGCGCGTTGTTACGGCGCTTTTATTACTTGGAAAGGGCGCTTGTAATGGCGTCGGCCGCGGTGATCTTGCCTTCCACGATGTTCTTGACGTTGGCGAACAGATCCGCGCGCCCTTCCGCCTTCAGGCCGTCCTGCGCCGCCCCGGAGATTCCGGTGGCGCCCTTTGTCATATTCAGCGCGTCCTTCACGAGGTTGTTGGCGTCCGCGGGCGGAACGGTGCCGTTCTTGAGCGCGGTGATGGCGGTGGCGCCGAACGCGCTTACCAATTCGTCCGTGGTCATGGCCGTTACGAACTGCACCGCGGCCTCGCGCTTCACAGGATCGTCCCACGCCTTGCGGGTGATGTAATAACCCATGGAGAGGCCGCCGATGATGTCGGTCGCCTTGCGCTCGCCCGCGCCGGGCACATAGGTCACGGTGAAGTCGTCGATATTCGCGGCGTTGTCCACGAACCAGCCGATCTTCCAGCTGCCGTCGATCAGGAACGCGGCCTGATTGTCCGCCATCAGCTGCACGGTTTCGGCGTCCGTTGCGGTCAGGGTGTTCTTGGGCAGGTAGCCGGCCTTGTAGAGCGCCGTGATATCGTCAAGGCCCAGCGCCCATTTGGTAGCCACTTCGTCGGTCGCGTTGGCGGGGAGCGCCGTATGGTTCGCGACGCTGCCGTGGTTCAATATGGCGAACTCAAACCAGTAGTGCGGGACCTCCTGCAGGGAAACGGCGATGGGTGTATAGCCCTTGGATTTTATGGCTTCGCAATCCTTGAGGAACTGCTCCCAGGTATAGTCGGCGCCCGGCACGGCCACGCCGCTGTCCGCAAGCACCTTCTTGTTCACAAACAGGCCTTCCCAGTAGCCGTTTACGGGCACGGCGTACTTTTTGCCGTCGGCGGGGGAAGCTTGCAGCATGGAATCCTTCATGTTGGAGGCGTAATCCGGGAATTCGGCGCGGACCTCGTCGATGGAGACGACCTTGTTGGCCTCCACGATCTTGTTGGAGTCAACGCCCGTGAAATAGAAGAGCACGTCGGGTTCGGCGCCGGTTTCAAAGTCCGTCATGACCTTGGCCTTCCATTCCTCGTTGGAGGTGGCGGAGCCGTCGAGCACTTCGTTGCCGGTGGCGGCTTCATAGGCGTCGATACCCGCCAGGTAATTCTGGCGGTTGCCGTCGTCCCCGCCGTAAGAGGTCACGACCACAAGCTGGACGGGAGTCTTGGGGGCTTCGGTGGGCTCGGGGGCGGGCGCCTCCGTGGGCG
>DATMXR010000185.1:0-6001 GCA_035561315.1 Feifaniaceae bacterium
CTGTTATATTACTATAAACGGCGCAAAGCGACAAGGAGAGTTTTCCCGCGAAGCATGCGGACGCCGGGTTACAGCCCGAACAGCAGGCCCAGTTGATACACGAGCAGCGCGGCGACATACGCGACGCCTATTTGATATGCCACCATGAACGCCGTCCACTTTCCGCTGTTCAATTCCCTGCGCATGGTGGCGACCGCCGCCATGCAGGGCACGTACAGCAGCACAAACACAAGGAAGCTGAACGCCGAAAGCGGCGTGAACGTAGAGGAAAGCGCCGTGCGCACCACGCCTTGCGCGGCGCCCGCGGAAAAGCCGTAGAACATGCTCAGGGAAGCGACCACCGCCTCCTTGGCGACAAACCCCGTCAAAAGCGATACCGCGGCCTGCCAGGTGCCAAAGCCCAGGGGTTTGAGCGCGGGGGCGATGAAGCCGCCGAGCGTGCCCAGTATGCTGTCCGCGGCATTCTCCACCATGACAAAACGGAAATCGAACGTCTGCAGCACCCAGAGCAGTATGCTCATCACCAGTATGATGGTGCCCGCCTTCTCCAGAAAGTGCTCCACGCGCTCCCCCACATGCTGCAGCGTGTTCTTCAATTGCGGGCGGCGGTAGGGCGGCATTTCCATAACGAACGGGGCGTTTGCCCCGCGCAGCAGCGTTTTTTTGAATAAAAGGCCCGTCAGTATTCCAAAAAGCATACCCAGGGCATAGAGCGCAAACACCACAAGGCCGCTGTTGCGGGAAAAGAACGCCCCCGCGATGAGCCCGTACACCGGAAGCTTGGCGGAACAGCTCATAAACGGCAGCAGGAATATCGTCATGCGGCGGTCCTTTTCGTTTTCCATGGTGCGCGCGCTCATGGCGGCGGGCACGGTGCAGCCGAACCCCATCAGCATGGGGATAAAGGATTTGCCGGAAAGCCCGATGCGGCGCAGAGGCTTATCCATAATGAACGCCGTGCGGGAAAGGTAGCCGCTGTCCTCCAGCAAGGAAAGGCAGAGGAACAGCAGCGCGATCTGGGGCAGGAACGTCAGCACGCCGCCCACGCCGGTGATGATGCCGTCGCAGATCAGGCTGACGAGCCAGCCCGATGTGCCCATGGAGAGGAGCCAGCCCCGGACGAAAGGGGAAAGCCCGCCGGAAATGAGCGCCTCCACCTGGTCCGAAAGCCAGGCGCCCACGCTGCCGAACGTCAGCAGGAATATGAGGAGCATAATCAGCAGGAACACCGGCAGCGCGAAATACTTGTGGGTCAGCACGGCGTCGATCCTGTCCGATATGCTGCTCTCCCCCGCCCCGCGCTTTTTTGTGAGCGCTGCCGAAATTACCCGGGAAATGAAGCGGTACCGGCTTTCGGCCACGCGCGTGCCGCTGTCGAACCGCTCGTCCGCCCCGGCGTATGTGCGTACGACCTGATCGATCTCCTCCCGCACGAAAGGTGAAAGCTGCAGCTGTTCCAATACCAGGGCGTCGCCTTCCAGCAGTTTCATCTGCGCCCAATGCGCGGGGATGCCCGCCTTTAACGCATATTCGCCTATAAGTTCGCCGATCCTGTGGTGCGCGGCGTGCGTCACATCGTCGTATACGTCGTCCGGCTCGATAAAATTGCGGCAATGCACCTGCTCGTGTATGATATCCACCAGCAGCTCGCATTGCTTCAAAAGCTCGTTCACGCCCTCGCCCGTACGGGCGCTGATGGGAACGACGGGCACGCCCAGCTCCAGGGAAAGCCGTTTTACATCGATACGGTCGCCGCTTTTTTCCACCTCGTCCATCATGTTGAGCGCCAGCACCATTGGGCGCTCGAGCTCCATCAGCTGTACGGTCAGGTACAGGTTGCGCTCCAGGTTGGTGCCGTCCACGATGTTGATGATGGCGTCGGGCTGTTCTTCTATGATATAGTTCCGCGCGATAACCTCTTCGAGCGAGTACGGGGAAAGCGAGTAGATGCCCGGCAAATCCACCAATAGCATCTCCTGCCCGTGGGCGCGCAGGCGGCCTTCCTTTTTTTCCACCGTTACGCCCGGCCAGTTGCCCACATATTCCCGCGAGCCGGTCATGGCGTTGAACAGCGTGGTCTTGCCGCTGTTGGGGTTGCCCGCAAGCGCAAGTTTCACGGCCTTTTGCTCTTTTGCGTGCGGGCCGCAGGGGCCTTTCAAAGCGCGCCGCGTGTCCCTTGCCTTCCGCCTTTCATGGCGCGGGCAGCCTTCGCACGGGGAGGGGGGCGTCTTGGGCGCTTCCCCCTGCGTGGACACGACCCACTCCGTCAGCCGCATGGCGCGCTCATGGGCGGGGCGGTCGCTTACCGTGCGGTGGCCCGAAAGCAGCGCCTCCGCGTGTTTCATGCGCAGGCGGTCCTCCGCGCGCTCCCGCGCAAGGGCCGCTTCTTCCTCCGCCGGGTCAAACAGCTCGATAGACAGGGCGTCCTCCCGCCGCAGCGAAAGATCGTACCCTCTTAAATGCACCTCTATGGGGTCGCCCAGAGGGGCGGTTTTTCGTACCAGTATTTTTGTAAGCGGGGTAATGCCCATATCCACCAGGCGCTGCCTGATGCGCGCGTCCTTGCCGCCCACCGCGCTGATGACGCCGGATTCCCCCGGCAGCAGTTCCCCTAGCGTCTTTCCCATGCGTATGCTCCGTTCCGTGTTAGCTTTTACTAACTCCATAGGCATTGTACCAAAGCGCGCGCAAATGTCAATACACCCTGATGTGTATCTGTCATTTATCATATGTATGGCTGTCAGAAAAAATGATTACAGAATAACGGGGCGCGTGTTTTGATAGGTGACGTAAGAAAAAGAAAGACCTTCGTGAACCTGCTCTTCGGAACGTTCCGCAACGGTCCAGTATTCCATAGCCGCGAGGTCGGGCAGGGCGCAGTCCGCCTCCCTTACGGCGTTCACATGCGTGATGAGCGCGCTCTCGCAATACGGCAGAAGCTGGGCGTATACCTCCGCCCCGCCGATGACGAACACGTCCTTCCCGGCAAAGGCGGGCCGGCGCAGCAGTTCAAAAAGCTCCGCAACAGAATGCGCGGTGTGCGCGCCCTCTGCATTGAACATGGCATCCCGCGTCAGCACGATGCTGTCGCGGTTGGGGAGTGGTTTGCCGCCGGGCAGGGACTGCAGCGTCTTCCGGCCCATGACGACGACGTTGCCGGAAGTGAGCGCGCGGAAGCGCTTGAGATCGGCCGGGATACGGAACAAAAGCTCCCCCCGGCGCCCAAGGTTCCAGTTTTGATCGACCGCGGCAATCAGTTTCATAAATGGCTCCTGATAACGAATGTTTGGAATTATATGGCTACCGGAATGCTTGCTTCAAAGGGATGGAACTGATACCCCTCCAGCCGGAAGCTGTTGACGGTAAACGCGTAAAAATCCGTCGTGCCGTCCCATACGAGTTTGGGCGCGGGCAGAGGCTCCCGCTTTAAGAGCTCTTCCACCAGCGGCACATGGCGGTCGTAGATATGCGCGTCCGCGATGACATGCACAAGCTCCCCCGCCTCCAGGCCGGACGCCGCCGCGAACAGATGCACGAGCGCCGCGTACTGGCAGACGTTCCAGTTGTTCGCGGTGAGCATATCCTGCGAGCGCTGGCTGAGTATGGCGTTTAGCGTGTTGTCCGTGACATTGAACGTCATGCCGTAGGCGCAGGGGTAAAGGCTCATTTCGTGAAGGTCCTGGTGCGCGTAGAGGTTCGTCATGATGCGGCGGCTCTGCGGGTTGTGCTTCAAATCGTAGAGCACGCGGTCCACCTGATCGAACAGGCCTTCCTTGTATTGGTGCTTGACGCCGAGCTGGTAGCCGTAGGCTTTGCCGATGCTGCCGTTTTCATCCGCCCAGCTGTCCCAGATGCGGCTGTTCAGCTCATGCACGTTGTTGGATTTTTTCTGCCAGATCCATAAAAGCTCGTCCACGGCGCTTTTAAAATACGTGCGCCGAAGCGTGAGTATGGGGAACTCCTCTTTGAGATTGTATCTGTTTACGATGCCGAAGCGCTTGACGGTATGGGCGGGGGTACCGTCCTCCCACCTGGGCCGGACGTCAAGCTCCGTGTCCCAGAACCCGTTGTCTAAAATATCCCGGCAATTTTCTATAAACAGCCCGTCCGCATAGCTCATGCGCATGCCTCCTTGGGAAATATAACTTCATGACATCTTGCTTATTATACAGTAAAAACGGCAAAAAGAGTAGGGCTGCATGCCTTCATGCCGCCGCAGCAAATCCACGCTTCCCGGCGGAATGCGGGCATCCCGCCCGCTGCCGGGGGTATCGTCCCCCTCTGCGCATAAGCAAAGGCTCTCCCTCGGGCTATCTTGACGAAATGTATTGGTTATGTCAGGACTTCCCGCAGCTTCCTTGCGCCCGCCTTCCGGTTGCCGTCGATTTCGGAAAACAGGGCGGAATAAAACGCCTCGGCGTTTTTCCGGTGTTCCGCCGCAAGCTGGCGCGCCCTGTCCGTATAGAATGCGCCGTACAACCTTTTCAGCTTGTAATGGTATTCCTGAAAGAACGTGGTCCTTTCGGCGTCCGTCTCCTCGGTAAGTATGTTCCCGTCCTGGTCCAGAATGTACAGCGGCTCGCCGATCTGTCCGCCGTATATCAGCGTGCGGGCGATTCCCATGACGCCGGTCGCGTCCAGCTTATCCGCGTCGAACAAAATCTTCGCCTCTATGCTTTCGGGCGCGTTGTTCCTGCGGTACCTGTGGGAAGCGACGCAGGCCTTCACATGCCGGGCTTTCTCCAAGCTCCAGCCGCATTTCAGCAGGTACTCGTACGCCATGTCCCCGCCAGTTTCGGCATGGCAAAGCTCCGGATTTTCCGCCTGCCTTTCCCGCCCGATATCGTGCAGCAGGCAGGCCGCCAGCAGCACGTCCATGTCTGCGCCGGTTTCGGTCCCCGCGATATCCAGGGCAAAATGTAATACGCGGTCAATATGGTGCCGGTCGTGCGCACTGTCCTTCATCATATCGAGCATGTATGCTTCTATTTTCTGAAATTCCTGAATGGTCATAAAAGCCGGTCCTTCCGTGTTCGGTGAATGCCCTTGCCTTTTAGCAGGGCTTAAGCCATGCCGTCCCGTTTCTCTTTGTTCTTCCAATACCGGCTGCCGTCCGGCTTGCGGCATAGACAGCCGCTTTCGATCAGCGCGCGCCGGAGCAGGAAATAATCCCCGAACGTATGCCAGGAAGCGACGATCGCGTTGACCTCCTGCTCGGTATACTCCGTATCCGGGTCAAATTTCGCCGCAAGATACGCGCAGGCCTCTTCCTTCATGGCCTGCTTGGCGGGCCACTGTTTGAGCCTGCCGTCCTCATCCAAAAACCGCTGCATATTCTGCGGCATACGCTTCCCTCTTTTCCTTGTCCGCTCCATGGATAAAATCCATACATCCAATATATCCCCCTGCCTTCCGCTTGCCAACCATAATTTACAAACCGGACGCGCCGGGATAAAGAAATCTCCAAAAACGCAAAACAGCCTGTCGTCTCATGCAACAGGCTGTCCTGCATAAAGGGAGCCGGCGGCTACCTATCCTCCCGGGCCGTCTCCAGCCAAGTACTTTCGGCGTATAAGGGCTTAACTGCTGTGTTCGGTATGGGAACAGGTGGGACCCCTTAGCCAAACCACCGGCAACGGTGAGGTATTCGGTCTCAGGAATGAAACAAGAACCAAGTATGTTCATCCCCGTGTCACTGAGTACCTTGAAAACCGCATAAGGAACGAAGCAGCGCTTCGCCTGCTCGTAAATCACATTGATCAAGCCCTCGACCTATTAGTACCGGTCAGCTGCATGTGTTGCCACACTTCCACCTCCGGCCTATCAACCTGGTAGTCTTCCAGGGGTCTTACTCCTTTTACGGATGGGAGATCTTATCTTGAGGTCGGCTTCACGCTTAGATGCCTTCAGCGTTTATCCGCTCCGCACTTGGCTACCCAGCTATGCCGTTGGCACGACAACTGATACACCCTTGGTGCGTCCATCCCGGTCCTCTCGTACT
>DATMXR010000186.1:0-13925 GCA_035561315.1 Feifaniaceae bacterium
AATCACGGACCGGCGCCCCGTCTTATCTACCGTACATATCCGTCACACGCCGGATCTTTTTCGCCAGCTCGCCGCCCGCCATATCGGGCAGCATCCGCCAGCACCAGTTGCAGCCGGTGGTGCTGGGCAGGTTCATGCGCGCCCATGTATCAAGGCCCAGGTAATCCTGCATCTGCGCCACAAAAAGCTCCGCCACGGAGGACATGCCCCCGCGGATAAAGCCCCAGTTCAGGCCTTCCGGCTGGCTGAGGCTCAGGTATTCCGCGGCGTAGCCCACGGCCTCCGGTTCGCCGTTTTTGAGCCAGCCCATGACGGTGTCGTTGTCGTGCGTGCCGGTGTAGCAGACGCAGGCGACGGGGTAGGTATGGGGCTGGAAGCTGTCCTCAGAGAGCGTATCGAACGCGAACTGCAGCACGCGCATGCCGGGGTAGCCCGCGTATTCCATCAGCTCGTATACGTCCTGGCTGAGCATGCCAAGGTCCTCCGCGATGATGGGCAGCGCGGGGAAATTGAGCTTGAGCGCGTCGATGAACGCGCGTCCGGGACCTTTGCGCCATACGCCGTTCCTTGCGGTCTTCTCGCCGCGGGGTACGCTCCAGTAGCTGGAGAACCCCCGGAAATGATCGATGCGGAGCATGTCGAACAGCCGGGCGGTCGCGGAAATGCGCCGCATCCACCACGCGAAGCCGTCATGCTCCATATTTGCCCAGTCGTAGAGCGGGTTGCCCCAAAGCTGCCCGTCCTCCGAAAAATAATCCGGCGGCACGCCCGCCACATGGGTGGGCCTGCGCTCCTCATCCAGCAAAAACAGCGCCGGGTTGGCCCAGACGTCCGCGGAATCGAGCGCGACGTATATGGGAATATCGCCGATCAAAAGGATATCGAGCTTTTCGCAATGGTCTTTAAACGCCTTCCACTGCCGGAAGAACAAAAATTGCAGATAGGTGTAAAAGCGGATCTCTTCCCGCAAAAGCTCGCGGTACTGTTCGAGCGATTCCTCTTCCCGCAGGCGGATATCCTCCGGCCATTCGGTCCAGGGGCGCATATCAAATTGTGATTTCAGCGCCATAAACAGCGCGTAATCCGGCAGCCAGAACGCGTGCTCCTCTTCAAACGCGGCAATCGCTTCATAATCCCGCTCATAGCCGCGCGCACAGGCTTTTTTCAAAAGCGGCAGGCGCGCCCCGTATACGGCGCAGTAGTCGACCCGGCCGGGATCGTCCCCCCAGAACGGTTCCTCCGCTTCCTCCTTTGTAAGCAGCCCGTCCGCAATCAGCAGCGGAAGATCGATGAAATACGGGTTGCCCGCGAACGCGGAAAAGGACTGGTAGGGCGAATCCCCGTAGCTGGTGGGGCCGACGGGGAGCATCTGCCAATACTTCTGCCCGGCGCTGTGCAAAAATTCCGCAAAGCGGTACGCTTCCTCCCCCAGCGCGCCGATGCCGTAGGGCGAGGGAAGCGACGTGATGTGCAGTAATATGCCGCTTGCACGCATTATGGCCTCCATCAATCGGGTGATTGGGTAACAGCACATCCGTGCCGCCGCGCTCCCAAAACGGTTGCACCGCCCGGTCCTTAGGGCGCGGGCGGCGCAGGGGCAACGTTCGACGGGCATTCAGACCATGCCATGCAAAAGGTTGCGCCTATGCATGACAGCAGCCAGGTCTGCAACAGCTCTGCGCGGGGTCAACTGCCGCGTAAACCGCAGCGGCCGTGGCAAGCGCCAAACGCCCCCGACGCTCTCTATGCAATATTATATTGTCGCGTTATACTTCTGTCAATCTGCCGCGGCGCCGGAAATCGTACGATCTTTCGAAAAAGAACAAACGTGCATCGCTCCCATCCCGGATACCGCTCCCGCCGTTTGGGATATCCTTGTGAAACGGCCTCCTTTCTGCTATACTCATTCCTGTGCATTTTGCTCTGAAAGGACGGCAAAGGAGGTGGAGGGCACATGCAGTTTGAGGCGGGCGCATACGACGCCGTGGTAGTAGGCGGCGGGCACGCGGGCTCCGAGGCCGCGCTCGCGCTTTCGCGCATGGGCCGCTCCGCGCTGCTGCTTACGCTGAATTTGGACAGCATCGGCCTGATGCCCTGCAACCCCGCCATCGGCGGAACAAGCAAGGGGCATCTGGTGCGGGAGCTTGACGCGCTGGGCGGCGAAATGGGCCTTGCCGCGGACGATACGCTCATACAGATCCGCATGCTCAACCTCGGCAAAGGACCCGCGGTGCACTCCCTGCGCGCGCAGATGGACAAACGCCGCTACCACGAGCGCATGAAGCGCGCGCTGGAGGAGGCGGAGAACCTCACGCTGATGCAGGGCGAGTGCAGCGAGATATTATGTGAGAACGGGAAGATCACGGGCATATTGACGGCCGGGGGCGCAAAAATACGCTGCAGGGCGGTTGTGATCTGTACGGGCGTTTATTTAAAGAGCCGCATCCTGATAGGCGAGTGGCAGCAGGAAAGCGGCCCCGCGGGGCTTATGCGCGCAAACGGGCTCTCCGGCGCTTTAAAGGAGCTTGGGTTTACGCTGCGCCGGTTTAAGACGGGGACGCCCGCGCGGTTGAACGGCAGGAGCGTAAATTATACAAAGATGCAGGTCCAGGAGGGCGACGTGCCCATGCCCGCGTTTTCGTTTTTGACTTTGCCGCGGGAGCTCCCCCAGACGCCCTGCTATTTGACATACACCAACCGGGCGACGCACGACGTCATCCGCGCGAACCTCCACCGCTCGCCCATGTACGCGGGGGAGATCAAGGGGACCGGCGCGCGGTACTGCCCCTCCATAGAGGATAAGGTGGTCCGCTTTTCGGACAAGGAGCGCCATCAGATATTCATCGAGCCGGAAGGCCGCACCACGAATGAACTCTACGTGCAGGGCATGAGCACATCCCTGCCCGCCGACGTGCAGCTAGCTATGCTGCGCACAATAGAAGGCCTGGAACACTGCGAAATGACGCGGCCGGGCTACGCCATAGAATACGACTGCATCGACCCGACGGCGCTTGACGCGTGCCTCGGCTCCAGGGAGATTTCCGGCCTGTACTTCGCCGGGCAGATCAACGGCACCTCCGGCTATGAGGAAGCGGCGGCGCAGGGGCTGTACGCCGCGATCAACGCCGGGCTGTACCTGAAGAACGACGCGCCGCTTCTTTTGACGCGGGCGGACGCGTACATCGGCGTGCTGGCGGACGACCTCACCACAAAGGGCGTGGATGAACCCTACCGCATGATGACCTCCCGCGCGGAATACCGCCTGCTGTTAAGGCAGGACAACGCCGATTTGAGGCTGACCGAGCTTGTAATGCGGACGGGGCTTATTACCGATGCAAGGTATGATCTGCTGATGAAAAAGAAGGAAGGCATCGCCCGGGCCATGGAGGCGCTGAAGCGCGTCGCCCCGCCGGACGAGCGCCTGAACGCCTATTTGCGGGAAAAGGGCGAACCGGCTATCAAAACCGGCGCGCCGCTTTTTGACCTGTTAAAGCGCCGGGGCGTTCGGTACACGGAGCTTTTGGCGCTGTACGACACGCTGCCCGCGCTTGCGCCCGACGCTTTGGAGCAGGTGGAGCTTTGCGCCCGGTACGGCGGGTATATTGATAAGCAGCAGGCGCAGGTGGAGCGCATGCGCACACTTGAGGACGCCTTGCTTCCCGAGGACGCGGATTATCTTTCCATATCCGGATTGCGCATAGAGGCGCGGCAGAAATTGAGCAAGCGGCGCCCGCAGAACATCGGCCAGGCGGCGCGCATCCCCGGAGTGTCGCCCGCGGATATCGCGGTGCTGCTGGTATGGAAAAAAGCGCAGGGATTAAGCGCATGCTGACGATTTTAAAGGAAAAGCTGCCGGATTTAAGCGACATGCAGCGCGAGCGGCTCGCGCGGTATTATGAACTGATCGTCAAAGGCAACGAAACGATGAACCTCACCGCCATCGTAAGCCCCGAGGAAGCGGCGGATAAGCACTTTGCGGATTCGCTCCTTGCCCTTCCCTATCTCCCGCAGAACGCCCGCTGCATCGACGTGGGCACCGGCGCGGGTTTCCCCGGCATCCCGCTGTTGATCGCGCGGCCGGACTTACAGATGACGCTTCTTGACAGCCTCAATAAGCGCGTGCGGTTTTTGGAGGATACGCTTCAGACGCTGGAACTTCGGGCGCAATGCGTGCACGCCCGCGCGGAGGACGCCGCAAGAACTGCGGCCCACCGCGAAGCCTACGATATCGCGCTTTCCCGCGCGGTGGCCCCGCTGCCGGCGCTTTTGGAGTTGACCGCCCCGTTTTTAAATGTCGGCGGCGTTTCCGTCTGCTACAAGGGCAGGAACGCTGAGGAAGAGCTGGAAGCCGCAAAAAACGCCGCAAACATCCTCCATTTTACGCTCAGCGCCGTTTCCTTTTCCATGCCCTACGGGGAGCGCGCCCTGATCTTCGCAAAAAAGACGGCCCCCACGCCCGGGGCTTACCCCCGAAAGGCCGGAGAGGCCGCAAGAAAGCCGCTATAACGACTTTAAGCGGTACAAAAGCGCCAAAACAGCACATCCGGGCGAAGAAACGAAGCAATCCCTGCCGGTTCTGTTCCCTGACGGACGCGAATATACGCGAACGGAGGGGAAAGCGCACTTTGTTTGTAAACGGGGCAGGAGATCAAATAAATCGCGCCGAAAGATGCATCAGGAGGGAGCAGTATGGCCGTTTTCGATTTTTTGAAGGACAAGCGCGAGGACGCCGGGCGGACAGGACAGGCGGTTTCCGTAGCGTTGCCGGGCGCCGAAGGCAAAAAGCTGATGCGCCTCCCCGTCGAGGAAATACGCCCCAACCCGAACCAACCCCGCAAAACATTCGACGACGAGGCGCTCACGGAGCTTGCCGACTCCATCAAGCAGGTGGGCCTGATCCAGCCTTTGGTGGTACGCAAGACGGTGACCGGATACGAGCTGGTGGCGGGAGAACGCCGCCTGCGGGCCTGCAAGCTGCTGGGCATGAAAGAGGTGCCCTGCATAGTGGAGGACGCGATGGTGGAACAGGAAAGCGCCATGGTCGCGCTCATTGAAAACCTTCAGCGCGAAAACCTGCATTACCTGGAAGAGGCGGAGTGCTACGCGCAGCTGATCGCCTCCTACGGGCTGACGCAGGAGGAGCTTGCGCTGCGCCTGGGCAAGAGCCAGTCCGCCGTGGCCAACAAGCTTCGGGTGCTGCGGCTCTCCCCCGAAGTGAAGGGCGCCATGACGGAGGCGCGCATGACAGAGCGGCACGCGCGGGCGCTGCTGCGGCTAAAGGACGACAGCGCGCAGCTGCAGGTGATCGAAAAAGTCAAGGCGAAGGCGCTTTCCGTCAAGGACACCGAAAAGCTGGTGGAAAAGACGCTCAACCGCATGTTCGACGAAAAGAAGGACGGCGCGGCGCCCCGGCCCAAAATACTGCGGTATATGCGGGATTACCGGCTGTTCTTGAATTCCATCAACGCTGCGGCCAAGCAGCTATCTGACCTCGGCATGCAGGTGGACGTGCAGCAGACGGACGCCGCGGACGGCGTGGACGTGTTCATCCGCGTGCGGCGGAACGCGAAGGAGTAAAAACGTTGAGGGCGTTGTCCTCAAACTCCCACTTAGGGTCGTAACGACCCTAAGACCCATAGGGATTCAAAAGGGGCGTTACGCCCCTTTTGCGGTGGTTTGGGGGGACGCAGCCAAGCGCCGCCTGTGGCGGAAGAAGCGCGGCGAAGTCCCAGTGAGCAAAGGAGCACAAGTGTGCGACTATTGCGAACTGCGGGACTGGAGCCTCCAACGTCCCCATATCTATTATTCGTTTTTCCCAACTACTATAATCCACGGCAGCAGCCCTCCGGCGGCGGTGCGCGTTTCACCGATGCGGCGGAGGGTTTTTTGTTTACTCAGGCAGCGGTGTAACAGCGTATATTCCATGGTGTAGAGCACGGCGACGCCGCCGGGCGCGAGCCATTCGGGAAGCATGGCGCAAAGTTGGGCGTACAGGCGCTCGTTGTCCCGGTGCGTGCCCACGCGGTTGCCGAAGGGCAGGTTGCTGATGACCAAATCATACGGCGCGCGCGGAACGAACGCGGTACAGTCCTTGTGGACCAGACCCGCGCGGACGTTCGCAAATTTCATGTTTTCCTTTGCGATCTCGAGGGCGTTATAGGCGATATCGATGCCGGTAAGCGCGCTTTCCGGGCGCAGCTTGCCCCATTCGATGAGAAGCGTACCGCTGCCGCAGAAGGGGTCGAGCACGCCCGGATTTTTCTTTTGCCCTAAGAAGCCCGCGGCGTAGCGCGCCACGCAGGCGGCGGCGGCCGGGTGCATGGAGGCGGGAAGGGCGCGCCTGCGGTAGGAAAAGCGCGGGTCCGGGAGGGTACAGAGCTTCGCGTACGCGTCCAGCGTCCCGTCCCGCTGCGGGACGAGACGCAGCTCCGCGTCGTATTGCGAGGGGCTGTTGAGCAGCGCGTCTTTGTCGAGCCGTGCGGCAAGGGCAGAAATAAACGCGGCGCGGTTTTCGATGTCCGGGCACTCCACGCGGTAGGGGTAGGGCTCCGGCCCCGAAAGCGCGTCGCGAAGCAGCGAAACATACGGCTCCCGCACGGCGGAAGCGGCCGCTCCGGCGTCCGCCGGAACGCCCTTGGCAAGCGGGAACAGCAGCTCAAAAAAGCAGCGGGCGCCAAACAGCGTATTGACGTCCCGCACGGTAAGGGAGAGCATGTCCCCACCCGCCGGGCGGGAGGGGATGGAAAGCGTTTTCAGCTCCTGCCGCAGCAGCGGCGCAAAGCCCGCGGGTGCGACCGCCAATACATTTTGGGGGTTTGTGAAGCCCTTGAACGGATGGGGCGCGGCTTGCATCAGGCTGGCACGCGCGCGGCGCAACGCCTCCGCTTCCTCCCGCGCGTGCTTTTCTTCCTCCGGCGTATCGGCCGCGGGCTCGGGCAGCGCCTCCAGACAGGCGCGCGCCTCCTCCCCGCCCACCGCGCCTAAAGCAAGCAGCATGGAAGGGCGGACAAAGCGGGTGTCTTCGGCGCTCAACGCGGCGACGAGCGCGGGGGCGTCCCGCCCGTTTCCCAGCGCGCCCAGCAGCCGGGCGGCGTTTTTACGCGCCTTGGGGTCCGCGTGCTTTAAGGCGGCGTACAGCCTGTCCCGTTGGAACGCGGCGTCGATATATTTGCGCGCCGCTTCCTTTTTGGCCGCGGCGACAAGCGCGCTCAAAGCGGCGGCGGGGTCCGCGCCGCATGCCGCCAAAATATTTGTATCCAGCGCTTTTTGATCCAAAGCGGGCTGCTCCCGCCGTTTCATTTCTTGCCTTCCGCAGCCCGGCGGATGACGTTCAATACCGCGTCGGTGCCGTCCGCATTGGGGGCCTTTCCCATGGCGTCAAGATACCTGGCGCGGTCGGCGTATAGGCCGGTCAGCGCCTTAGTCAACGTTTCCGGCGTCATACGCTCCTGCTCCAGCACCGCGGCGTAGCCTTTCTTTGCAAAGTAGTTCGCGTTGAGTATCTGGTCGCCCCGGCTGGCGGACTTGGGCAGCGGGACGAGCAAAGCGGGTTTTTTCAATGCGAGGAACTCGAACACGGCGTTCGCGCCCGCGCGGGAAAGCACGATATCCGCCATGGCCAAGAGGTCGGGCAGCTCCTCCGAGATGTATTCGTACTGCACGTATCCCGGCTGCGCGTGAACTTTGGATACCTTATCCTTGCCGCAGAGGTGCACGATATAAAACGTCTTCAAAAGCTCCGGCAGGGCCGCGCGCAAAGCGTCGTTCACGGCCTGCGCTCCCTGGCTCCCGCCCATCATCAGCAGCACCGGCTTCGGGCCGGATAGGCCCGTAAACCTGCGGCCGCGCGCCGGAACGCCCGCGTAAAGCTCCCTGCGGATGGGCGTGCCGGTAAACACGCCCTTTGCGCCCACATGGGAAAGCGTATCCTCAAACGTGACGCACACGGTGGCGGCGTATTTGTCGGCGATGCGGTTAGAGAGCCCCGGCGTATAGTCCGACTCGTGCACCACGATGTTCGTAAGCTTCCTCGCCCCCGCCACCACGGGCACGGATACAAAGCCGCCCTTTGAAAACAGGACGTCCGGTCTTATCTTTTTGATGAGCTTGCGGGACTGGCCGACGCCGCGGAGCACTCGGAACACATCCGCCACGTTCTTAAAGCTGAAATACCGCCGGAGCTTTCCGGCGCTGACGCAGTGGTAGGACACGCCTTCCGCCTCCACCAGCCTGCGCTCTATGCCGGCCTTGGTTCCGATATAATGGATCTGATACCCCTCGTCCTTCAAAACGCGCATCAGCGCGAGGTTGGGGGTGACATGTCCGGCGGAGCCGCCTCCGGTAAATACTGCCGTATGCTGCATGTGTCGGTCCTTTCGATGCGTCTTCGTCTTGGTTCAGTTTAGTATATGCCTTTTTTGCGCCGCAGGGTGCCTGCGTTTGCAAAACAGAGTATACCACAAAACGCGGCGGCTGTGTTAGAATAGAGCGTCCGCCGTATATCATCTGCCGCTTTTGGGCCGAGTGTCTGAGGCGGCGGGTTTTTAGAAAGGATTTTCCAAATGAAAGACAAAAAGAGCCTGCTGATGGTGCTTGCGGGCTACGTGATCTGGGGCGTGCTGCCACTTTACTGGCACGCGCTCTCGGGCATCGACCCCATCGTCATTCTGTGCTGCCGCATCTTGATGTCCGCCGTATGCACGACGCTTCTGCTTTTGGTTACGGGGCGGTTAAATGAGCTTTGGGCCGTGATGCGCAACAAAAGCCTGATGAAGTTTCTCATCCCCGCCGCGATTTCCGTAACCGTCAACTGGGGCGTGTATATCTGGGCGGTGAGCGCGGGGCATGTGACGGACGCCAGCTTGGGGTACTACATGAACCCGCTGGTGGTGTTCCTGTTCGGCACGCTCATTTTCAAGGAGCGCTGCGGCAAAATGGAGCTGTTCGCGCTTTTGCTCGCGGCGGCGGGCGTGCTTTTGAGCACGCTGCAGTACGGCGCGTTCCCGTATATCGCCATTACGCTGGCCGTTTCCTTCGCGCTCTACGGCATGTTCAAAAAATTTGCGCATGTGGACGGGACCGTGAGCATCGCGGTGGAAACCATCGTCCTCTCCCCCGCGGCGCTGCTGTTCCTGGGTCTCTCTCCGCAAACCCAGGCGGCGTTTCAAACGGCGACGCCGCTGCAGTTCGTGTTTTTGCTGCTGGCGGGCATCGTGACCGCGGCGCCGCTCATCATGTACACGCAGGGCGTCAACGGCCTGCCCTTTATCACGATGGGCTTTTTGCAGTATGTCTGCCCCACGCTGATGCTGATCGTGGGCGTAGCGGTCATGGGCGAGCCGTTTACCGTGGCGCAGGGCGTCAGCTTCGCGTTCATCTGGGCGGGGCTGATCCTGTTCAGCGTCGGCATGGCGCGCCGGGAAAAGAAGCAGGCGGCGCTGGAAGCTGCGGCGGAGCAGGACTGAGACTTATTGCAGGGGCCTTGCCCCTGCACCCCACCCAAGGGACACGTCCCTTGAGAATCCCTTTCATCTGAAACGCCCTAAATAGGACGTTTCAGGGACTCATAGTGAGAGAGCCTCCTTCTACAATGCGAGTAGCATAAGGAAGGGGTTTGGGGAAACGTAGTTTCCCCAACACAAAAAAACAGGCGTCGGCGCTGAAAGTGCCGATACCTTGAAACCCTCAAAACGCTAAAGCGCCCCGTGCAGTGCATGGGGCGCTATATGTTGCAAATGACTTATTTCTTCGGCGTGATCACGACGCGGCGGTTGGGTTCCTCCCCTTCGCTGTGGGTGGTCACGTAGGGGCTGTTCTGCAGCGACGCGTGCAGCACCCGGCGCTCGTAGGGGTTCATGGGCTCCATAGCGATGGGGCGGCCGGTGGACTTGACACGGGCGGCCTGCCTGCGGGCGAGGCGCACAAGCGTATCCTCCCGCTTGCTGCGGTAATCCTCTGTATCGAGCGTGACGCGCAGGTATTTTTCCTGCTTGCGGGTGCGGTTGACGGCAAGCGACGTCAGGTACTGCATGGCGTCCAGCGTTTCGCCGCGGCGGCCGATCAAGAGGCCCTTTGTGCGGCTGTCTATGGACAGGCGCACGCCGTTTTCCACTTCCGCCGCGCGCACGTCCGCTTCCACGCCCATATGCGTGAGCAAGCCCGATAAGAACTGGCCGGCGGGGTGGTTTGCCGCCACCTCGGCGCTGTACGCATACTCTTCCGCGGGCGGCTGCGGCGCTTTTGAAGGTTCTTCCCGCCTCGTTTGCGGGCGCTCCTCGCGGCGGGCTTCACTTTGCCTTTGCCCGCCTGGGCGGCTTTCGCGCCGCTCTCCGCCCTGGGGCCGATTTTCGCGCTGCTCGCGCGCCCGTTCGGGCCTTTGCTCCCGTTCTTCTCCCGCGCGGGGCCTATGTACGGGAAGTTCGTCCTGCCCGCGCTCGGTCAGGCGTACGCGGGCAAGCTTTGCGCCGATGCCGAACAGACCCTTGCTTTCGTTCTGCAACGTTTCGATCTGTACTTCGTCGATGGAAAGGCCCAGTTCCTGCAGGCCGTGGAAAACGGCTTCATCAATGGAGCGGCCGGTAAATTCCCCGCTTTTCATGAGTTTCCCTCCTCCGGTTTGGACGCTGCGAGTTCCTTTGCAAACTTCCGGTTCAACAGCAGGTTGGTGCAGGTGGACAGGACGTTGCTGGCCGTCCAGTAGATGGCGAACGCCGTGTTGTTGCTGAAGCAGAAGAACGCGGACATGGCCGGCATGATGTAGAGCATGGCCTTGTTGGTGCTCTGCGCCTGAGCCGCGGCGTTGTTCTGCCCGCCGTCCTGCGCCGCGGGCTTGGGCTGGTTCTTTTGCATGATCCAGCTGGAAAGGAACGTGGTGCCGCCCGCGAGGATGGGCCAGATGAACCAGCCGTTGTTTACGCCCTGATACTGCGCCACAAGGGGCGCGATCAGGTTATTATAGGTATCGATCGAGGTCTGTGGAATATTCTTCGGGTCCGCGACGATAAACCCGAGCTGCTGGAACGTTGCGAGCGCTTCGGGATGCTCCTGGAAGAATATGAGGTTCTGCAGATCGGGGATGGCCAAAAATTCCTGGGCGGTCATGACGACTTCCTTCAGGCCGTTGTCCGGCATCCAGATGTTGTGCACCCACAGGAAGTTGAAGTTCTGGAACAGCGTCGAGTTGCCGGTCTCGTGCAGCTCAAGAAGGACCTTGATCATCTGCTCGTAGCCCCAGAAGCGGAACGCGGCGATAAAGCAGAAGAACAGCGGCATCATGATGAGCATGGGCAGGCAGCCGCCCCACATGCTCACGCCCCGCTCCTTCATCAGCTTGGACTGCGCCTGCTGAAGCTTTTGCGGGTCGTTGCCGTATTTTTTCCTGAGCTTGTCGAGGTCCGGCTGGATGACCTGCATTTTCATGCTGGATTTGCGGGACTGGATGTCGCCGAACACCGTGATGCCACGGATGATGACGGTGCTGATCAAGATCGTCCAGAAGATGCTTTCGGCGGTGACGTTCTCATACAGCCACCGCATGCCCAATAAAATCCATGTCGTTAAAAAGAAATCACCTTGCAAGTACATGCCCTCCTTCAAGCGAATCTTGTCGTGTTCATGGTTCCCCGGGCGCGCCGGAACGACGCTTTGCATGCCCGATCGCGGCATGCCCCGTACGGGGAAAAAGCGGGGGAAAAGGAAACGGGGGAGCCTTTATGGGACGGGATCGTACCCGCCCTTTGAAAACGGATTGCAGCGGAGCAGGCGCCATAGGGCAAGCAGGCTTCCGCGCAAAGCGCCGTGTTTTTCGATGGCGCCGTAGGCGTATTCGGAACAGGTCGGCAGGTATTTGCAGCGGTTTTGGGGCAGGGCCGGGGAAATATACTTTTTATAGAGCTTCAGAAGGGATAGGAGAATCCGTTTCATAAAAGATCCGCCCCCTTGGCCGCTTCCTCCGCCCGCGCGCGGCCGTCAGCCGCGCCCATCAGCTCCGCCTTTTTGAGCATTTGCAGCATCGTTTGCCGCAGGCTCAAAAACGGCTCGTCCAACACGCCGGGCCTGGCGATGAATATCAGGTTGTGACCGGGAGAGATCGCGTTCAGATAGGGGGAAAGCGCCTCGCGCAGCCTGCGCTTGGCGCGGTTTCGCTGCACGCTGTTGCCGACCTTTTTGCTCACGCAAAAGCCCACCCGTACATGCGTTTCAGCCTGCAAGACATTGTTTTTCGGCTTTTTCGGCTTGCGGCGGTCGCGCACATATACAAGCGTGAACAATCGGCAGCCCACGGATTTTCCTACGCGGTATGTGAACTGAAAATCCCTGTTTTTTTTGAGCGAGTACAAGCGTTTCAATCTGCGCGCCCTTCCGGCAAGACCTGTATCCGCCCTTTATGTAAGAGCGGGTGACGCCAATCATGCTCCGGTGAAACGACCTAAGCTCAGCCATCGATAACGTCTTTCCGACTCTATCGATGGGTTTTCTGTAGGTTAAAATGCCGCTCATGGCGGCATTTTTCCCGCCGATTTGACGCACATGCCGCCAAATCGGATTAAGATGTGGCGGATTGCGATCCCCACACCCCCTGAAGGCAGGTTTGCCAGCAGCATGCCGGGCATGGCCCGGCCTTATTCACGGTGTGCGCCGCGAAAAGTCCCGCAAATAAGAACAGGCGGACCGGACGCCCGCCTCCAAATCTGTGGCCCCGCGCCCCCGGCGATCCGGCGGGCACACCTGAAGCGGTTACGCGCTCAGGCGCTTTCTGCCCTTTAAACGCCTGCGCTTCAATACGTTGCGGCCATCGCTGGTCTTCATGCGCTTACGGAACCCGTGCACCTTGCTGCGCTGCCTCTTTTTAGGCTGGTACGTCATGAACATTGCTCTAAACCCTCTTTTCTATGGATGGTAAACCGGGCGTGATTACCAGATGTAGCGTACTACCCGGCAAATACTCACAAAATATGGAGCAAACACCCTATTTACGGGCGGTTTCGCCCATTGCCTGTATAAGTATAGTGGAAAAACGCC
The DNA here is from genome assembly GCA_035561315.1 of Feifaniaceae bacterium. Classification (GTDB taxonomy): domain Bacteria; phylum Bacillota; class Clostridia; order Christensenellales; family CAG-138; genus JAEYLA01. The sequence goes on from DATMXR010000186.1 coordinate 13,021, forward strand.
CAAGCTGTCAAGCACTTTACCCGGCATAAAAATTTGCTCACATAAATGTCACGCCAACTACATCGCGCCGTATTGCTTTTATAAGGTACAACGGCTAAAATGTTAGAAAAGACTGCTGTTGAGCAGCCGGGGTCGGCGCGCCGTCCTAAGCCGCCCCCGAATTGAAGGAGGTTGCCGATGTCCGCCTATCGTATTACGACCGATTCCACAGTCGATCTGAATCCCGCGCGCCTTAAAGAATTGGACACGCCGTATGTTGCCCTCCATTTCCTGCTCGAAGGCCGGGATATTACGGACGATATGACGGAGAAGACCGCAAAAATGCTCTACGACGCCATGCGGGAGGGCAAGGTTTCCACCACTTCCCAGGCGACGGTGGAAAGCTTTGAGGATCTTTGGACGCCGATCCTCCAAAATGGCGAAGACATCCTTTATATCGGGTTTTCAAGCGCCCTTTCCGGCACCTTGAACAGCGCAGTGATTGCAAGGCAGAATTTATTGGAAAAATATCCGGAACGAAAAATATTTGTGGTCGATTCGCTGTGCGCAAGCTCCGGCGAAGGGATGCTGGTGGAGCACGCCGTCGCGCTCAAGCAGCGCGGCATGGGGCTTGACGAACTGTACCGCGAGATCGAGACCCTCAAGATGAAGGTGCATCACTGGTTCACGGTGGACGACCTTGTTTACCTGCGCAGGGGCGGCCGCGTGTCCGGGGCCGCGGCGCTGTTCGCTTCCCTTTTGAGTATCAAGCCCATTATGAACACCAACAGCGAAGGCAAGCTGATCCCGCGCGAAAAGGTCAAGGGCAGGCGCGGGGCGATCAAGCGCCTCTACGAGCTTCTGGTAGAAAAAATTGACCCGGCGGTAACGACATTCATCAACATCAGCCAGGCAGACTGCTATGA
>DATMXR010000187.1:0-2079 GCA_035561315.1 Feifaniaceae bacterium
CCCATGCACAGGCGCGTTATGTTATACTTATGTAAAGGAAAAATCAAGCCTTTTACATTTTTAGCGTGTTTTTGCGGAATTCCGCCTGCGGACGGCGGGCAAAAGCGGGCGTGGGAAAGGCGAAACTTCCGATAAAAGCGGCGGAGGCTTCATGACGCGGAGCGGGCATATAAAGACGTATCCTTTCCCGCTTTGACCTCACGCTTTCATTTAGAAAGGTTAAAAAACCTCATGCAAACCGGCCTTATACTTGTCATTTTGCTCGTATGCGCATCCATATTCGTCAACGGCTGGACGGATGCCCCGAACGCACTGACCACTGTGGTTTCCACCAGGGTGCTTACGCCCCGCAAAGCCGTCATACTCGCGGCGATATTCAACCTTCTGGGCGTGCTGCTCATGGGTACGGCGGTCGCCAAGACAATTTCCAACATCATAGAGCTTACCCCCGGAACGGACGGGCTCATCACGCTGGCGGCGGCGCAGCTTGCCATCGTCATCTGGTCGGTGGGCGCGTGGCGCTTCGGCATCCCCACCAGCGAAAGCCACGCGCTGATCGCCGGGCTGACCGGCGCGGCGCTGGCCGGCGGCGGCATCGCGTCGGTCAGCTGGGCCGAATGGCAGAAGGTGCTTCTCGGTCTGGGCATTTCCTCCGTGCTGGGTTTTGTGACCGGCGGGCTTTTCACTTCGGTTATCGCCAAACTTTTCCGCAACGTCAACCGCCATAAAGCAAACAAAATATTCTCCATCGGGCAGCTCGTTTCCGCCTCGGCGATGGCGTTCAGCCACGGCGCGCAGGACGGCCAGAAATTCATGGGCGTGCTGGTGTTTGCGCTTTCCCTGGGCGGCGTCGCCATGCCGGGCGGGGAAAATTTCATCCCGTGGTATGTCATGGTGTTCTGCTCGGTTTTAATGGCGATCGGCACCTCGGTGGGCGGATACCGCATCATCAAGACCATGGGGCTAGATATGGTCAAAATTGAAAAATACCAGGGCTTTTCCGCGGAGATCGCGGCCTCGGCCTGCATGCTGGCGGCCACCGCCTTTGGAATCCCCTTGAGCACCACCAACACCAAGGGGACCGCCATCATGGGCGCCGCCGCGGCGCGCAGGCTGAGCAACGTGAACTGGGGCATCGTAAAAGAGATGGTCACCGCCTGGGTGCTCACGTTCCCCGCCTGCGGGTTGATCGGGTACGTCATGGCCCTGTTGCTGCACGCGATATTTTAAAATAGCAAGGGAGATTCGGATATGGCCAAGAAGGATTTGAATTACTACGATATGTTCGAGCAGGGCGTGGCCTTCTGCTTAAAGGCGGCAAAAGCCCTTCAAAAACTGCTGGATGAAAACCGGCTGGTCGAAGAAGAGTTCGCCGCCATCAAGAAAATCGAGCAGGACGCGGACACCCATATGCACAGCGTCTGCGAACATCTCAACGTGGCGTTCATTACGCCCATCGACCGCGACGATATTTACCAGATTGCCAAGGAAACGGACGATATTATAGACAGCATCGATTCCGTGGCGGCCAACCTGTGGATGATGAACGTGACGGAGGTCACGGCACCCATGCGCACCATGGCGGGCCTGATCGTGAAAGCCTGCGAGGAGCTTTCGGAGCTGATGAGCGAGCTGCACCGCGGAAAGAAGAGCAACCGTATCTACGAGCTGATTATAGACATCAACCGCATCGAGGAAGTCGGCGACCGCTGCTACAAGGAAACCCTGCGGGAGCTCTTCACGCATGAAAACGACCCCCTTGCGCTGATGAAGCTCCACAAGGTATACGACGAGCTTGAAAACGCGCTGGACGATTGCGAGGACGTTGCCAACTGCGTGGAGAGCATCATCATCACGAAGACATAAGAAAAAAGGTATCGGCGCTTACAGCGCCGACGTAAATTTTTTATTGTGGGGGAAACTGCGTTTCCCCCACCCCCCTTTCCTTAAGAACGGACGTAGTGGAGCCCTTTTCGTTATCAAACAAATTCCATGACGATTCGCCAGCCTAGTGCCGCAGCGCCTCCGGCCAAGGCGTCGCCGCAAGTGTTACATTATAAGAACACAAAATATGTGCGC
>DATMXR010000188.1:0-4956 GCA_035561315.1 Feifaniaceae bacterium
ACCGCCCCTACTACTCCCAGGTGTATATGTCCGGAAGCGCGCTGCAGGTCGCGGCGACGACCGGCGTCACCGCCGGAACGAGCGCCGCTGCCGCGGCCAAATAAGAACCGGTTTCCGGAAAAAAAGGGGCGCCGCGCCGGGAAAAGCGCGGCGCCCCGCGTTTTTATAGGAGGCGTTTCCATGTATACGGTATATGAAACGGACAGGCTTTTGTTAAAGGCGCTCGGCCCGTCCCAGGCGGAACTGACGCTCGATTACTATTCGCGCAACCGCGCGTTTTTGGAGGAATGGGAGCCCGTGCGGGAGGAAGCGTTTTACACGCTCCAAAATCAGCGGGAGAGCTTGACGCAGGATCAGGCCGATATGGAAGGCGGCCGCCTGTTCCGGGCCTGGATATTCAAAAAGGAGGAAGAGGGCAGGGCGATCGGCACGTTCGGGTTTTCCAACATCGTGCGCGGCGCGTTTTGGTCCTGCTTTTTAGGTTATAAGCTGGATGGAAAAGAGACGTGCAAAGGATATATGACCGAGGCGCTGGGAAAAGGGATTTCCATCATGTTTGACGAGTACGGCCTGCACCGCATCGAGGCGAACATCATGCCAAAAAACAAAGCCTCCCTGCGCGTCGCGGAGAAGCTGGGGTTTTTGAACGAGGGGCTTTCCCGGAAGTATTTGAAGATCAACGGCGTATGGGAGGACCATATCCATATGGTGCTGCTCAACGATAAGGCATAACCCTTATTCCGCCGCGAGCAGCCGCGCGCCCAGCCGCTCAAACAGCTTCAGCAGGGGCTTGAACAGCAGCAGCGCGGCGATCCCGTTTCCGACACAATGCAGGACGTCGAACGGGATGCCCTGCACCCAGTAGGCGAACGCGGAGGGCGGCCCCCCGATAAAGAGATACGGGATCGCGCACAGCGCGCCGAAGCAAAGCCCGTACGCCGCGCTGACGATCGCCCAGAACACGGGGCTCCGCTGCTTTTGAAAGAGCAGCGCGACCGCCGCCAAAATCGGCCAGACGTACAGGTAATTCAGCCACCACAGGCCGAAGCCGTACAGCAGCCCTTCCGCCAGTATGAATATAAACACCGGTATGAACGCCCGTTTGCCGAATATCAGCGTGTAGAGGATGATGAGGAGCGACACCAGCTCGATATTGGGCAGCACCGCAAGCCCCACCTGCACAAGAATCAGGAGCGCGCCCAGCACGCCCATCAGCGCGACGCCGCGCACGGAGTTGGGGAGGTTACCAGCCGGTCTTGAGGGTGATCTCATACGCCTCGCTATCCTGCACTATCGTCATATCCACGCCGGTATTGAGCTGCTCGCCGCCTTTGGTGAACATCCACCATTGCTGCTTGCCCTCGTCCGCGGTCTCCCCGTCCACCGTAAGCACATACAGGCCGAAATCCTCTTCCGTGCCGGATATGAGGTTCTCCTCCTCCAGCGCGCCCCGGAGGTATTCCTGGTCCGTATGCAGCGTAAGCTCCTTTCCGCTGCCGTCGCCGTGGACGATGGATATGGAAAGCTCCTTCGCGCCCGCGGCGGGCTTTGCGGCAAAGTTCTGATACGTCAGCAAAAACGCCGCGATGAGCGCCACGACCACGGCCGCGAGTATCCACAGCTTTTTGTTTGTCCGGTTTTTCTCCATATAAAAAACCCCCTGTACATACAAGGGGATTTCAAACGCCTGCTGCAAAGAAAGACAAGCCCGCCGCAATTGATGACGGCAGGGCTGGTACGAACGCCATTCCTCGTGGCTCTTTGCACCTGACTTTCAGGCAAGTCTTCTGACTCGAGGTCTCTTCGCCGCATCCGCCTTCCCGGTTGCCCAGTGGCGCTTTGATGCAGGCTCCGCCTCTACAGCGACGGGATCGTGGGGGAATTTACCCCTCTTCCTTGTTAAGCCGACCAGGGTATCCCGGTCTATACCAACTCCAATTGGTATTGCGGCACCTGAAATCCTCTGTATTCAATTTGCAATCAGTATAGCATGGCCGTGAGCGGCTCCGCAAGGCTCAGATGATCGGCCCGCGCAGCTTTGCGCGCAGCGAGTCCGCCGTTTTTAAAACCGCGTCCAGCGGCGCGCCCGCGGCAAAGAGCGCGTAGAATTCCAATATCACGGGCAAAAGCGCGCTGTCTTTTGAAAGATTGCCGACTTCCGTCAGCGCCTTCTTCGCGTTCTTTTCCGTCTGTTCCATGTTTTCCTGGGCAAGGAACGCGTGCACCGCGGCGCCCGTCCCCAGGCAGATGAATACCGGAACGCCCCGCTCGGCCAGGCACAGGCCGGCGGAGCCTATCATGCGGTCCGCGGGGGAGAGCTTTCTTCGCGCGTCCGCGCCCACGCGCGCGCAGGTATCGCCCAGCGCCGCGTTCTGGAAACGGGTGATGAGGTCGTCTATGTGCATGGAAATATCGCCCGCGTTTACGCCGTAGCGGGCGGAAAGCGCGAACGCGCTTTCGAGCATGGCGCCGTGCACCGCGAGGCGGATATTCGGCTGCGCGATGCTCTCGTAAATGTATTCGGCGCCCGCAAGCCGGCCGAGGTACGCGCAGGTCGCGTGGCCCATATTGTGGATGTACAGCTTGCGCTTGATATAAAAATCAAACGGGGAGAAGGGCACGAGGTTGTGTAGCTCCGGTATGCCGCCCACGAACGCGTCCCTGTCCACGGGCAGGTAATCGTATTTTTCCACGCAGACGCGCAGAGGGTTGCCGTCCTGCATTTCCGGCCTCTGTATGGGCACCATGCGGCCGATGGAGGCTTCCACCAGCCCCACGTACGTATCCATCAGGCCCCGCTCCTGCTCGGTCATATGCTCCTTCAGCATGCCTTCCAATACCTTGTTCGCGTCCATCAGGTTTTCGCAGATGATGATATTGAGCGGGCGCGGGTTCAAAAAGCGCTTTTTCAGGCCCGCCGCGATGAGCGGCGCAACGAATTTCAATACGTTCACGCCCACCGCGGTCGCCATGATATCCGCTTCCGCTATGGCGTTTATCACCGCCTCCTCGTCCCTGCCGTTGATGGCGTTTACCTGCCCCACGGGCACGTCCGTAAATCCTTCGTTGCTTACGATCCGCTGCGGGTACCCGTGGTCCCGGTTGAGCCTTGAAACCACGGCCTCCGCCACGTCGATAAACGTCACCTCGTAGCCGGATTGCGAGAACATGGCTCCGATAAAGCCGCGGCCGATGTTTCCCGCCCCATACATGATCGCTTTCATTTTTTTACCTTCTTACTTGTTGTGATCCGGCGGACGGTTCCGCCGCCCTCTAGTATACACGAAAAGAAGCCGCGCGGACAACAGCATGCGGTTTATTCAACGTAGGGGCCGACGCCCACATCGGCCCGCCCGTTTGCACAAATTGCCTGAAACGGCGCGCCGAGGGCGACGCGCCCTACAATAAACTGCCGCTGTCCGGGCACATTTTGCAAAAAAAGACGATCCCGTAGGGGCCGACGCCCACATCGGCCCGCTCGTTTGCGTAAATTGCCTGAAACGGCGCGCCGAGGGCGACGCGCCCTACAATAAATGCCGCTGTCCGGGCACATTTTGCAAAAAGCGACGATCCCGTAGGGGCCGATGCCCTCATCGGCCCGCTCGTTTGCGTAAATCGCACAAACAACGGCGCGCCGAGGGCGACGCGCCCTACAAATAGTCCTATATGCGGGATACCATTAGACAAGCGAAAATAAACATGCTATCATCGGGTTGACGGAATTTTTCCAATTTCAGTATTCCATATTCTATTGTAAGGATGATTGTTTCGCGTATGCCGCCTAAAACAAAGAACCGCACAACGCTCAAGGACGTCGCCTTAAAAACCGGCTTCAGCATCAATACGGTTTCGCGCGCGCTCAGAAACATGCAGGATATCTCCGAGGAAACGCGCGTGCATATCCAGCGTGTCGCAACCGAAATGGGGTACATGGGCAACACCGCCGCGGCAAGCCTCCGCTCGGGCTATACGCATACCATCGCCGTGATTGTGGGCGACGTTTCCAACCTGTTTCACAGCATCGTGACCGAGGAAGTGGAAAAGAATGCGAGGCGGCACGGCTATTCCACCATACTCCTCAACACCTCCGAGGACGACGACGCGGAATATCTCGCCATACAGACCGCGCTCAACCGCAATGTGGACGGCATACTCCTTTGCCCCGCGCAGCAGTCCGAGCGCAACACGAAGTTCTTAAAGGAGTCCGGCGTGCCGTTCGTGCTGTTTGCGCGGCGCTCCGTGGAGGTGGAAACGGATTTTGTGGTGGGGGACGACAGGCTGGGCGGGTATCTCGCAACGAAGTATCTGCTGGACAACGGCCATAAGGACATCCTGCTGGTGCAGGGGCCGAAGTACAATACGAGCGCGTTCAACCGCAGGCTCGGCTACTGCGACGCGCTCAGGGAATTTAAGATCCCCGTGCGGGAGGAGCTCATCTGCGAGGTGCCCATCAAGGGCAGCGGAAGCCAGAAGATCATCGGAGATATCCTCAAAAAGGGCGCGCGCTTTACGGCGATATTCGCGTTCAGCGATCTTGTGGCCCTGGTGCTCATCGAGTATCTGCAGAACGAAGGCTACCGCATCCCGGAGGATTTTTCCATCATCGGCTTTGACAACATCCAGTCCCATTTTCCGCTGCCCATACGCCTGGCGAGTGTCGACAACCAAAAGACGGAGATCGCGGCGCAGGCGGTGGCCATGCTCTTAAAGCGCATCCGCGCCGACCATCCCCAGGAAGGGTACTGCCAGACGACGCTCGAAACCAAGCTGATTGGCAGGGACAGCGTAAAGGCGCTCTGACTGTCACCGGGAATTCCATATTTGGTTTTCCGGCATATCCTCACGGCCCCTGCCGATTTTTATCCGGGGGTAATGTTGTATTTTTTTCAGGGAATACATGTTTCTAAATCGATGGCACTTGACAATTTTTTTCTGCCGTTGTATAATACATTAACG
>DATMXR010000189.1:0-3886 GCA_035561315.1 Feifaniaceae bacterium
CCTGGGCCATCGCCGGTGTTTCCGTGACCGCAGTGCTGCTGCTGAGTTATTTTTTATTCCTGCTGCGTACGGTGGAAGTGGACGGCAACGGGACCTACGCGGACGAAAGCATACTGGAGCTTTCCGGCCTGAACAAGGGAACGCATATGCTTTTGTGCAGCGGGGACGAAGTCCGGACGAATATCGAAAAGAACCCGTATCTGGAGGTCACGTCCGTTACGAAGGAGCTGCCCGGCACCATACGTATCGCGGTCGCGGAGCGGGTCGAGACGGCGGCCATACGGAGCCAGGACTACGACGTCATCATAGACGATACCGGCCATGTGCTTTCCATCGGGAAAGGCAGCGACCTGTCCGATCTTTTGCTGGTGTCCGGCATGTCCAACATCGGCTTTGAGGTGAACGAGCAGATCGGAAAAGCGAGCGATCTGCAAACTCAGGCGCTGCTTTCGCTTATCAGGGAACTGAAAAATCTCGATCTATTAAAAGACGTCTCCCGGGCGGACCTGGCTAACCCCCTCAACGTCTGCCTGTATACCACGGAAAACATCACCGTGGTGCTCGGCCAGCCGGACGGGCTTTCTGAAAAGCTTACCTGGATGCGGGACGCGCTGCCGTCGCTGCGCAAAAGCGGCGTTGCGGGCGGAACGCTGGACGTAAGCGCAAGGGGGGGCGCGATCTACGCCCCGGCGCAGGGCGCTTTGGATACGGAGAACGCTGCGGACCCCGAAACGGAGCAGGATATTCCGCCCGATGCCGGGACGCCGCCCGATGACGACACGCCGCCTGATGGCGAGACCCCGCCCGATGAGGGCACGCCCGAAGAACCGCCCGAGCATTCTCCAAACGGGGAATAAGCGGGGGGCCATCGCGCGAAAAAATCGCGCAAAAGGGCTCCCATGTACCATGTTGGTATGGATATATATGGGTTACCATGGAACATTTTGTACCCCCGTTGCACAAAGCATACCAAATATGGTATATTATCTTTGTGTACGTATGGCCGATCCAACAATACCAAATATATGGAGGAAACACCGTGAAGCATGCAGTGGTGCTTGACATTGGCAGCTCCAAAGTTGTCAGCATGTGTGCGGGCCGTGCCGGGCAGGACGGTTTGGTGGTCTACGGTGCGGATGTAAGGAACTATTCCGGCTACCGTTTTGGCGCGTTTCACAACATCAGGGAATTGCAGCGCGCGATTATGGAAAGCCTGCAGTCGACGCAGCGCGAATGCGGGTTCAAGCTCCGGGAGGTTTCCGTTTCCATTCCCGCTCCGTTTTCCAGGCTATACGTAGGAACGGGTACGCTTTCGTTCGATTCCGCGCCAAAACGCATAACCGGCGCGGATATCGACATGCTAATCAATACATCGCTTCCCAAACAGCCGCCCGAGGGTTGCAGGCTCATACACAGTACGCCGTATTCCTTTGTGCTCGACGGGGTGCAAAAGCACGAACTGCCATCTAATGCTTCGGCCTCGCGCATCGAGGCGATGGTCTCGCATGTGTATGTGTGCGAGAAGTTCCTAAAACCCGTGCAGGAAGCCATAGAGCAGATGCACCTGCGCGCGGGGGTCTGCATCAGCGCGCCGCTCGCGTCGGCACTGATGCTGATACCGGAAAAGGACAGGCGGAGGCCCACGGTGCTCCTGGATGTCGGCTACACCCATACGGACGTAAGCGTGGTATTAAATTCCGCTATCGTCGCTTCCGATACCATAGAGCTTGGCGGCATGCACCTTGCAAACGACATCGCGTTCGGGCTGGATATCCCGCAGACGGCGGCGGAGCAGGTGAAGCGCAAATACGTGTTCTCGCAGGATTATCAGGACAGCACGGAGCTTATCCGCACCGCGGAGGGCACAAGGAGCGTGGAGCGCGCCACCATCCAGTACATCATCGAAGAACGCGCTAAGGAGCTTTGCTTCCTTGCGGACGACAGCATGCGCGAGCTTGGCGTGGATACGGATACGTCGCCTTCCATATTCCTGACCGGCGGCGGGCTTGCCCTGATGCGCGGCAGCCTCGAATACCTGGAGGAGATGCTCGGCGCCAAAGTGCGCAAGGACATGCCCTGGATGCCGCGCATGAATTCGCCCAATTACGCGAGCGTGTTCGGCACAATGGAATTTGTGCTGCACACCGCCGACGAGGACGCCTACGCCCAGAGCGACGGCGGGGTCCTGCAGAGATTAAAAGAACTTTTTGTGAAATAGCGTGCGAAAGCGTTTTCTGCGCCCTGAACTATGTTGTAAAATGAATTTGTTCTTTCATGAAAACGAACTATCCTGGGCTCATTCAACCGGCCTTTAATAAAAGGGGGAAGCGGAATGTTGGAAATGGATTTTGAAAGCGGCCAATTTGCTCAGCTAAAGGTTGTGGGCGTCGGCGGGGCCGGCAACAACGCCGTCAACCGCATGATACAGTACGGCCTGCGCGGCGTGGAGTTTATCGCCGTGAACACGGACAAGCAGGCGCTGTATCTGTCGCGCGCCAACCAGAAAATACAGATCGGGGAAAAGCTGACAAAAGGCCTTGGCGCGGGCGCCGATCCCGAGATCGGCCGCAAGGCAGCCGAGGAAAGCCGCGATCAAATCTCCGAGGCGCTCAAAGGCGCGGACCTTGTGTTCATTACCGCGGGCATGGGCGGCGGCACCGGAACGGGCGCGGCCCCGATCGTGGCGGAATGCGCCAAGCAGATGGGCATCCTTACGGTGGGCGTCGTCACCAAGCCCTTCAAATTCGAAGGAAAGGTGCGCATGCGCAACGCCGAAAGCGGCATACAGATGCTCAAGCCCGCCGTGGACACGCTTATCACCATACCGAACGACAGGCTGCTGGACGTCGTGAAGACCTCGAGCCTGGTGGACGCGCTCCGTGTGGCGGACGACGTGCTGCGCCAGGGCATACAGGGCATCAGCGACCTGATCGCAGTGCCCAGCATGATCAATCTGGATTTTGCGGACGTGCGCTCCATTATGAAGGAGAAGGGCATGGCGCACATGGGCATCGGCACGGCCTCGGGCGACAAGCGCGCCGTGGAAGCCGCGCGCCAGGCGGTGGAAAGCCCGCTTTTAGAAACCACGATCAACGGCGCGAAGGGCGTATTGATGAACATCACAGGCGGCACGGACCTCGGGCTGTTCGAAGTCAACGAAGCGGCCGAACTCATCCAGTCCACCGCGGACCCGGACGCCAACATCATCTGGGGCGCGGGGATCGACGAGGAGATGGGGGACGCGCTCCGCATCACCGTCATCGCCACCGGCTTTGAAACGGCTTCCGAATATGAGCAGCAGCAGCCGCAGCCCCGCCAGCGCATCACCGTGCGGGATATGCGCAACGAACCCCTGAATTCCGTTCTGACGCCCAAGGAGCCGCAGGCCCCCTGGCAGCCGCCGCGCCAGCCCGTCATACCCGCGCCGCGCAGGCCGGAGGAACAGCAGCAGGAGGAACCGCCCCGCACCTATGTTCCGCGGGACAAGCACTCAAACCTTGACGTGCCCAGCTTTTTAAGGAACCGCGACAACGATCATTGAGCGGGTGCGGGTAAGCTAAGCCCGGCTTCCACAAATTGCATATATATCCGGGGGGAGAAGGCTGAAACGCCGTCTCCCCTTTTTATGCCGTGAATTTGCGCGCAAAAAACGCAAAAAACGGAAGACGCGGCTTCATTGCCCGGCGCCGTTTTGTGCCGCATCATAAGAACGCCTCTTTTTGTGCATGCTAAAAGCAAAGGAGGTGTACCTATGGCAAAAAAAAGATTTTGGCTCCTTGTGCTGATCCTGATTTTCCTGCTGGGTGCGATCATTACAAGCATTTTTGTTCTCTCGCGCTCCGGGGAGAACGTATACAGAAACGCGCAGCTGGTACAGGGGCCGAGG
>DATMXR010000190.1:0-18146 GCA_035561315.1 Feifaniaceae bacterium
CGTCTATGATTACGTGCGGGAAGGGGACGTTCTTCTCACGTTTTTGCATCAGACATCCGGCGTCACGGATGCGGTCAGCGGCCAGATCGGGACGGAAGAAGAGCAGATCGGCCTTTTGCGTCTCCGGCTGGAGGCCGCGCAGACACAGAAGGAGTATTATTCCCAATTGCATAAGGACCGCAGCGAGCGATACGGCGGGCAGCCGACCCGGCTGGAGCGCGCGGAACTGAATAATCTCCAGAAACAAATGGAGCTGCTCGAAAAAGAGGAAGCCGAGTATACCCGAACCCTCGCGCTCCGCCAGGACGGGCTTGCGCGCCTAGAAAAGCAGCTCGAAGCGTATGAAACGCTGCCCGGGGAATACGTTTCGCCCAGGGACGGCTTTTTGATGCGCCTGGCGCTTGCGCCCGAGCGGGATACGTTTGTGATCGGCGAACTGGTGGACGCAAAGGATATCCTGCTGGAGGTCCGGGGCGTGACGGGGCTTGCCGAAGGCCGGCGCGTGCGCGTGCGCATCGGCGACGCCTGGCTGGAGCTGGACGTCTACCGCCAGGCGGAGGAGTATGTGCTGCTTCGATCCGGCGAAGGGGAACTGTTTCCATACATTCAGTTTCGCAACCCGCTGCGCGTTGCGCTGCAGGTCTAGCGGACACGGGAAGGGAAACAAATGCGTCTTACATCAAGAATAAACGCCCTGCTTCTTGCGGGACTCCTTGTATGGGGGGCCCCCCTGTCCGCGCTGGGCGCTTCCGGCCTGGAAGCCGCCGGGACGCCGGAGGCTGCCGCCGCGGGCTCCGCCTCCTCTCTTGGGGCGGCCCCGGTATCCGGCGACGGGACGCTGAATAACCTCTATTGGCAGATACAGCCGCAGGGTGTGCAGTATGCGTTCAGCAAGGGCCTGACCGACGAGCAGATCGCAAGAAAAAACGTGGAGAATCTGAACAAGGCTTTGGCATGGGCCGCCGGGAGCGGCCCGGAAGCGGGCCTGAAGTACAGCGGGGGCAAAACCTTTGTCAAGCTGGAAAGGGGCTCCTACCTGCTGGACGGGCAGCATTCCCGCGTCTACTCGGTTTCCGACCGCTCGGTCAGCGTTCCTTCCAACATCGATCTGGATCTGAACCGCTCCACGCTGATGCAAATCCCCAACGAAAAGGAAGGGTATGCGCTGTTCACGGTCGTCGGCAGCGAAAACGTCGGCATCGGCAACGGCACGCTGGTTGGGGAAAAAGACAGGCACCGGTATACCGGCAAGGGCACGCACGAGTTCGGCTTCGGCATCGACGTCCGGGGCGGGACAAATATCCGCCTTGTCAACATGGACATATACAACATGACCGGGGATTCGATCATCATCGGCGGAAAGGACACCTATCTGTCCCGCGGCGGGACGATATCCCGGAGCGTCCTGATAGACGGCTGCAGGCTTCACGATAACCGCCGCCAGGGCATTACCGTGATGGGGGGAAGGGATATCACCATAGAGAACTCCGCCATATACAACATCGGCGTCTCGAACGGAACGGACCCGCGCTGCGGAATCGATCTGGAGAACGAGCTGGATTGGCCGATCGAAAACGTGACCATCCGAGGCAACCGTTTCTACAACAACTCTAAGGGCGCGGTCCTTGTGCACAGGGGCACAAAATACACGGCGATCGAAAACAATACCGTGCAGGGGAAGCTTGTGCTGGTTTACGGGGAGCATACGGCCATCGAGAACAACGACGTTTCCGACGGCGGCATTTATTCCGTGGATACCTCGGAACCCGTTTATACGGTCATCCGGAACAACCGGCTGCAAAACGCCAGTATAGAGATCGCCAAGAATTCAAATACCGTGGTTACGGACAACAAGCTGACCGGCGGCGCCATCAAATTCAACTACTCGACAGGCGTGATCTATCGCAATACGGTCGCCAACCCGGGGAAGACGGCCGCGAAATTCGGCATCCAGGTATATGCGGACCAGCAGATGCCGGGAAGCTTTCACGTATATATGGCGGACAACACCGTTTCGGGCCCGTATATAAAGCAGTACGCCGTTTCAAACACGAGCCGGTTGACGGTTACGACGGACCCGGCTGTTGTGGAGGCGCTCGCCTCCGGCCCGGCGGATATGATCGATAGTCCGGATACTCCCATACCTATGGGGCCCGAACCCCAAAAGAAGGATGATACGCCCGCCGTGATCGCCGGAGCCGCCGCGCTGGCGCTTCTGTCGGCCGCAGCCGTGTTTTACAAAAAGAAAAAGCGGCCATAAGAAACGGAGAACCGCATGAAACGGATACTTCTGAAGTTCTATCTGGACGTCAACCTGGGGGACGACGTCATGATCGCCATGCTCCTCCGGCGGTTTCCGGAGCATCAATTCTTTATCTATACAAAAAGCACGCTCAATTACGGCATATTTGAACAATATCCCAACCTGTTCCTGCTCAGGCGCGGGTACCTGAAGGAGCTATGCGGGAAAACCAAGTATGACGCCTACCTTGTGCTGGGCGGCTCGGTGCTCGATTATAACCGGTGGATCGGGCTGCTCTACCAGATCAAGGAAATCATTCTCTGCGTATGCGCGCGCATAAAAGGCGTCAAAACCATGGTAATAGGGGCGAATACCACGCAATTCCCCGACCGGTGGTACGCTTTTCTATACAGGTTCGTATTCTTTTTACGCATCAGGCTGCTGCATCTGATCACGGTGCGGGACAGGTTTTCCTACCGGCGCATCTCTAAATACGGCGAAGGGAAGACGCACTGTTTCCCGGATATCGTATTCGGATACGGCGGGCAAAAAGACGCCGGTACGGACGGACCGGCGCATGCCCCATCCGGGCAGGTGCTGGGCATCTCCGTGTTCTTTCATTCGGGCAGCTCGCGGAGGGAAGCGTCCGTCTACCGGCCGTTCGCCCAGGCAGCCGACCTGTTTCTGGCCCGGGGGGGCGAAAAAGTCCTGTTGACGGCGTTCGATACGGGCCGCTCCAACGACAGCTACGCCGTATTGCAGGTCTACCGCATGATCGCAGAAAAAGACCGGGTCGAATTGGTGTTCTATAACGGGGATATCGCCGCCTTCCTGCAAAAGCTCCATACATGCAGCCGGTTCATATGCGTCAGGTTCCACGCGCTGGTGCTGGCTTTGATGGCGCAAATCCCTTTTATGCCCGTTATATACGCAAATAAGTGCCGGAACCTGCTGGACGATCTTGGTTATACCGGCCCCGCCCCGAACCTTTTGGACCTGCCCGCTGCCGACCCCGCGCAGCTGCTCCGTATGGATCCCTTCCTGCTGGGCGATGAAGCGCTCAAAGAGGCTGCCGAAAAGTCCCGCGGGCATTTCGATGTACTGGAAGCATACCTGAACGGTCTTTAGGCGGGTATCCGCCCTTAACCCCGCGCTTTACGGCAAACGCCGTACCGCTTCAGGGCATGCGCAAAAGGGGCGGACCCTTCCCGGTTTGCGTCTTTTTGCCTGTTCCCTTTTTATGCTATACTAAAAAGAGATTCTGCATGATCTCCCCCAAAAAATCAACGGAGGATACGGATATGCTGATCGATATCACGTTGCAGCTGACGCCGGAAATGATTGCGGAGGCGGGCGTTGAAAGAAGCATGGGCGGCCATATCGGAACGCATTTTGACGTCATGAACAAGGAGTTCCCGCTGGAGTTTACGAAACGGAAGGGTATCGTCTTTGACGTGAGCCGTGCCGCGGGCCGGGACGTCGCACCGGGCGACGTCGATTTAAGCAAGGTGTCCCGCGATATGTTCGCGGCGTTCTATACAGGGTTTATCGAACGGGTGGGATACGGCGGAGCGCCGTATTTCGGCGAGCACCCGCAGCTGTCCCATGAACTGATCGACCGCCTCCTCGACAAGGGCGTGTCCGTGATCGGCATAGATTTTGCGGGGGTGCGCAGGGAAGCGGAGCATACCGCAAAGGACCAGTATTGCGCGGACAGGGGCGCGTTTGTCATTGAAAATCTTTGCAGCCTGCGCCGGGTGCTTGCGCACGGGGACGGGTCCTTTACGGCGCATACATATCCCATGCGCTGCACGGGGCTGACGGGCCTGCCCTGCCGGGTCATAGCGGAGCTTTAAAGCGGAGCAAGATCGCGCATGAAGCATATTTTTTTGATTGGCGGGACGATGGGGGCGGGAAAAACCGCCGTTTGCCAACTCTTAAAAACCAAATTACGGAACAGCGTTTTTCTTGACGGCGACTGGTGCTGGGATATGCACCCTTTCCAGAAGGAGGCAATATGGAGTCCACGATCTACTATTTTTCCGCCACCGGCAATTCGCTTATGCTCGCCCGGAAAATCGCAGGCGGGCTTCCGGATTCCAGGCTGGTTTCCATGGCGGCCCCGCCGCCGCATGAACCCGTGGGCGGCGCAAGCCATATCATCGGCTTTGTGTTCCCCGTTTTCTACGCGGGGCTGCCCAGGCTCGTCAGGCGCTTTGCAGAGCGGCTTACTATCGTGAAAGGCACGTGCTGCTTCGCGTTTACCAACTACGGCGGCGCGGCGTGGGACGCTTTGGGCATGCTCGACGACGTCCTGAAAGAAAAGGGCGCGCCGCTCTCCTATGCCGACGGCGCGAACATGCCAGGAAACTATATCGTAAAATATTCCGCTTTCGCTCCCGACACCATACAAAGGCTGATTGAGGCCGCCATGGAGAAAGCGGGCAAAGCCGCAAGGGCGATCGCCAACGGGGAGAAACTGCCGGTGCAGCGGACCGCCAAGCTGTTCAGCAAAATAGCCAATCAAAACTATTTGTACCGGAACATCGCCGAATGGGACGAAAAATTCCGGGCGACCGGCGCGTGTACCGGCTGCGGGATTTGCGAGAGGGTATGCCCCGTAAGCAATATCGGGCTGGAAGACAGGCGGCCGATATGGCGGCACCGCTGCGAGCGGTGTCTCGCCTGCCTCCAGTGGTGCCCGCACCAGGCCATCGAGTACGGCAAAAGCACGCTTGGGCGGGAACGGTACCGCAACCCGGACGCCGCCGCCAAAGATATCATGACTTTTTACGAGATGCCGTATCCTGAATAAACCGTCCTGCGGCCCGGCCGTTCCCGTCAGCGCCGTGCCTGAGCTTTTGCAGGGCGGCTATGAAACATTCCCCTGTAAAAATCCATGGCGTATTGATTTTTCAGGAAGGATCATACTGTTCATGTATGCAAGGGGATATGAAAATGATCCGCTATAAAAACGGGGAATCCGGGATACGGGCCTATGATTACGGAGACGATTTTATAAGGGTTCAATTCGCGGACGGGACCTATCTTTACACATACGCGAGCGCGGGCGCTTCCAATGTGGAACAAATGAAAAAGCTCGCCCAACGCGGGAAAGGTCTCAACACATTTATCAATCAACACGTAAGGGGAAACTACTTAAAGCGGGAAGAGTAGCCGTTTTATGCGTTGCCGTTCTCCATTCGCATCAGCCAAACGCGAAAATTTTTGTTCCATATCTCTGCCCTCGGGCTAGCTCACGGCGCAAGCGCCGCAGCGGCTCCGAACGCTTGGCCGGGGTTGGCGGCGGTACGGCATTCCCCGGACGGAACGCCGGAAGCTGTTGCGGCACGCCCATCTTTTTTGGTATGCTCAAAGAGAAGCGGAAGCTTGAAAGGAGTACGTTATGCTTGGAGCGGCCTGGATGAATTTGGGGAGCCTTGTGCTTGGGCTGATCGCCTGGATACTGCCTGTTGCTGCTCTCGCACGGCGCGGCAGGGCCGGCCAAAAAAGCTTTGCCGCCCTTTCCTTCTCAAGCGTCGGCGCCTGTGCGGCATCGCTGTGCCTGCAGATCTTCTATGCCGATCATCTGGCGAAGATACGGGATTGGAGCGCGATTGCGGATACCTCCGGCGCGGTGGCCTTTGCTGCCGCGACGCTTCTTGCGGTTACGCTTGCGCTCAACGCGGCCGCCCTGGCCTTATATAACAGAAAAAAGGCAGGCGGCTGACGAACGGGAATTTGCCGTTTTGCCGAATGGCGGGTTACTATTTATCGAATCGTGCGGGGGTAAATCAGATGTTCCGTTTGCCGACCATTAAATTCTGGAGAAACACCGGCCTTATCGTTCTTCTGCTATGTATTTGTTTCACCCTTTTGGGTACATTCGGTATCTCCGGGCCCATTGCGTACCGTTGGGGCGCAGCCGTTGAACCGAATGCGTTCGGCGGCCGGTGGGTTTTATGGGCCATGCTGGTTTTGTCCGTATTATCCCTGTTTGCCGCCGCAAGCTTCACAAAACCGAAACCAGGGCAACGCGCCGTAAGCAAGGAAACCGCTTCCGCCCTGGCCATTGGGCTGATGTCGATTTTTACGGGCGTTGATATCATACTTGTTCTTTATGCTTTTTACCCCCTTCCGGCTGTACCGATTGCAGGCACAATCGGCGTCTTTTTGGCGTTTGTCCTGTACCTGCTGATCGCCGCATGGCGGGAGAAGCACGGTCCACGCTAAATTCCGCAGCAAGCTAGAAATAATTTTAATTTTTCGGGAGGGAAACGCAGGATGGTCGAGGTTGTTTTCAGCAACAGCGAGAAGGGCGCGATGCGGTGTGCGCAGCGCTTTAGCGGCATAGGCGGCGCAAGCGCGATCGGCGTCATCGGTCAGCCCGAATCCGGGCAGGATTATGACGCGGCGCTGTCCGAAGCAAAGCGCAGGCTGGAACAGGAATGGAAGCGCGGGAAGCCATTGGGCGGACGGTCGGAGGATGTGACCGGTTTATCGTTCGCGCTCGATATCGGCGGCATCGCGTCGCCCGTGACCGGCGCTTCGCGCAGGGAACTGATTGCCCGGATGCTGGGCGCGGACCCGTGGGGCAAGCGAACCGACATGGAGGAAAGCGTCGGCCGCTACTGGGATGACTGCGTCGCCGATTTAAATAAATTGACGGCGAGGGCGAAGGACGGCGAACCGGTCCGCATTTGGTACAGCGACGCGCCCTATTCCCTGTGCGGCTTCTACGGCACCGTTGACCGGCTCAAAAACTGCGCGTGCCGCATTTCGGCCGTCAGGCTGCCCGGCTGCATGCCGATTGGAGAGCGGGAAACAAGATCGGCGGTCTCCTGGGGCGAGATCAGTCCCGGAGCGTTTGCGCATTACCTGCCGCTGGAATGTGAAATCCCGGACCCTGTAAGACGGTGGATAAGCATGGAGTGGGACACGCAGAAACGCGAGAACGCGCCGCTCCGCATCGCGCTGAACGGAAAGCTGCACGGCGTGGGGATGGATTTTTATGATCCTTTTATCCGCAAAGAGATCCCCGAGGGCGCGTTCAAGGTTGGGCGGCTGATCGGGCTTGTGCTCGGCAAACATCAGCTTGGCATAGGCGACTGGCTGATCGCGCAGCGCATCCTGAATATGGTCGAATCCGGCGAGCTTGCGGTGATAGAACGGGATTCGGGGTTTTACGGCACAACTTTAAAAAAGGCTTAGCAAATACTGTCAGCTACAGACAAGCGGGAAAAGGGGGAAAGCGATATGGCCGGATACAAGGAGGAATTAACGTAGGCGCTTCGGGCCGTCTCCTCCGTCATACACAAATGCGAAAAAGCGCAGGAGAAATTCCCGAACGGCATCTCCCACCACACGCTCCTCAAAAACAGGCTCAAAGCCATGTACATTTCAAAGGCGCTGATCGAGGAATAAGACGAGGGCCGCCACGCAACAAACGCGGCGGTCCCTTTCAATTTAATTCAGCTCATTTCCAAAATGACACGCATCAGCCCCGACGCCTTATACCATCCCCTGCGCGATCATGGCTTCCGCCACCTTCTTAAAGCCCGCGATGTTCGCGCCCGCCACAAGATTGTAGCCGAGGCCGTATTCCGCGGCGGCCTGCATGGAGCTAAAGTGTATGCTCTTCATAATGGACTTGAGCTTTGTGTCCACCTCTTCCTCGCTCCAGCTCATGCGCATGGAGTTCTGGCTCATTTCAAGGGCGGACGTCGCGACGCCGCCCGCGTTCACAGCCTTGCTGGGCGCCACGATCACGCCGGGCTGTTTTAAAAGATAGTTGAGCGCCTCGTTGGTGGTGGGCATGTTGGAAACTTCGATATAATACTTCACGCCGTTTTTGACGATATGCTCCGCATCTTCTAAATGCACCTCGTTCTGCGTGGCGCAGGGCATCACGACGTCAGCCGGCACGTTCCACGGCTTTTCGCCTTTGTGGAACGGAAGGTTGAATTTGACCGCGTAATCCTCCGCCTTGTCTCTGCCGGAATTGCGCATGGCCACAAGGTATGCGATCTTCTCCTGCGTATTCACGCCGTCCGGGTCGTACACGTAACCGTCCGGCCCCGAGATCGTGACGACCTTGCCGCCCAGTTCGGTGACTTTGCGCGCGACGCCCCAGGTGACGTTCCCAAAGCCGGAAAGCGCGAACGTCTTCCCAACGATGCTGTCGTTCTCATGGCGGAACACTTCGCATGCGTAATACACCGCGCCAAAGCCCGTGGCTTCCGGCCGGATCAGGCTGCCGCCGAACGACATGCCCTTGCCTGTGAGCACACCCGGCTCGTAATGGCCGCGTATGCGCTTATACTGCCCGAACAGGTAGCCGATCTCCCGCGCGCCCACGCCGATATCGCCCGCGGGCACATCCATGTCCGGCCCGATATGGCGGTACAGCTCCGTCATGAACGCCTGGCAGAAGCGCATGATCTCGCCGTCCGACTTGCCGCGCGGGTCAAAATCCGACCCGCCCTTGCCGCCGCCGATGGGCAGCGTGGTGAGGCTGTTTTTGAACGTCTGCTCGAACCCAAGGAATTTCATGATGGATAAATTCACGCTGGGATGAAAGCGCAGGCCCCCCTTGTAGGGCCCGATCGCGCTGCTGAACTGCACGCGGTAGCCGCGGTTGACGCGGGTCTGATTGCCGTCGTCCACCCACACCACGCGGAATTCGATCGTCCGCTCCGGCTCCACCATCCGCTCCAGCAGCGCCATGTTCTGATACTCGGGATGTTTTTCGATGACCACCTGGAGAGAGCTCAGGACTTCCTCTACCGTTTGCAGGAATTCAGGTTCGTTGGCATCGCGGCGTCTGACACGTTCGATGACTTCCTGAATATAGGTGTTCATATACCAATCCTCCGTTAGAATGTCGCCGCCCTTTCGCCATTGACCGCGGCGCATACGATGTGCACCTTTATCATAGGTGAGCAGCGGGCGCCTGTCAACCGACAAACCTTCAAAAGGGGTTGTTTCCTGCAATTCTATATTATTTCCTGCATGGGCGTAACAATGCTTCATCAATGGAATTTTCTTACTTTACGCGCATGGATGCTCCGGTCGGCGTCCCGCGTTCGGGGCAGACCTTTCCTTGCAAATGCATGATTTCCTGCTAAAACATAAAAAGATGCAGCCGCGGGGCTATTCAAAAGCGCGGTTGCGGCCCGTTTATTCGGCCTGGAACAGCATGTCGCCCGATTTTACGGCATTCACTCTGCCGTCCCCGTCATAATAGACGGTGAATTGCGTCCCGTCTTCCAATCGATAAATCTCGCCCCAAAATCCAAACAGCATACCGTCCGGTTCCCCATACCGCTCATGGATCTCATCCAGGGAAAAGCCCAGCAGCTTTTTGAGGCCGCCGGCCGCGCCGCCCTTACCGGCCTCGGAGAGATACGCGTTGGCCAGCCGGTTGAGTTCCTCGCAGGGCTCATACCTGGTTTTGTACCCCTGCCCGTTTATGATAAAAAACGGATTGAAGGCCGCGGCCTCCACCCGCTCCCCCGAATTCATAATCAGCGCGAACTGCACATACTGCCCGGCGTAGTCCCGGTATTCGTCGCTTCTTTGATACAATACGACTTGGTTGAGCGCAGCTGTGATTTCCCGTATTTGTTCCTGCTCCGCAATCCGTATCGTGGCGTCCGGCGGGCGGGCGGCAAGCTCTACAAACGCCACATCCTCCGCGCGCAGGTTTTTGAACGGCCGGGAGCCGGAAAGCATGGGCACAAGCAGTATGCCCGCCGCAACGAGAACGGCGGCGGCATAGAGCGGCCATACGGTCTTTTTGTTCATCGCATACACCTCTTTGTTATGAGACGTTTCCGGTTGGCGTTTTGTTCCATGCTTTTTCGGAAATCGCCGCAGCAGAAAAGGAGGCCGCGTATTTGGAACGTCCACTGCGGGCCATAACCGCGCCGGGTATGTTGCGCCCGGCCAAAAATGCGGCGGCGCCCGGGGGGAGCCGGACGCCGCCTTTCTAAGGATGGTTGGGGGTATGTCATCGCCTTAGTGGCGTTATGACCTTACTCGGGAACGTATTCCCCGAACGTTACGGTGAGGGTGAGTCCCCCGCCGCTCCGTTGTACCTCTATTGTTGCCGTATCTCCGGCTTTATATTCACTGATCGCCGTGGCAAGCTCGCTTCCGGTGGAAATTTCTTTGCCGTCGACCGCGAGTATCAGGTCCCCCGCCTGTATGCCCGCGTTTTCCGCGGCGCTTCCCTTCACGATCTCGGCGACCTGGACGCGGGTCTCCACGTTCTGGCCGGACCCGAACTCGAAAATACCAAACAGGTCCCCTCCCTGCCCGTTTGTCCGTTCCGGCTGTACGGCCACATTCTGCGTGTATACGCCGAGGTAGGCGCGGCCGCTGACATAGCCGAGGTCGATGAGATCCTCGATCACGGCTTTCGCGTCGTTCACGGGGATCGCGAACCCCAGCCCCTCCGTGGCGGAGGAGGCGACCTTCGCGTTGATGATGCCGATCAGCTGGCCCCGGGCGTTGAACAGCCCGCCGCCGGAGTTGCCGGGGTTGATGGCCGCGTCCGTCTGCAGCAGCGTCATTTCCTGGCTGTCGATCGTAATGGTGCGCGAAAGCGCGCTCACCATGCCGCTCGTCGCCGTGCCCCGCAGCTCGCCCAGCGGGTTGCCTATGGCCACAACGTCCTCGCCCACCACAAGCGTATCCGAATCGCCCATGCTCACGGGAGTCAGACCCGCGGCTTCGATTTTGATGACGGCAAGGTCCGTTTTCTGGTCGGAGCCTATGAGCGTCGCGCTGTACTCCGTATCGTCGGAAAGATATACCTTGATGCCGTTCGCGCCGTCGATCACGTGGTTGTTGGTGATGATGTAGCCGTCCGCGGAGATGATAACGCCGCTGCCGCTGCCCGTGGTGACCTCGCTGCGGCCGTACCAATCCGTACGCGTGCCTTCCACGTCGATTCCCACGATGGAAGGCGCCGCGAGCTCCACGATCTGCGCCTTGGTGTAGACGCCGTCGGCTGCCGCCTGCGTCGTGAGGCCCGCCACGGGCTTGCTCGCCTCTTCCGGAACGCCTGCCGTTTGGTTCGCCGTGGGCGCGGGGGTCGCCTGCGCGGAAAGCACGGCGTCCGGCGCGCTTTTTACGATCTGGCCGCCCAGCGCGCCGCCCAAAATTCCCGTAATCAGCATGCAGACGATCAACGTTGCGGCGGAGACCCGCTTTCCGCCCCGCCTTTTATCCGCATCGCTGAAATGCTGCTGTTTTTGTTCCTCATACCAATATTGGTTATCCATTGTCCCAGCCTCCTCTAAAGCTTGTGAACTTGATACTATTGTTATACACAGGAATTTTGAACAGGCATATGAGCAAATACGGTGATTTTATGGAAAATCATGTACCAAATTTGACATGGGGCCGCCCGCCTCCGGCGGGTCCGGCGCATTGACATCTACCGCCGCAGGGGGGTACAATCATAACGGTAGCAATAAAAAAAGGAGCCCATACATGCGGTTTTTGCTCAAGCTGCTCAAAGGGGCGCTGATCGGCATAGCGGTCGTCATCCCCGGCGTAAGCGGCGGCTCCATGGCGATGTCCATGGGCATTTATACCCAAATCATCGAATTTTTTTCGGCGGGCAAGGGCGCTTTCAAGCATGGCCGCGTGCTGCTGCCGTACGGCGTCGGCGTGCTGATAGGCGTCGGAATATTTTCCTATTTCATAGAGCTGATGTTTCAATCGTTTCCGCTGCAGACGGCCTGCCTGTTCGTCGGCATGATCGCGGGCGCGCTGCCCATGCTTTTGAAAAAAGTAAAGGGCGCGCCTTTTCGGCCGACCCATCTTCTGCTGATGCTGGGCACCGCCGCCCTGATCGTATTATTGACCGTCGTCAGCCAAAACTCCGGCGGCGCGTCTATGCTGCAACCCACGGCCCCCCACGCGGTACTCGCGCTTGGGCTTGGCTTTGTTTCCGCGGCCACCATGACGGTGCCGGGGCTGAGCGGCTCCATGCTGCTGATTTTGCTCGGCTATTTCGAGCCCCTGCTCCAGTATGTGAACGGCTTCACCGCGGCGCTGTTCCGGCTGGATTTCCCCACGCTGCTGGAAAGGGCGGTCATACTCGTCCCCTTCACGCTGGGGGTCGTGATCGGCATCATATGCATGGCGCGGCTGGTGCGCGTGCTGCTCAAACGCTATCCTCTTTCGACGTATTACGGCATCATCGGCCTCGTGCTCGCTTCCCCCTTTACGGTGTTTTACCAGCAGCGGTTCATGGAGGCGGATCCCGTTACGATGATTCTCGGCGTCCTGTTTATCGCCGCGGGCTTTCTGCTGGCCGTGCTGCTTGGAGGCGGGAAAGATGACCGCTAGCCATACGCTTTCCTGCACGCTTTTGACCAACGATGTGGACGCGTTCGGCCTGTGGCGCCCGAACGCCATGTTCAGCCTGATGCAGCAAAGCGCCGGGGAGCATTCCGCGGAACTTGGCTTTTCCCGGGAAACGCTGGTGGAACAGCTCGGGTATGTCTGGATGATCGCGCGGGCGCAATCCGTTATCCACCGCATGCCGAAGCACCTGGATACCATACATGTCACCACCTGGTACGGGGAGCCGAACAAGATCACGTTCCCCCGTTACTTCAAAATCCATGACGATAACGGCGCGCTTGTCGCCTCCGCTTCCACGGCGTGGACGCTGGTGGATCTTTCCTCGCGCCGCATCGTGCCGCCGGGGAAATGCGGGCTTGTATTCCCCCCCGAGGCCCGCCTTACATCCGAACTGCCCGAACCGGGCAAGCTACGCTTGAAAAAAGAGGGCGTGCCCGTCACGGCCTGCCGCGCTCCGCTGTACAGTGATATTGACGTGAACGGGCATATGAACAACGCAAACTATGTGAGCTGGATCATGGACCTGTTCCCGATGGAGCACCACAGGGCGTTCCGCCTGCACGCGTTTTCCATCGGCTATTTATCCGAGGCCGTGCCCGGCGAGCAGGTGCAGTTGAGCCTGTACCGGTACGGCAACGCGTTTGAGGTGCAGGGAACCGATAGGACCGATGGGCATGCGGTATTTGAAGCGCAGGGGGAATGGCTCCCTGTTCAAGCAGATTAGGAGGAGTTTTATGGTCATCATCACAATGGAAAACGGCGGCAAAATCGAGCTGGAGCTGGACCGGGCCGCCGCCCCCAACACGGTAAAGAACTTTTTGTACCTTGCGCGCAAGGGCTTTTATGACGGGCTCATATTCCACCGCGTCATCCCGGGCTTTATGATCCAGGGCGGCTGCCCCGAAGGCACCGGCATGGGCGGCCCCGGTTACGGCATAAAGGGCGAATTTTCATCCAACGGCCATAAGAACACGCTCAAACATACGCGGGGCGTGATTTCCATGGCGCGCGCGGGGAACCCGAATTCCGCGGGCTCCCAGTTCTTCATTATACATAAGGATTCCCCGCATCTGGACGGGCAGTACGCCGCGTTCGGCAAAGTGAAAAGCGGCATCGAGGTGGTGGACGAGATCGCCGCCGCGCCCACGGACATGCGGGACCGTCCGAAGGCCGATATTCGCATTCAATCCATAGAGATCGTGGATGAAGGCGAGATCACGGAGCCGGAAAAAGTCTGATTATTTGGAGCCGTTTCTGCTTTATGGGACGCGGCTCGGTTCGTATGCAAAAGAAAACGATTTGGGGGGAGCCTATGCAGCGCTGCGATTGGTGCACATCGGACGAGCCGTATATCCGCTACCACGACGAGGAATGGGGCGTGCCCGTACACGACGACAAAAAGCATTTTGAGTTTCTGGTACTCGAAAGCGCCCAGGCGGGGTTGAACTGGTACACCGTGCTCAAAAAGCGGGAAAACTACCGCAAAGCGTACGACGGCTTCGACCCGGAAAAGGTCGCCCAATATGACGAAGCCAAAGTGGAGGCTTTGCTCCAGGACGCGGGAATTATCCGCAACCGCAAAAAGATCGAGGCTTCCATCACGAACGCGCGCGTGTTTTTGGACATCCGGCGGGAATTCGGCAGCTTTGACAAGTACATCTGGGGCTTTGTGGGCGGGAAGCCGGTTGTGGGCAACCACGAAACGCTTGCGGAGATCCCCGCCACCACTGCGCTTTCCGACGCGGTGAGCAAGGATTTAAAGCAGAGAGGCATGCGTTTCTTCGGCTCCACCATCGCCTATGCGCATTTGCAGGCCACCGGCGTCGTGAACGACCATACGAATGACTGCTTCCGCAAAGCGGAATGCATGGCGATGGGATAAGAGGCGGTTTTTGGCGCGTTTACTGCATTGCGGGCGATTTTTAGCCGGCCACGTTTTATAGCGGCAGTTCCACCACGAAAACCCATCGGCAAAATCTGTAGAGCCGATCAAAAGATGCAGTTATGCTGCGTCTTTTTTTCATCATTGTTTTTTAAAACTGGAAACGCACGCCATGTAAACATTTGCTGTCCGCGCGCTTCAATAAGCAAATTTGCTCTCAGCCATACTAAGGTAGCCTGATAAAAAGGCCGCACGAAAAGCAAGAAACGGAGCGCCCGCCCGGAATGCGGGTCCTGTACCGCGCTGAATCTTTTTTTCTGTTTTTCGCATAGTATGGGGTATGCCGGGCAGTATGCCCGGCCTGCCAAGGAGAGTGATCATGTGCTGACGCGCAGGATTGAAATAGGAGAATACGAAGTGGACGTAAAGCGCCTGCTGGAACGGAGGCTGAACCAGACCGCCCACAGTTTTACGCTTACGCCCAATGGACAAAGCGTGATTGCGGAGCTTGACGACCCCGGCGGGCTGGACGCGCTTTCCATAGCGCTCGCGCTGCTGCTGTGCCGCGACCTCTGCCAGTATGAGCTGGCGAAACTGACCAACCGCCTTCCGCTGACCCTGGTGGAAAAGCAGGCGGTGCTTTCGGACGCCATCCGCTGCGCGCGCAGGGTGGAGCGCCCGGGCGCCGTGCGCCGCGCCATCAAAAGTTACCTGGAGGAGGAAGAAAGCCTGCATCTTTCGGGGTATATGCGTTTTCGCATGCCGGACACCATGAATTCCTGGCGGCTGTGCGTACAGAGCGCGTCCGAGGAGCTGCTGCTGGAAAAGGAATACCTGGAGCTGATGGGCGTGCTGCGCGCATTCGTGCAGGTAAAGCCGACGAGAGTCCGGGAGGTTTCCCTTTTGCTGCACCCCGACGGCTCCTGCACGCTGACGGATGAAAGCGACGCCCGCATCGATTACGACGCGGCGGCCGACCCGGACCGGCTGATCAGCATGCTGGTGGATCTGGCGCCCGAACGCCTGACGGTATACGACCTTTCGAGCGAAGAAGGCTCGGAGCTGACGGAAATGCTTGCCCGCGTGTTCGCGGGGCGTGTACGGTTTGTAAGATAGGACCGCAAAAGGGATTTCGGGGAATTTCCCCGAAATCCTTTTGTCTTTTGGTTGACGGGGCAAAAGGGCGGGTATATAATACGCAGTATATGAAATGACTTTGGAAGAGTACCGCCTATTTTAGGGCATTCAGAGAGGAAGCGCCCCGGCTGCAAGCGCATCCTGCCCGCTGGACGGGAAGACCACCCAGACGATCATAACGGGTCGCGCCGATATCCGCAAAAATGAGTGGTTAAGAGCGGCTTTTAAGTTGCTCTGCACAATTAGGGTGGAACCGCGGGCAGGCGCCCGTCCCTTGACAGAATTGTCAGGGGCTTTTTTTATGGGCCAAAAGAAACATAGGAGGAGTACTATCGTATGAAAATCACGTTCCCGGACGGAAGCGCGCGCGAATACGCAAACGGCACGACGGCGCTGCAAATCGCATCGGACATCAGCCCCCGCCTCGCAAAGGCGACCCTGGTATGCGAGCTGGACGGCAAGCTTTTTGACGCCTTCCGCCCCATAGAAGGCGACCATACCGTGAAATTTCTGGATTGGAACGAGGAAGGCGGCCGCTGGGGCTACCGCCATACGGCCTCGCATATCCTGGCGCAGGCCGTCAAGCGCCTGTTCCCGGATGTGACGCTCGCCATAGGCCCCGCGATAGACAACGGTTTCTATTATGACTTTGACAAGCCGGAGCCTTTTTCCGCGGACGACCTTGCGAAGATCGAGGCGGAGATGGGGCGCATCTCCAAAGAGGATTTCAAGGTGGAGCGCTTTGAGCTGCCGCGCGCGGAGGCGATCGCCTACATGCAGGAAAAGAACGAGCCGTACAAGGTGGAACTGATTAACGACCTCCCCGAGGACAGCGTCATCAGCTTCTACAGGCAGGGCGAATTCGTGGACCTGTGCGCGGGCCCGCATATGCAGACTACGGGCAAGGTGAAAAACTTCAAGCTGATGAGCCTGGCCGGCGCCTACTGGCGGGGCAGCGAAAAAAACAAGATGCTCCAGCGCATCTACGGCACCGCGTTTGAAAAGAAGGCGGACCTTGACGAATACCTGTTCCGCATGGAGGAAGCGAAAAAGCGCGACCACCGCAAGCTCGGCCGCGAGCTCGACCTCTATGACATCCAAGACGAAGGCCCGGGCTTCCCGTTCTTCTACCCCAACGGCATGATACTGCGCAACCAGCTCGAAAATTTCTGGCGTGAGCAGCACGCCAAGCGCGGCTACAAGGAGATCAAGACCCCCGTCATACTCAACCGCGAGCTGTGGATCCGTTCCGGTCACTGGGATCATTACCAGAACAACATGTACTCCACCAAAATCGACGATATCGATTTCGCCATCAAGCCCATGAACTGCCCGGGCGCGATACTGACCTACCAGCGCAAATCGTATTCCTACCGCGACCTGCCCGTGCGTCTGTGCGAACTGGGCCTTGTGCACCGTCACGAGCTTTCCGGCGCGCTGCACGGGCTCATGCGCGTGCGCTGCTTCACACAGGACGACGCGCATATATTCATGAGCCTCGAGCAGATTAAGCAGGAACTGCTGGGCGTGATCGACAAGTTCAAGTATTTTTACGAGATATTCAACTTCAAGTACACGGTGGAGCTTTCCACCCGCCCCGAAAACAGCATGGGCAGCGACGAGCAGTGGGAATTGGCGACGGAAGGCCTACGCGGGGCGCTGGAGGCCTGCGGCCTGCCCTATAAGGTCAACGAGGGCGACGGCGCGTTCTACGGCCCGAAGATCGACTTCCACCTGGAGGACGCGATCGGCCGTACCTGGCAGTGCGGCACCATACAGCTCGACTTCCAGCTCCCCGAGCGCTTTGAGCTCACCTATGTGGGCGCGGATAACGAAAAACACCGCCCCGTCATGATACATACCGTGGCGTACGGCTCCATCGAGCGGTTTATCGCGATTTTGACCGAGCATTGCGCGGGCGCGTTCCCCGCATGGCTCTCCCCCGTCCAGGTCAAGGTGCTCACCATCACCGACCGCGTGAGCGAGCGCGCGCAAACGCTGCGCGATACGCTGCGCGAAAACGGCATACGCGCCGAGGCGGATTTAAGAAACGAAAAGATCGGCTTCAAGATCCGCGAGGCGCAGATGCAGAAGGTCCCCTACATGCTGGTAGTTGGCGACAAGGAGGCCGAACAGAATGTGGTGGCCGTCCGTTCCCGCAGCGAAGGCGACCTCGGCACGATGGCGCTTGCGGACTTCCTTGCCCGCCTGAACAGCGAGATTGCGAGCAAGAAGAACTGACGGCCTCATAGCACGAGCAGCAATCTGCCCGCTTTCCGGGCTTATCCGCACGCAGGAACGGGCCGCACGGCGCCCCCGCGCGGCCCGTTTTCCCTGCCTGCATCCTCCTTATACGCGTCAAAAAAAGGCTTGCAAACCGTAAGCGCTTTAAGCTATAATATCATCGTTGCCCTGAAAACAGACACGCTGATGTAGCTCAGTCGGTAGAGCACCTCATTGGTAATGAGGAGGTAGGCAGTTCGAATCTGCTCATCAGCTCCA
>DATMXR010000191.1:0-18122 GCA_035561315.1 Feifaniaceae bacterium
GTATTTGTCAGTTCCGCACAAGGAGGCAAGCAAATGTTAAAAGGCTTTGCATTGAAACCGCCGTTCTTTGAAATCGGGCCCAAATCCTATCTGTACGGCGACGATGTGCTGGCGCTGGCGCTCGCCGCAGACGCCGCCGCCCGGAAATACGATATCGATATCATATTCACCACACCCGTGGCGGATATCCGGCGTGTGGCGGAGCATGTTGCGCGCATCTTTGTTTTCGCGCCGCATATGGACCCGATCGCGCCGGGCAGGGGGCTCGCGGATACGCTGCCGGAGTCGCTGCTTGCGGCAGGCGCGCGCGGCGTCATGCTCAACCATTGCGAAAAACCCATTCCGCTGGCGACGCTCAACCAAACCATCCGCCGCGCCGACGAGGTGGGGCTGGCGACCATCGTCTGCACCGACTCCATCCATGAGGCCGCCGCGGCGGCGCACCTGGCGCCGAATATCATCGTGGCCGAACCTACCGAGCTGATCGGAACGGGCAAGGCCAGCGGCATGGAGTATGTCAGGGAGTCTATCGATGCGGTAAAGCGCGTCGATCCGGATATCTATGTGCTGCAGGGCGCGGGCATCAGCAACGGGCAGGACGTGTACCGCGTGATATTCGCCGGCGCGGAAGCGACCGGCTCTTCGAGCGGCATCGTGAAAGCGCCGGACCGCGCCGCCATGATAGACGAAATGATCGGCGCCGTGCGGCGGGCCTGGGATGACCGGCTGGCCGGAAAATAAAAACTTCCCGATATCCCTATCAAACTGAAAGAGGAGGAGATCTATGGAATTCAAGGTTTATCAAAAGGAGCTGGAGCTGCAATCCCGGGGATGGATCCCCACGTTCCATGATGTGACAAAGGAGGTCGTCGAAATTGTGGAGGCGTCCGGGGTCAGGAACGGCACCTGCACCATCGCCTCGCACCATACCACGTGCTCCGTCATGGTGCAGGAGGCCTCCCATGATATGGACTCCTTCGACCTGGAGTATCTGCAGCACGACCTGCTGGATATCATGCGCAAGCTGATCCCCGATTTTGCCGAGGAACACCAATACCGCCATCCCGGCCCCGTCCACGCCCAATTTGGCCGTTTTGTGGGGGAGCCCGGCAATTTTACCAGCATGAATACGGACGGACACCTCCGCAGCGTGTTCTTCGGCCGCAGCGAGGCCATGACCATCAAGGACGGCGCGCTTGACGGCGGCGAATTCGCCCATGTGTATTTCATAGACTGGGATCATGTCCGGGCCCGCCCTCGCCAGCTCAATATTACGGTTATGGGCACCGCCGAAGACGTGGGGGACCGCAAATGGAACAACGGCGAGGTCATCAACACCCTGCGCAAATTCACCCCGGAGCAAAACGCGGAAATGGCAGAATTCACCCTCCAGCAGAAGCGCTGAGCATTCATAAGGGCATAAAGGAACGGTCAGACCGTTCCTTTTTTGCGTGCAACAACTCGGAAAAACGGCTTGCCGCCAAACCCGCCATTTTTCCGGTCTGGGGGCAATGCGGGCTGCGTTTGTCACGCAAACGGCATGTGCAAATTGCACAAATTTTATTGCAAACGGAAAAACGGGATGGTATGATGGTTGAAAATGGAGGGATGCAGCATGGCGACTTTGAAAGAAATCGCAGACCGTCTGAATATAAGCGTATCGACCGTTTCCAGGGCCTTAAACGGGAGCAACTCCATCAGCAGGGAAATGCAGGCGCGGATACGCGACGTTGCGGAGGAGCTTGGCTATACACTGAAAGGGCGCGGCGGGAAATACTCCCCGGAGTGGAATATCGCGGGACTCATCGTGGCGGAGGTCTGCTCGGAATATTATGCCAAGATCGTGCATCTGGCGCAGGAACGGTTTGCGCAGCGCGGATACTCCACCGTGATCCAAATCACCAATTTCGGCCACGAGAATTTGCATTCCGCCATCAAGATCATGAGGTGCATCGGCGTGCGCTGCCTTTTGATCGTGATGGATGACGAGGAAAAAATATCGCAGGATATTATGGATGCGATCCACAAAAGCGGGCTGCCCGTCATGCTGGTGACGTCAAAGTATTTCACCATGATCGATGTGGACTGCATCCATACCAACGAAACCAGCGGGATTTTGATGGGGGTCCAGCACCTGCTGAGCAGGAACTACCGGAAAATCGGCTTTATCGGGGAGCGCATGACGGAAAACCGCCACACCATATTCAAGCAGGTGATGGAAGAACATGTTCCGGGCTGGCGGCCGCAGTTTATCGCCGTCGGCCGGGAACGGGGCGCGCTGGGAGGCTACCTGAGGATGAAGGAGCTTTTGGGCATGGAGGAGCGGCCCGACGCCGTGTTCGCCAGCTATGACCTGATGGCCATAGGCGCCATCCATGCGATCAGGGAAGCGGGCTTGAAAATCCCGGGGGATATCGCCGTTCTCGGCTTTGACAACATTACGGAGTCGGAATACGTGGAGGGCGGCATCACGACCATCGCCAGCCCCTCTGAAGATATGATCGCGATCGCCATCAACATTCTCATGAAGCGGATACAGTCCTCCGCAGGCGCGCTGCAGCAGGTCGCGCTCCAGCCCAAGCTGATCGTCCGGGAGACAACGTAATGCAAATGTTAATTGCATAATTGCACGAATTTGCGCAAATAATTTGCACATTTTTTCTTGACAGGGGCAAATCGAAGTGAGATAATCAAGCCACAAATCGCGGGAAGGTTTCAAATCATCATATGGAGGCGGAAGCAATGAAAAAACGGATCGCGCTTGCCCTGGTGTTTGTGCTTGCCATGTCGTTTTACGGCTGCGCGTCGCAGCCGCAGGCGGGGACAAGCGGCGGGGCTGCGCAAAAAGACGCGCTGATCGGAATTGTGCTCCCCACAAAGGAAGAATCCAGGTGGCTCAACGATCAGAAGTATTTCGAGGAGATATTTGGCGGCGAGAACTACAAGTATGAGATTTTGTTCAGCCAGAACAACTCCGCGACGGAAAAAACCAACGTGGAAACCCTTATCAGCAAGGGCGCCAAAATCATTGTGTTGTGCGCCTATGACGCCACGGCCGCCGCCGCTACCGTGAACGACGCAAAAGCGGAGGGCGTCGCGGTGATTTCCTATGACCGCCTGATTATGGGCACCGACAAGCTCGATTATTACGTCACATTCGACAGCCGCTCCGTCGGCAAGGCGCAGGCCGATTATCTGATCGAGCAGGCGGGAGATACGAAGGGCAACAACCTGTATATCTACTCCGGCGCACTGACGGACAACAACTCCGTACTCTTCTTTGAAGGCGCGTGGAAGGCGCTGCAGCCCTATCTCGCAGACGGCACGTTCGTTGTGCGCAATTGCCAGAAGGCCCGCGCATATCAGGAGAAAAACGAGCTCACGCGCGACGAAATGATCTCCATCATGCAAACGATCGACACCGAATGGAACATGGCCACCTGCAAGGCCCTGGCCGAAGCGCATCTCACCGCCGTGGGCTCCGACGCCAAGGGCGACTGCTTCGTGCTGGGCCCCGCGGATGACGACTGCTGCCGCGCCCTCTCCGACGCGTTCCGCGCCGATCCCGAGATCACCAAGCTCACGATTACCGGCGCAGACGGCGTGGAGGCATCCGTGCAGTATATCATCGACGGCAAACAATCCATGACAGTCTACAAAGATTCCCAGGCGCTGGTGAAGGGCACCAAGGCCATTGTGAGCGATTTGCTGGCAGGCAGGACGCCCGTGACCGACACCACCTATCATAACGACGCCATGGACGTGCCCACGGTGCAGGCCGATGTGGTTACGGTAACGGCCGATAATATCGCGAAGATATTCTTCGATACCGGCGTATACGACGGCTCCAAATTCACCGGCTGGAAGTAAGTCCGGGCCTGTCGCAGACTTCATAGAAAACCCATCGATAAAGTCCGCAGCACTTTTTCGATGGCCGAAGATGAGCGGTGTATGCCGCTCATCTTCATGAAGAACGAAAAAAGAGCGCGAGGTGTGACCGTGAGCGACAATATTCTGGAAATGCGGGAGATATCCAAATCCTTTCCGGGCGTCCAGGCCTTGCAAAACGTGAATTTTACCGTGCGCCGCGGCGAGATTCACTGCCTTGTGGGGGAGAACGGCGCAGGGAAATCCACGCTGATGAAGGTGCTGTCCGGCATCCATAAATATGGAAGCTACGAGGGCGACATCGTATACGACGGCGAGGTCATGAAATTTCACTCCATCCGGGACAGCGAAAATAAAGGCATCGCCATCATCAATCAGGAGCTTGCGCTGATCCCGGAGCTCAGCATTGCGGAAAATATTTTTTTCGGCCATGAGCTGATGAAGGGCAAGCTGGTCGATTGGAACGAAACCATGGTGCAGGCCGCGGGATATCTCAAAAAAGTGCGCTTGGACGCAAACCCGCGCACGAAGATACTGGATCTGCGCGTGGGCAGCCAGCAGCTGGTGGAGATCGCCAAGGCCCTGTCCAAAAACGCAGGGCTCATGATCCTTGACGAGCCCACCTCTTCCCTGAACGAAGAAGACAGCGGCAACTTATTGCAGCTTCTGCGGGACCTAAAAAAGCAGGGCGTCACCATCATTATGATTTCGCACCGCCTCAAAGAGGTCGTCGCCATTGCCGATACGGTCACCATACTCCGCGACGGCGCCACGATCTGCTCGCTGGATGTGACACGGAGGAAGATCACCGAGGGCGAAATCATCAGGCACATGGTCGGGCGCGAAATGGAGCAGGTATATCCGAAGCGGGAGAAACGCGAATTCGGCGATATCTGCTTTGAGGTGAAGAACTGGTCGGCATATGACCCGAAGCTGAACCGGGAAATCCTGCATGAGATCAATATGCATGTGCGCGGGGGCGAAATCGTCGGCCTCGCCGGCCTGATGGGCGCGGGCCGGACAGAGCTTGCACTGAGCCTTTTCGGCAATAGGCCCGGCTACCAGATTACCGGCGGCGAAATCGTGATGGAAGGCAGGCGCGTCCGTTTTCATACCCCGGACGAGGCGATCCGTGCGGGCGTCGCCTATGCCACGGAGGACCGCAAGAAAAGCGGCCTTATCCTGATCAAGGATATCCGTTTCAACATCACGTTTGCCAATCTCAAGTCCCTGACCAGGCGCCATGTTATCAACCGGAATGAGGAGATCATACGGGCGGAGCGGTTAAAAAAGGATATCAACATCAAAGCGCCGTCTATTCAGCAAACCGTTTTGAACCTGTCCGGCGGCAACCAACAAAAGGTCGTGCTGGCAAAGTGGATTTTCGCCAACCCAAAGCTGATGATTTTGGACGAACCCACCCGCGGCATCGACGTCGGCGCAAAATACGAGATTTACTCGCTGATGAATGAAATGGTGAAAAGGGGAATGTCCATTATCATGATCTCCTCGGAGCTTCTGGAGATTTTGGGCATGAGCGACCGCATATACGTGATGTGCGAAGGCCGGATCACCGGCGAACTGCCCGTATCCCAGGCAACGGAACAGAATATCATGCGTTTGGCAACGAATACGGAGGAGAAGTAGCCATGAATCAGACTGAAATGCGAAAAGGCGGCCTGGTCCGGGAAATTCTGGATTTATCCCGGAAAAACATCCGCAATTATGCCATGTATGTTGCGCTGGCGGTTATTTTTTTGGTTTTTCAGGTCCTTAGCGGCGGCCATTTCCTGACGGCGCGGAACATCACCAACCTGATTAACCAAACGGGCTATATCGCCGTCATGGCCGTGGGCATGACGCTGGTATTGATCATCTGCCAGATCGACCTTTCCGTGGGATATGTGGCGGGTTTTTTGGGCGCTTTTGCGGCGCGGCTGCTGCAGCTTGGCTGGGCGGTAGGCCCCGTTATCTTGCTGGTTCTGCTGCTTGGCGCCGCCATCGGCCTGATGCAGGGCCTCATTATCGGCAAGCTGGGCGTTCCTGCCTTTGTGACGACACTGGCCTGCGAATTTGCTTTCCGGGGTTTACTGACTCTGATCACGGAATCCACCGGCACGATCCCCGTTACCAACGAGTTTTTTGTGAACCTGTCCAACGGGTTCCTGCCAGAGCTGTTTATGGTGGGCGATCTCCATGGACTGACCCTGATGGTGGGCGCTCTTGCCATCGCGGCCGTGACCGCCATGCAGGTGAAACAGCGAAAAGAGCTCAAGCGCTATCGGTTTGCCACGGTCTCCCTGCCGATTTTTATAGTGAAGCTGGTGTTTTTCGCCCTCCTCATCGGGGCGCTGGCCTATGTCCTGGCAGCTTATAACGGCCTTTCCTGGACGATCGTCATTGTGGCCGCTGTTGCGGGCGCGTACAGCTTTGTGATGAACAACACCAGGGTCGGCCGCTATGTATACGGCATGGGCGGCAATATGGAAGCGGCGTCCCTCTCCGGCGTAAACGTGCAAAAGATTCTGATCGGCACGTTCGTCTCCATGGGCTGCATGGCGGCTTTGGGCGGCATCCTGTACACCGCCCGCCTGGGCGCAGCCACGCCGACGGCCGGCAGCGGCTTTGAGCTGGACGCCATTGCGTCCGCCTATATCGCCGGGGTTTCCACAACGGGCGGCATCGGCAGCGTGATCAATTCCGTGGTGGGCGCGTTCGTCATCATGTCCTTGACCAATGGGCTGAACCTGATCGGCGTAGGCATCTCTTATCAATATGTCATTAAGGGCATTATCTTTATCTGCGCCGTCGCCCTCGATGTGCGCGGACGCGGCAAAAAAGTAGTTGGATAGGGAAGGGAAACGATGAAGAATCAGATACAAAAGAGGATCGGCTTTGTGTGCTTCGGCGAGGTAAACACGCCTTACGAGCGGCTTGTACTCAAGCACGACGGGGCGCTGCAGGCCCTGTCCGGCGGCGTAACGGGCAGCATATATGACGCGGGCGTCGTGATAGACGACCCTGCCTACGAAACGGCGGACGCCGCCGCTGCCAAACTGAAGGAAGCGGATGCGGACTGCCTGATCGTCTGCCTGGCGGGGTGGATACCCACGCATGCGGTGATACGGGTCACCGATCCGTTCAGGCACTTGCCCATGCTCCTGTGGGGCCTTTCCGGCTGGCGGGAGCGTGGGAAGCTTATTACCACGGCCGGGCAGGCGGGCACCGCCGCCCTCCGCCCCGCCTTTGAGGCCATGCACTATCGCTTCAAATATATTTACAGCATCGTCGGCAAGCCGGAGCCTGTGGATACGATCGAGGCGTTCACCAATGCCGCCTATACGGCCCGCTTCCTGCGGAGCGCGCGGGTCGGCACCATGGGGTATCGGGATATGCTGCTTTACGGCACCCAATTCGAGGGCAACAGCATGCGCGGCAAGCTGGGCGTGGAGGTGGAGCCGTTCGAGATGCTGGAGATGGTGCAAAACGTCAAAAAGCTGGAACCGGAGAAGATAAAGGAAGGCGTGGCGTTCGTCCGCGGCAACTGGCAATTCGAGCGGGCATGCGATGATGCGATGATCGAGACGGGCGTAAAATATGCCCTCGCTATAGGGAAAAAGATCGAGGAGCGGGGCTATCAGGCCGTCACGCTCATCGATGTGGACGGCATGAAAAAGCTCCTGGGTTTCCCCCCGGCGATGGTGTTTATGCTGCTGGAGCAATATTACGGCGTGCTGACCGTGCCGGAAAACGATATCATGGGCGCGGTGACCCAGCTGATCGCTTCCGGACTTACGGGCCAGGTCGCGCCCTACCTGGAATACTACGAATTCTTTGAAGAAAGCATGCTCGTCGGCGTGCCGGATTTTATCCCGAAATCCGCTACCGAGGGAGATGTGCGCGTGCAGCCCACGGCCTTTGGGCTGCTTTCTTCCAGCCTCCTGAACATTTCAAAAGTCAAAACGGGCGTGGTCACCTGCCTGCGGCTGATCTACCGGGACGGGGCATATTCCATGCATATGTACCTCGCGCAGGCGAAAACGCCGGAACCCTGGGAAGAATGCGGCTGGGCGCACCCCGCGCCCCAGCTGCCCAGCCTGGAGCTCGCACCTATGGACTGCACTGTGGCTGAATTTGCCGCCAGGGTGTCAAGCCAGCATGTGATTCTTTGCTATGGGGACTGCCGCGAAAGCGTGCGGGATTTTTGCCGCCTGATGGATATTGAATTGGCATAGGCGGGACCTGCGTCCCGGGCCGCTCTGACCGCGCATTAAGCAAACGGCCGCGGACTCCCATACCGCCCGAACCCGAAGCCGCAATCCGGCTGCGGTGGGGGCCGCGGCCGGATTGCGGCGGCATCCGGTTCAAAAACAAGCAGTTCTTTTTCGTGCCCGGAAGATGAAACGGGCAACAGGGGGCGGGTTAGCGCCCACCCTCTGTTACGCATGCGCACGCATGATTACGAAATTAGTTTCGGTAATTTTTGTTGACTGATTGCGAATACATGTCTATATTAACAACATTGAGTGATGCATCGTCGAAAATAGTTTCGTAATTCTGGTAATTTTAGCATTTATTTCGATATATCCCACGGCGCATAAAGCGCGCCCTTCCTACATGTATCTGTTCATTTTGGAGGAATATTGGAGCTATGGAGAAGAAAAGCACCGCGAGAGTACTGCTCGAAAAATTTGTGGACGTTCGTGAATCCGGCGTTCTGATGCCGCTGCTGCTGGCTGTGATTCTGTTTTCCGCCAACAGCGACAAATTCCTTACCGTCAACAATATGTCAAACGTGATGCGCACAGCCGCCTTTACCATCATTACATCCATAGGCCAGGCGTTTCTGATCATCGCGGGGAGCTGGGATATCTCGGTGGGCGCCGTTTTTTCCCTTGGCGGCGTCGCCGCGGCGTCCCTTATGACGTATTCCAATCTCCCGATCTGGCTTGCCGTAGCGATTGCGCTCATTATCGGCGCGTTGGTCGGCGCATTCAACGGGTTCCTCGTACAGGTTATCAAGCTCCCTCCCTTCATCGCAACAATGGGGAGCATGTACGCCGCGCGGGGCCTGTGCACGGGCTATACGAAGGGCGTGTCCGTATACCCGCTGCCGGAGGCGTTTTTAACGGTGGGCCAGAAAGGCGTATTGATCGGCAATTATGAGCTGCCGTACGTCGTTGTGATCGCGCTCGCGATGGCGGTCCTCGCGGGGTTCATTTTGCGGTTCACCACCTATGGCCGGAAGCTCTATGCGGCAGGCGGCAACGGCGAGGCCGCCCGGCTTTCCGGCATCCCGACGGTGAAAATCCGGTTTTCCGCGTTCGTACTCACCGGCGTGCTCGCCGCCCTGACCGGCGTGCTCATGGCGTCGCGCGTCGGCTCCGCGCAGCCCAATATCGGTTCCGGCTTTGAGATGACCGTCGTTGCCGCGTGCGTCATAGGCGGCATCAGCATGGACGGCGGCGCCGGTTCCATCATCGGCGTTGTGATGGGGTCCTTCTTCATGGCCATGATCAGCAACGGCATGACGCTCGTTAAGATCGACGCCTATTGGCAGCAGCTGGTCATCGGGCTTGTGCTCATATTCGCCTGCTCGCTCGAATATGTCCGCAACCGCATCCGCGCCAGCCTGAGCATCTGAGGAGAAGCATATGGAACAGAGAATCCTTCTCGAAATGAAAGGGGTCACCAAATCCTTTGGCGCGACAAAGGCGCTCAAGAACGTCTCCATCGATCTGATGGAGCGGGAGATACTGGCCATCTGCGGCGAGAACGGCGCGGGCAAATCCACCCTGATGAAGGTACTCAGCGGCACCTATGAACACAGCGCCTATGAGGGGGAGATTCTTGTCGGCGGGAAAAAGTGCATGTTCCGTGCCCCGGCCGATTCCTCCGCGGCAGGGATAGAAATGATCCATCAGGAAATCAGCGTCCATCTCGACCTGTCGGTGGCGGAGAATATTTTTCTTGGCCGCGTCCCCACAAAAAACGGGATCGTCCGGTGGGCGGCCATGCGGGAGGAAGCGCAGAAGTATGCCGCGATGGTCGGCCTGCGCGTCCCCGTCGGCACGCATCTGCGCGACCTTAGCGCGTCCCAGTGCCAGATGGTCTCCATTGCGCGCGCGCTTTCCCGCAACCCCAGGATACTTGTGCTGGACGAGCCTACCTCGCCGCTGACGGAGGCGGAGGCGGAGGAACTGTTCAAGATACTGTTCCGCCTGCGCGAACAGGGAATCTCGTGCATCTATATCAGCCATAAGATCCGCGAAATCAAACGCCTGGCCGACCGTGTCTGCATCCTGCGCGACGGCTCCCATGTCTGGACAAAGCCGGCGTCCGAGGTCGGCGTCGACGATATTGTGGAGGCCATGGTGAACCGGAAGATCGAGAACATGTACCCCAAGGAAAGCGTTCCCATCGGCAGGGAAGCGCTGTGCGTAAAAAACCTTCGCGTCAGGCACCCCTACAATAAAAAGAAGTATATTGTGGACGGCGTGAATATCACGGTCCATGAAGGAGAGATATTGGGCCTGGTCGGCCTGGTCGGTTCCGGCCGGTCCGAGACGGTCAACGCCATATTCGGCGCGATCGAGGGTGCCTACGATGAAATGCGCATCGGCGGAAAGCCGGCAAGAATCAAGGACCCGGGCGACGCCATCCGCAAGGGCCTCGCGCTGCTGAGCGAGGACCGCAAGATCAGCGGCTTTATCCCTACGCTCGATATCGCAGAGAACATCAGCCTGCCCCGCCTCGATAAGGTGTCGCAAACGGGCATTGTGAAGAGGGACGCCGAAAAAAAGTACGGCGAAACGTATATGAAGGCCCTGAATATCAAGGCGAACTCCGAGCGCGACATGGTGACGGGGCTCTCCGGCGGCAACCAGCAGAAGGTCGTCCTTTCCAAATGGCTGATGGCCGATCCCAGGGTGCTGCTGCTGGACGAGCCGACGCGCGGCATCGATGTGGGCGCAAAAACGCAGATTTATCAGATCATGACGCAGCTTGTCAGGCAGGGCATGGCGATCGTTATGATCTCCTCGGAGCTGCCCGAGCTGGTCGGCATGTGCGACCGCTACCTGCTGCTGGCCAATGGGAAGATCCGCGCCGAGCTGACGCGGGAGGAGGCCGATGAGGAATTGTTCCTGCGCATCTGCTCGGGCGCCTGATTTCCTTTCGGCTTGATGCGGCAGGGCCGCAAAGGGGTATGTTGGTTGTTGCCAAGGGGCATGCACATAAAATAATAATGGAGGATCGAACACGATGAAAAAGCTACTCATTCTGGCCGTGGCGCTCATGCTTGCATTGAGCTTTGGCGCATGCGGCACGCCCGCAGCCACGGAGCCTGCGGCCACAGAGGCGCCCGCAGCTCCCGCCGAACCGGCGGCGCCGCCCGAATCCGCCGCGCCCGCCCCGGAAAGCGGCGAACAGCCGTATATCATTCTGGTCAATGCGCTCGTCGGCCATCCGGTCTATGAGCAGCAGGCGGAGGCCGCGCGCAAGGCCGCCGAGGATTACGGGGTCAACCTCGAGATCATCGGGCCGACTTTCGGGACAAGCACCCTCGTGACCGATTATATCGCCGCGATGGAGAACGCCATCACGCTGGAGCCGGACGCTATCATCGGGGAGCCCTTTGATCCTTCCCTCTTTGAGGTGTTCTCACGCGCCAAGCAGGCCGGCATCCCCATGTTCCTGACTTCCAATTTGCTGGAGAACGAGGACGATTTCATTGCCTGGATCGGCACGGACAACTACAACTACGGCGTCAACGCCGCGGACATGATCGCCGAGAAAACCGGCGGCAAAGCGAACATCTGCGTGGTGATGGGCGACCTTGCCACCACGAACCAGGTGGAGCAGCGCAAAGGCCTCGAAGAACGCATTGAGGAGAAATATCCGGATATGAAGGTCGTCAATGTGGTTGCCGATAAAAACGATCTTGCCGCCGCCATGACCGTTACCGAGGATACCCTCAACACCTATCCGGAAACCGATTGCTTCGTTATGCTGGAGTCCACCGGCGGCCCGGGCGTCGCCCAGGTCTGCGCGGAGATGAACCGCGAAGACGCCCTTATCCTTGACATCGACGCCGTTGAAGCCACCATCGATAACATCAAGGCCGGCAAAGTATGGGCCACCCTGGCACAGAACTTCTACAAGCGCGGCTATGAGTCCGTCCGCATGGCTTACGAATACCTTACCGAGGGCAGCGGCGCGGCATTCGCAAAGCTCAACGACTCGGGCACGGTCCTGATCGACGCCAACAACGTCGTAGCCTACGAGGAAAACCTCTGGGAAGAAATCGTATTCAAGGGCACGCCCTGGCCCGCGAAATAGGTTCCTTTATCACCGGGACGCCGTGAAGAAAACGGCGTCCCGGCGACCCCGCACATTCCATATAAATACACCCCAGGATATGTTAAAATAAAAGTATCACATCTGCAAGCGAGGGCGCAAACATGGTCAAACTCAGGGATATCGCTCAAAAAACCGGGCTGAACGTATCTACCGTTTCCCGGGCCCTGCGCGATGCCCCCGATATAAAACCCGCAACGGTCAGCATGGTCAAACGGGCCGCCATGCAGATGGGGTATCGGACGCGCCTCCAGGGCAAAAGCAGCAATACCATCGGCCTGGTGGTGCCGGAGGTGGGCAGCCATTATTATTCGGAAATGGTCGAGTCGATCGAGCGGGAATTAAAAAAGTACGGCTATTCGATGCTCGTCTACATCAGCGGGTTCGACGCCGGGAGCATTCTCTCCTCGTTCGACCGGATGATGCAGCATGATATCTGCGGCATGATTATCAACGATTGCCTTGTTCTGGATGCCGAGGGCGATATCCGGAAGCAGAACCCCATCGCGCATTCCGTGCTGCCGCTGGTGCTGATT
Organism: Feifaniaceae bacterium; assembly: GCA_035561315.1. GTDB lineage: Bacteria > Bacillota > Clostridia > Christensenellales > CAG-138 > JAEYLA01. The sequence continues at coordinate 12,783 of DATMXR010000191.1, forward strand.
TCAGAAAACAGGGCGCGCCTGCCGGTGGACGCCATTTGCATCGACACCAGGTTTGCCGTGCGTTTGGCGATGGATCACCTGATTGAACTGGGGCATACGGAAATCGGCTACATCGGGGAATATACCTCCGACGTGAGGTATCGGACCTATCTTGAGCTTTTAAAGGAAAAGGACCTCCCGATCCGCGAAAACCACATAAAGCGCGGCAAGGAACGGTTTGAACTGGGCGGGTACCTGCGCGCCAAAGAGCTTTTGCAGGAACCGGATATTTCTGGCGTGACGGCCGTTGTCGCCTGTTACGACCAGGTGGCGCTCGGCGCGCTCAACGCCTTTTCGGAAGCGGGCATCCGTGTGCCGGAGGAAATATCCATGGTTGGGTTTGACAACATCATACTCAATGATTATCTGCCCATCCAGCTGACAAGCATTATGAATCCAACCGAACAACTGGGTTCGCTGGCGGTCAAGCTGTTGCTGGACAATATCAAGGAAAAGGAAAATCATGTGGTTCAGAACGTTTCTTTGCAGCCGCGGCTGGTCGTGCGGAACTCCACCTGTATGCGCTTATAAATAAAACGGTACGCTTGAGGAATTTCCCATAAAAAATCTCCGGGCAATGTCGCCGTTTGCTATAGCCGCCGCGGGGCGATCCGGGGTTTTCTTGCAAACCGGCGGGCATCGGCTTGCTGTAAATACGTGAATTGGAATGGGTATGAAGACGATTAAAATTGGATGGGCACAAACCGGTATTTCTGCGGACCGGCCGCTGTTGATGATTGGGCAGATGTATCACCGCGTTTCCGAATATGTACGGGACCCTATTACGGCCACCGCATTGGCTTTGGATAACGGGGAAGCGCAGGCGGTGTTCGTATCGGTGGATATGACGGAATATCCGACGCATATTGCGGAATTATTGAAGGAAAAGCTTTCCGACGTGACGGACCTGAGATTTGAGAGCATTTCGATAGGCGCTACGCATACGCACAATTCCTCGGATTTCTGCTCCGATTTTATGCGCGACGACAATGAGCGCGTATTCAGCCCCGATATTTTGCCTCCCATCCATATGGGGGAGGATGTGCTGCGCGGCGGGGAGGCGCAGGCTTTTCTGGTTGAGCGGCTTGCGAGCTTAATCACCCGCGCATGGCAGGGCAGGAAGGAAGGCGGCGTCAGCTGCGCGCATGATTACGCCGCCGTCGGCTTCAACCGCCGGCCGATATTCCGCGAACCCGGCGGCTGCAAGACGATCATGTACGGCGACTGCTCCAGGGATGACTTTGCCGGGTTTGAGAGCGGCGCGGACTCCTCCGTGGATATGCTGTATACCTGGGATATGGACGGCCGCCTGACGGGGGTCGCGGTGGATGTTCCCTGCCCGTCGCAGGTATTTGAGCTGCACCGCTTCATCACGGCGGATTACTGGGGATTTACCCGGGCGGCCATCCGCGAATCCTTAGGCAATGTCCATGTGCTTTCGCTTTGCGGCGCGGCGGGCGATATCACTCCGCTTGATTTGGTGCGCATCAGCAAATACAACAAGCAGGCCTTGCGGGACTGGGGCAGCCAGACCAAAGAGGTCCTGCGCAATTTCGATATGACGCGCGAATGCGAGGGCATTGCCGCGCGGATCACCGGCGCCGTTGCGCGCGGATATCAAGCGGCGCGCAATGATATCGATTACACGCCGGCATTCGCCCATGAGGTATTGCGGATCGATCTTCCGCTTCGGTTGGTTTCCCAGGAGGAGTATGAGGCGTCCGCCAAAGAAGTGGAGCGCATCAGGCGAACGTTTTCCAGGGAGCACCCAATGGAAACGGCAGACGTTGTACGCGCGTTCGAACCGCAGGGGGATATGCTGCGGTGGGAGCTGCAGCAAAAAACGAAGGTGTTCCCCTGCGTCAGCCATTTTGTCCGCATTGGCGAGATCGGGATCATGACAAACCCGTTCGAACTCTATCATGAGTACGCGCAGCGCATGAAAGCGCGCGTAAAAGCGCGGCAGCTCTTTGTAGTGCAGCTTTCCAACGGCCTTGGCGGATACCTGCCGACGGAGGCCGCGGTCCATGGCGGCAGCTACAGCAGCAAACCGGCGTCGACGATATGCGGCCCGGAGGGCGGCAATATGCTGGTGGAGAAATCGATCGAGGTGCTGAACTCCTTGTTTTAGTCTGGCGGGGATACCGGGGACGGCTTGTCCCGGCCCGGATATCAGACTTAAGCCCAACAAAAACGGCAGATATCCGAACCGCACGGGCCGGAGTCTGCCGTTTTAATTTTCGTTATCTTTCAACACGGCGGCTTATGTCGGCACGCCTTTATGCTTCATTTTGTAAGCCCGCTTATATTCGTACATTCTCATATCGGCAATGCTCAACAGATCATTTGCCGGCAAGGTATTATTCGCGCCGATCTCAATGATGCCGTAGCTGATGCTGCGGTCATACCGATAATCCTTTGCGGCTTTCCGATTGATTAATTCAGTTCTCAGCGCCCCCATCCGGGCGGCGGCTCTCTCGCCGCTCCAGCCTTGTGCCAGAATCATAAACTCATCCCCGCCAAGGCGGCAAAGCACGGATTCGGGGAAAAAATCGCGCAGCATATCGGCCACGGCGGTAATGTACTGATCCCCTTCGGCGTGGCCGAACCTGTCATTCACATATTTGAGGTTGTCTATATCTACAAAGCAAAGAATGAACGGCCTGCTGCCGGCAAGCCATTCGCTTAATACCTTCATGCCGTAGCGGCGGCTGAATAATTGGGTCAGCATATCCGTATAAGCGGCGTTTTGCAGATGATGCAGATGTTCCCTTTCTGCACTGATATCGGTGAACATAAACGCAAAAGCACTGCGTTCATACCAGCTTAACGGGTGTATTTCTGCTGAAAAATGCTGAATGCCCGCATCGCCCTGCAATTCCAGCTCTGTCAAGTATGGCTGCGTATTCCCGGCCAAGGCTTTTGCCTGCCGCTTCATCCAGCGGCGTAATTTGGGTTCATGCGCCGGATCGGCTAAAACGTCGGGGGCCCGGTGATTGGCATACAGCCATTCATAAGTCACGCTGCTCACCACGATGACCCATTGAGAAATCCTGCCGGTAATTGCTTCAAGCAGGCTGTTGCTCTGCTCCAGCGCCCTCGCTTTCCGGCGTCCGTTTTCTATTTCCTCCAGAAGGGCCGTGCGCTGCTGCTCAAGCTGCGCCGCCATGATGTTAAACGCTTCGGCAAATTCGCCCATAAAGTCGATGCGCTGCCGGTAATCTCCCCGGGCAATCTGCTGCGCCTGCCAGGTCAGATGCTTCATTTTTGCATGCAAGGCTTTCAGCGGGGCGGCCATTTCATTTTCCGGGGGAGGCAGCGCCATATTCAAGTTTCCCTTTGACAGGGCCGCTGCCAGCGCCGAGGTCTCCTGAACACAGGCGGCAAGGTATTGCATCCCCTTCCCAAGCTCTTTGAAATCTTCGGGCAATGCTTCCAAATCCAAGGCTGCATGGGCCGGGCTGTATATGACATCATGCAGATAATCAAACAGCAGCTTTGCATTGGGATTCACAAGACTTCACCTTCCTTCGTAACGAGAGGGCAGCTTATCCGATGATTCTGCCTTGAAACCGGCACACCCTTGCCCCGGAAGCCCAGCAATCCACTTCGCGCACATCGTATTTTCTGCCGGTATACATTTCGAAAATGCCGGAAATAAAGCCCTCGTCATAGCTGCATACGGACTCGTTGGTAATGGGCAATCCGCTGCAGTCCAGATCCTGCTCCACGGTGAGCACGATATCGCCGCTTGACGCATCGTGCGCCTCCATGCGCAAAATGCCGATCTTCAACTCCCGCAGCGCTGCCTGGAGATCTGCCAGAAACGTATTGAAATCGGTCTTTAAGTCCAATACATGTTCGGCGAACTCGCTTCCAGCCAGATAACCGGCCTTGCGGAAATATGCGTTGGCTTCTGTTTCCCCATGCGCCTTGCTCAGGACATCCAGCATGGTGTATTGCATCAGGCGGTATACCAATACCGGCATTTCCTCGCCTAAATCCTCGCGGCCTTTCCTGATATCGCCCAAATTGTCCCACGAGAAAACGCTGTGCCTTTTATCCGGCTGAAACACATTTTCCATATCGCACGTCCTAATCCTCCCGGCGCAGGATCACCATATTCGAAATCGATTTTTGAGGCCCCGTCTCGCATCCAGACAGGGCCTCATATCGTCCGTTTGATGGGGCGGCTCTCACACTTCCGCCAAAGTCTTGGGGTCAGGCGTCATGCGGCCTTTGGGCCGCGGCAATTGCGGCCGCCGGGGGTTATCTGTTCGCCGCGCCCCTGCCGCGCCGACGTTTTCCGGCAAGCACGGCGGCCGCCCCAAGCAGGGCCGCGCCCAGGGCAAGGCTCCCGAGGATGCCGGATATGCCGTCCGTCTTGGGCGGGTTCAGCAGGGCGGGATCGTTTTCCACGGTAAACGGATAGAGGGCGCGGCTTTGCGCCGTAACGGAAAGCGTCTTTCCGGCGGCAATATACCCGTCGGGCGCGTCCGTCTCCTTTACGGTATAAACGCCGGGCGCCAGGTCCGCAAACAAGGCGGCGCCGCCGATATCCGTAACGGCCTTGCGCACGGCCTTCCCCGCGGCGTCATACAGGGTAAATTCCGCCCCCGCGAGGACCTCTCCCGTGACGGAGCTGATCTTTGTGATGTGGATGGCCGCGCCTTCCGTCCTGTTGTTGACCACCGTGTAGGGGCTTGCATGCACGCTTGACCCGGCTGTTTTCACCGCAGCGGTGATCGCGGCGGCGGACGGGGCGTAGCCCGCGGGCGCCTTGCTCTCGCGGATGGTATAGGCGCCAAGCGGCACATCGGTAAACAGGACAAGCCCGCTGTCCTGCGAGACGGCGCGCTGTATGATCGATCCGGCGCTGTCGATCAGCACGAATTCCGCGCCGGAGAGCGGCGCCCCCGCGGCGTCGGTCTTTCTGAGCGAAATGGAGCCATATTTTCCCGAAGGCGCGGAGGGCGTGGGTTCGTTGGTCAGGGTATCCGGGGTCACGCCGGTTACCGCGCCCGTCCTGCCGCCGTTATAGCGGACATACGCCACCAGCTCCGTATCCGTCCGGTAATAACCGGACGGAGGAACCGTTTCCCGGATCACATAGCCTTCGCCCAGAGGCACGCCCGTAAATGTGACCGCGCCGTTTACGGCGGAGGCCGTTTTTAATACCGGGTTCCCCGCATAATCCGTGCCTGTCAGTTCAAATTCCCCGCCATCCAGCGGGCGGCCCACTGTCGAGGTTTTATTGAAGCCGATTTCGCCCATGGCCTTTTGATCCGTCGTTTCCAATAC
>DATMXR010000192.1:0-4947 GCA_035561315.1 Feifaniaceae bacterium
CCTTGCCGCCGCGCTTGATGAAACGCGTGAGCGCGACACGGGCCGCCTCGATCTGGTTGCTGGTGACCCATGCGGGTTCCAATGCGACCAAGCCGAATTCGCCGTTTGAGATCACGTTGCCACGAAGGGCCTTGCCCTTCATGCGGCCGCGAAATACCCTTCTTCTCTTGACTCTCTTAGGCATCAACATGGTTACTTGCCTCCTTCTTGCCGACGAGCCTTCCCCAGTACCTCGCCCTTGTAGATCCACACTTTGACGCCGATGCGGCCGTAGGTGGTATGCGCTTCGGTGAAACCGTATTCGATGTCCGCGCGCATGGTCTGCAGGGGAATGGACCCTTCGTGGTAGCCTTCGCTCCTCGCGATTTCCGCACCGCCCAGGCGGCCTGCGCAGAGCAGTTTGATGCCCTTGGCGCCGGCTTTCATGGAGCGGCCCATGGCCTGCTTCATGGCGCGGCGGAAGGAAATGCGCTTTTCAAGCTGCGCTGCGATGTTTTCCGCAACGAGCTGCGCGTCCGTATCGGCGTTGCGCACCTCGATGATGTTGACGTTGACGGCCTTGCCGACAAGCTTCGAGATATCGGTCTTGATGATCTCCACGCCCGCGCCGCCCTTGCCGATCAGCATACCGGGGCGGGAGGTGTGGATGTTGACCGTGATCTTGTTGGCGGCGCGCTCGATCTCGATGCGGGAGATGCCGGCGGCAAAATACTTGGCCTTGGCGAAGTCGCGGATCTTGCGGTCCTCGACGAGATAATCGGCAAAGTCCTTCTTGGATGCATACCAACGGGTATTCCAATCCCGGATGACGCCGACGCGGAAACCGTTCGGATTTACTTTCTGACCCATCGTAACCCTCCTTTACTTTGCCTGATCCAGAATGATGGTGATGTGGCTGGTGCGCTTCCGGATGCTGGAAGCCCTGCCCTGCGCCCTGGGCCTGAAACGCTTGAGCGTGGGGCCCTGGTTCGCGAACACCTCCGCGACATAGAGGGTATCGCCGCTTAGATCCAGGTTGTTCTCCGCATTGGCTACGGCGGAGTTCAACAGCTTTTCCACAACGGGGGACGCGGCTTTGGGCGTATACATCAGGATGGCCTGCGCTTCCCTTACGGACTTGCCGCGGATCAGGTCGATGACGACCTTGACCTTGCGGGAGGAAATGCGCACGTAGCGGGCGACAGCCCGGGGGCGTCTATCCCTGTTTTCACGGCGTTCGGCCGCTTTTTCTCTAGACCTGGTTGCCATTTTTCAATACCCTCCTTACCTTGCGCCCGAGGATTTCTCGGAACCCTTGTGGCCGCGGAACGTACGGGTGGGCGCGAACTCGCCGAATTTGTGGCCGACCATTTCCTCCGTGACATAGACGGGCACATGCTTGCGGCCGTCATGCACGGCGACGGTGTGGCCCACGAAATCCGGGAATATGGTGGACGCGCGGGACCAGGTCTTGACGACGGTCTTTCTGCCGGTCTCGTTCATATCTGCGATGCGCTTGTAGAGGCGCTCACTTACATACGGCCCTTTTTTGATTGACCTGCTCATTCTTTACTCCTTCCTCCAGCTCACTTGCCGTCGCGGCGGCGGACGATGAACTTGTTGGTGGGGTTCTTCTTGCTGCGGGTCTTATAACCAAGCGCAGGCTTGCCCCACGGGGTGACAGGGCCGGGGCGGCCGATGGGGCTCTTGCCTTCGCCGCCGCCGTGCGGGTGATCGCACGGGTTCATGACGGAACCGCGGACGGTGGGGCGGAAGCCCTTGTGGCGCGTGCGGCCGGCTTTGCCGAGCTTGACGTTCTCATGATCCACATTGCCGACCTGGCCGATTGTGGCCTTGGCGTTCATGGGGATCAGGCGGACTTCGCCGCTGGGCAGGCGGACCTGCGCGTACTTGCTTTCCTTGGCCATGAGCTGCGCGGCGTTGCCCGCGGAGCGGACGAGCTGCGCGCCCTTGCCGGGCTTTAACTCGATGCAGTGGATCATGGTGCCCACCGGGATGCTGCGGATTTCAAGGGAGTTGCCCACCTTGATGTCCGCGCCTTCGCCGGAAAGGAGCGCGTCTCCTACCTTGAGGCCGAGCGGGGCGATGATGTAACGCTTTTCGCCGTCCGCGTAATGAAGCAGCGCGATGTTGGCGGAACGGTTGGGATCGTACTCGATGGTGACGACCTTCGCGGGTACGCCGTCCTTGTTGCGCTTGAAGTCTATGATGCGGTACTTGCGCTTTGCGCCGCCGCCGCGGTGCCGGACCGTGATGCGGCCGTGGTTGTTGCGGCCGCCGGAATGCCTCAGATCCGTCAGAAGGGATTTTTCGGGCGTCGTCGCCGTGATCTCCTCATAGGCGGAAACCGTCATGAAGCGCTGACCCGGCGTAATGGGGTTGATTTTCCTGATCGCCATTTGGGATGCCTCCTTACTGGGCCATGCTGTCGAAGAACTCGATACCCTTGGAGTCCTTCTTCAGCTTGACATACGCCTTTTTGGTGGAAGCGCGGCGGCCTTCGGTGCGGCCCTGGCGCTTAACTTTGCCCAATCTGTTCACGGTGTGGACCGTATCCACCTTGACGCCGAACACGGCTTCCACCGCTTGGCGGATCTCGGTCTTGTTCGCGCGTTTGTCCACGATGAATGTGTAGGTCTTGGAGGGCAGGTAGTCGTAGCTCTTTTCCGTGAGCACCGGCTTAACGAGGATATCATGGGGATCTTTCATCAGTTGTACACCTCCTCGACCTTTGCGAGCGCATCCTGCGTGAGGATCAGCTTTTCATATTTCAAGATTTCGTAGACGTTCAATGTGCCCACGAGCGTGGTCTTGACGCCGGGGATGTTGCTGGCGGCGCGTTCCACGATCTCATCCTTTTCCGCGAGCACGATGAGCGCGCGGTCCACGTCGATGGCCTTTAAGACCTTGACCATTTCCTTGGTCTTGGGGGCCGCGATATCGAGCGCGTTAAACACGATGAGCTCGTTCTCGTTCACCTTGGCGGAGAGCGCGGACTTCATGGCGAGGCGCTTTACCTTCTTGTTGACGCTGATGCGGTAATCGCGCGGCTTGGGGGCGAATACGACGCCGCCGTGCCTCCACTGCGGGGAACGCGTGCTGCCCTGGCGGGCGCGGCCGATGCCCTTCTGGCGCCAGGGCTTGATGCCGCCGCCGGAGACTTCGCTGCGGGTGAGGGCGCTCTGGGTGCCCTGACGCTGGTTCGCAAGATACGCCTTGACGACTTCATGCATCACGGCGGTATTGACAGGCGCCGCGAAAATTTCTTCGGAGAGTTCGACCGAACCGACCTGCGCGCCCGTTATATCATACAATGCAACCTTTGGCATGTGTGGCTTCCTCCTTCTCTCTTTTTACTTGACCGTGGATTTCACCACGACCATGCCGCCCTTAGCACCCGGGATGGCGCCCTTAACGAGCAGCAGGTTGCGCTCCTTGTCCACGCGCACGACCTCCAGGTTGTGTACGGTGACCATTTCCGCGCCCAGATGGCCGGGCAGATTCTTGGTCTTGAACACGCGGGAAGGGTCCGAGTTGGCGCTCATGGAGCCCACCGCACGGTAGGAGTGGGAACCGTGGGTCTTGCGGCCGCGGGACTGGTTGTGGCGCTTGATAACGCCCGCGAACCCTTTGCCCTTGGACTTGCCGACGACGTCCACATGGTCCCCCGCCTCGAACATGTCCGCCTTGATGACGGAGCCTACTTCATAGGAAGCGGCGTCGTCGAGCTTGAGCTCTTTCAAGTACCGGGTGACCCGCACATTGGCCTTTTCGAAATGGCCCCTCCGGGGCTTGTTGGCCAGACGTTCCCGAAGCTCGCTGAAGCCAACCTGTATGGCACTGTAACCATCGTGCTCCACGGTCTTCTTCTGGACGACCGGGCAGGGGCCTGCTTCCACGACGGTCACGGGGATCATGGTACCGTCAGCAAGAAACAACTGCGTCATACCGACCTTTTTGCCTACTATGGCTTTCTTCATCTATTTACACCTCCGATAGATCAAAGCTTGATCTCGATATCGACGCCGGCCGGAAGATCGAGCTTCATCAGCGCGTCCACGGTCTTGGCGGAGGGCTGCAGGATGTCGATCAGGCGTTTATGCGTGCGCATCTCAAACTGTTCGCGGGAGTCCTTGTACTTATGCGGCGCGCGGAGAATGGTGACGATCTCTTTCTCCGTGGGCAGGGGGACGGGGCCGCTTACGCGCGCGCCGGTCCTCTTGGCCGTTTCCACGATCTTTTCGGCGCTCTGGTCGATCAGATTGTGCTCGTAGGCCTTGAGCTTGATGCGGATCTTCTGGTTTGCCATATTATTGGGTTCCTCCTTTTTGTATTGGGCTGTACACTCTGCCGTGTGTTTCCTCTTCTTATTTCCCGCCGGAATTTCTTCCGGCATTTTAAGAGGACTGCGCGGCGAAACTGCCATCACCCTTGTAGGTAGTTGCTGGTCTGCGAAAATTACCCGGATGGCTTGCCGGCAACCTTTCGCTTCATCCCCTGAGCTTTGCGCGCACAAAGACTGCGCGCGTCAACTGCGCAACGTTGATATCATACCGTATCGGAAACATGATTGCAAGAGATATTTTTAGATTTTTTCTCCTTTTTTTGCGGTTTTCAGGCCGGGGGCGAAGAAACGCCCGGGCGCGTTGGCGGCGGGGCGGACAAACAAGTTTTTATTGACAGTTTTCCACCGTCTACGCTATACTATGTATCGTCGCTGTTGCGGCGGGGGAGCATAGCTCAGCTGGGAGAGCATCTGCCTTACAAGCAGAGGGTCACAGGTTCGAGCCCTGTTGTTCCCACCACGGCCCGGTAGTTCAGTTGGTTAGAATGCCAGCCTGTCACGCTGGAGGTCAGGGGTTCGAGCCCCCTCCGGGTCGCCATTTGCCTCGGTAGCTCAGCTGGTAGAGCAAGGGACTGAAAATCCCTGTGTCGGTGGTTCAACTC
>DATMXR010000193.1:0-12433 GCA_035561315.1 Feifaniaceae bacterium
ATACTGATAAGCGCCGCCGTCGTGGCCCTGGAGATCGCTTATTTCAAGAAAAACAAATGGTTTTAGTAGGGGACGCCGCCCTACAAATAAATTTTGTTGCCATGAATGTGCCATGAATTCATACTTGACAGCTTTAATTTCGGATGTTACCTTAAATATAATTGCATAGCCTTATCCAGAGTGGTTGAGGGACTGGCCCGATGAAACCCGGCAACCTACGCCTAACAAGCGCAAGGTGCCAATTCCTGCGGTCTATTTATAGGCCGGGAGATGAGAAACCCGAATTTTGGCGCCTCGTCTTGAACGGGGCGCTTTTCTTACGGATGGATGGGCAGAATGCAAAGTATATTTGCAAAAGGAGAAGGTTTATGGCAAAGCAACTTTTCACCTCGGAATCCGTTACGGAGGGGCATCCGGACAAGGTCTGCGATCAGATTTCGGACGCCGTGCTCGACGCGATGCTGACGGAGGACCCCCTTTCCCGCGTGGCGTGCGAATGCGCCTGCACCACCGGCATGGTGCTGGTGATGGGGGAGGTCACGACCAACTGCTATGTGGATATCCCGGACCTTGTCCGCTCCGTGGTGCGGGACATCGGCTATGACGACGCGGCCTACGGCTTTGACGCGGCCACCTGCGCGGTGCTTGTGGCGCTGGACGGCCAATCGCCCGACATCGCGCAGGGCGTGGACAAGTCGCTTGAAGCGCGGCGCGGCGAGCTGCAGGACGCGCTTGCGACGGGCGCGGGCGACCAGGGCATGGTGTTCGGCTTCGCGTGCGATGAAACGCCGGAACGCATGCCTCTGCCCGTCTACCTCGCCCACGGGCTGACCCGCAGGCTCGCTAAAGCCAGAAAGACAGGCGTATTGCCGTTCCTGCGGCCGGACGGCAAATCCCAGGTGACGGTGGAGTATGAAGACGGCAGGCCCGTGCGGGTGGACACCATCGTGGTCTCCACGCAGCACGACCCGGATGTGACGCAGGAGGAAATAGAAGCTGCCATAATCGAGCAGGTCATCCGCCCCGTGATCCCCGCGGAGTTGCTGGACAAAAACACCCGCATGCTCATCAACCCCACCGGCCGGTTCGTCATCGGCGGCCCGCACGGGGACAGCGGCCTGACCGGGCGCAAGATCATCGTGGATACCTACGGCGGTTACGCCCGCCACGGCGGCGGCGCGTTCTCGGGCAAGGACCCGACAAAGGTGGACCGTTCGGCGGCCTACGCCGCGCGCTATGTCGCGAAGAATATCGTGGCGGCGGGGCTCGCTTCCCGCTGCGAAATACAGATCGCCTACGCCATAGGCGTCGCAAAGCCCGTATCGGTGCTGGTGGATACGCAGGGCACCGGCAGGGTCTCCGACGAAGCGCTCAGTGCAGCCGTGCAGAAGGTGTTCGATCTTAGGCCCGAGGCCATCATCCGCATGCTGGATTTGCGGAGGCCCATCTACCGCAGGACGGCGGCCTACGGCCACTTCGGAGACCCCGTCTTCCCGTGGGAAAAGGAGGATAAGGCGGATGCATTGAAGGCGGCGCTGGGGTTACATTAAAGCCGCAAAGCCGCTTTAGAGGCATAATGCCCGCATCCCGCCGGGCGGAGATTGGTTGCAGTAGGGCGGGATGCCCGCATCCCGCCGGTTAAGAGATGCCGCGGCATGAGGGCATGCCGCCCTACAATGTGAAACGTATTTTTGTAGGGGACGCCGCCCTCGGCGCTCCGTATTTTGCATAAATAAGCGGGCCGATGAGGGCATCGGCCCCTACGGTTTGTATTACAGTTGCATGGAACGCCATTCCGGCATACATGCAAAGATTTGTATTGAAAGGACGCATTTGCGCCCTTTCTGTTTTCTTTTTCCCCTCATAAACTGTATACTAGTAAAAGGTCAGGCCTTTGTTAAGAAAAGGGAGGAAATCCATCATGCATACAGTTTCCGTCATATTGCTTGCGGCGGGGGAGGGCAAGCGCATGTGCTCCGCCGTGCCAAAGCCGCTCATGCCGCTGTGCGGCGTCCCGATGATGAGCCATGTGTTGAAGGCGGCAAAAGCGCTGCAGACGGAGGGCGTGCCGCTGGCGGTGGCAGGAAATAACGCCGAGGAGATCAAGGCGCACTACGGGGGCCGCCTTGCCTACTGCGCGCAGGGGGAGCAAAAAGGCCCCGGCGGGGCGCTGCTTGCGGCGCTGCCGTATATCAAACGACAAGGCGGAAAAATTCTGGTGCTTGGGTGCGATATCCCGTTGGTGCGGGAAGAGACGCTCAAAGCGCTTGTATCGCCCGATTGCGCCGCGGCGTTTTTGATCCCGGCGGCCGGGGAGTATGCGCCGGAGGTGCGGGTGAACGCCTGGTGCTTCTCCGCGGACCGGCTGCCTGAACTGCTGGAGGCGCTGCCCGCCGCGGCTTCCGGGCTTTCCATGCAGGATATCATGGATGCGTTTAGGAAGGCGGGGCATACCGTTCAGGCCGTGCCCATAGAGGCGGAGGAAGCGGTTTGTGTAACGGACAGGGTGCGGCTCTCGGAGGCGGCGGCCGTATTGCGCCGCCGCATCAACCGCGCGCATATGCTTGCGGGCGTGACGATGATCGACCCGGAGCACACGTATATCGACGCGGGCGTGAAGATCGGGCGGGACTGTACCATATATCCCGGCGTGGTGCTCGAAGGGAACACCGTCATAGGCGAAGGCACCGCGCTCTATCCCGCGTGCCGCATCGCGGACAGCCAGTTTGGCAAAGGCTGCGCGGCGCAGGGCGTCGTCGCGAAGGACGCGGTGGTGGGCGACAACGTCACGCTGGGGCCGTATGTCAATCTCCGCCCCGGCGCGAATTTGGGCAACAACTGCAAGGTGGGCAATTATATAGAGGTCAAGAATTCCAACGTGGGCGAGGGGAGCAAGCTGCCCCACCTTTCCTATATCGGGGACGGGGACGTGGGCAGGCATGTGAACCTGGGCTGCGGCACCGTGTTCGTCAATTACGACGGCTACAAAAAGCACCGCACCGTCATCGGGGACAACGCGTTTATCGGCTGCCACACCAGCCTCGTCGCGCCCGTTACGGTAGGGGAGGGCGCGTTCACGGCGGCGGGCTCCGTTATTACGGAGGAAGTGCCCGCGGGCGCGCTTGCCGTGGCGCGTGCAAAGCAGGTCAACAAACCCGGCTATGTCGCAAAGCTCAGGGTCAAGCGCGGGGAAGTAAAAGAATAATATATTGCTGATAAGGAAACCGGGTCCCCCGGTTCTGCCAAAAATCAAGGTTAAAACGTGCGGAAATAAGGATCATATCAAGGATTAACAACTTTTTTCGGGGGCAAGGTCCCCGAAAAAGAGCGATGGACGTCCAATATATTGCAAGGGGGAGAAACGATGCCCAACTTCGTGCTGGCTTGTTTTGCCGTCCTGACCGCCGTCCACCTGTATGCGTGCGCAGGAGGCATGCAAAAGCTGCGCCGGTTTACAAAGCCGTTTTTGATGCCGGTGCTGATGCTGTGGTATACGCTTGCGGCGCGCACGCCCTCCGCGGTCGTCGCAATGGCGCTGCTGCTTGGCTGCGTGGGGGATTTCTTTCTGCTGCACGACGAGCGCAGGAAGAACCTTTACCTGGGGATCGCAAGCTTTGCGGCGGGGCATATTCTCTACCTCGCGTTCCTGCTCCCGCGCATCCGGCTGCCCGCATGGTGGGCGGTCGCCCTGCTTGCCGCGGTCTATGGCGCGGGGCTTGTGTGGTCCTGCCTCCGTATCCGGCCCCACGCGCCGAAGGGCATGTTCGCGGGGAGCGCGCTTTACGCGGCGCTGCTCTGCTGCATGAGCGCGTGCGCGGCGCTTTACGCGCTTTCGGGCCACAGCCCGCTGCCGTTTTTCGGCTCGCTGCTGTTTCTGATCTCCGATTCCATACTCTCCAACGAAATCATGGTAAAAAGGACCCGCTACGGCACGCTCGCGGTCATGTCCGCGTATATCGCGGCGCAGTTCCTGCTGGCACTGGGGTTTTCTTCAGGAATATAATATGGGGAACGTAAACATTGTATGAACACAGGCACGCCGCGCATTGCGTGCGCGGATGGAAGATGATACAATTTTTTTGTTCCTGTACGGCCTTCTGCAGGCGCGCTAAAACATGGACGCGCCCCAAATCGTACGAAGGCAGCCGCGATGGAACAGCGCGGCGTACAGGCGGGAGGAATCATGCATATGCGCAACAAATGGTTAACCATACTCGTCGCTTTTGTGCTGCTGCTCGCGGCGTGCCAGGCGCCCGTGGAGGGTCCCGCGGCGGAGACGCCGGAGCAGCCCGCGGCGCCGGAGCAGCCCGCCCCCACCCCGATCACGGGGGGAACGGAAGCGCCCGCGACGGTGCTGACGGATATGATGGGCAGGCAGGTCACCGTGCGCGGCGTGCCGCAGCGCATCGTCTCGCTTTCGCCCGCCGCAACGGAGATACTCTTCGCGCTTTCCGCGCAAGGGAACATCGTCGCCGTGGATGAAGGCAGCGATTATCCGGAAGAAGCCGCCGCCATACAAAAAGTAAGCGCTGACGCCGCGGCCATACTTGCGCTCACGCCGGATATGGTGTTCGTAAGCCGCGACTTCCCGCAGGAGGCCGCTGACCGGCTTACGGCGGAGAACATCCCCGTGGTCTGCGCGGAGGCCGCGACATACAGCGACGTTTACGCGGGCATCGCGCTGACGGCGCAGATATTGAGGGCCGACGCCTCCAAGCTGGTGGAAGGCATGCAGCAGACGGTGCAGGAGGTAAACGCCAGCGCCGCGGAGCTGGACCGCCAGCCCACCGTGCTGTTTGTGCTCGGGTACCAGGACGGCAAGGCGACCGCCGCGGGAACAAACTCGCTTGCGTTCAGCCTCATCGAGCTTGCGGGCGGCATTCCCGTGACAAGCTCCGCGGAAACGTTCCCGTCCTATTCCGCGCAGGATATTTCGGTGCTGGCGCCGGATGTGGTGCTGGTTTCGTCGGATGTCGATCTTGAAACGATCACGGCCGCGCCCGGTTTCTCAGAACTTCCCGCCGTGCAGGAAGGCCGCGCCTATTCCATAGACTCCACGCTTACCGGCCGCCCCGGCCCGCGCATTGTGGAAGGCATACGGGAGGTATACGAGGCCTTGGAGCTTTCCCTTGTCAGCTGACGTGATGAAAGCAGCCTTTGCCCTGCCTTTTTGGCGGGGCTTTTTCTAAGAAGGAAACGGGAGGGGTACGCTTGAAGCAACGCGCCTGGTATTGGGGCGGCGCATTCGCGCTCGTATTGCTGCTGCTTGCGGCGCTTTCCGCAAACATGCGGGGGCTTCCCGCGCTGCCCGCGGCGGCCGTGCTCACGCCCGGGCCGGAACCCACTTTGGCCGCCCCGACGCCCACGCCGGTATACGGCGCGGTGACCGTATATGTGGGCGGCGCGCCGCTTGTGACGCTCGCGAGCGAGGAGGAAGCGCAAGCGCTGCTTGCGTGGCGGCTGGAGCAGGGAAGCCAAATGATACCCGGGGGCGAGCTGCTTTTTGCGGCGGAATTGTCCCCGAAAGCGGAATTTGAAGCCGCACAAAGCGGGACTGCGCCCGTTGCGCTCGAGGAAGCGAAAGCAAAAATAACCGCCGACCCCGCGCTGATGCCGGTGCGGTGCATCACCCGGACAGCCTATCTGGAGCGCGTTCCGTACCAAACGGAGGAAAAGGAGGACAAACGCCTCGCGAAAGGCTCGCGCATCGTGGTCAGGAAAGGGCGCGAGGGCGAACGCCTTACCGTCAGCGAGGCGGTGTATGTCAACGGCCAGCCGGAATGCTGCCTTGCGGTACAGGACGCGGTCGCGCTGACCGAGCCCGTGACCGAGCAGACGATCATAGGCGCCTATATCGCCAAAAACCCGGGGGAGCCCGCCGGGCGCGAGGAAGGGCAAAAAGGCCCCGAGGCGCCGGAAGGGTTCAAAATCGCGCTGCCCGTAAAAGGGGATATCGCCGCCAATTTCGGCATAGGCGAAAACGTCATGCGAAACGGCCTGGATATCAGGGCCAAGGCGGGGGATGAAGCGCAAGTGCCCGCCTCCGGGGTCGTGACATACGCGGGCGAGTGGGGCAGCTATGGATATGTGCTGGAAATCGACCACGGCGGTGGCTTTGTCACCCGGACAGCGCCCCTTGAGAAATGCGCCTTAAAGGCGGGGGACGCCGTGAAGAGAGGCGACGCCGCGGGCGTTGTCGCAAGCCCTCTCGACGAGGAGCAGGAACCCAAAATAAGGCTGGAGCTTCTGATAGGAGGCATTCCCTACAACCCCAGGCAATACCTTGACTAGAGGCCGCCTCCCGCTCTTGCTTTTGCCGCGTGTTATGGGGTATACTGTGAAAGCTGGCACATGGCCTTTTAAACGGAACGGCCCGTACCGGCACCAAACGCGAAGGGGGTGAATCCAAATGATTCAGATTTTTAAGACGCAGTCCGGGAAGCTTACGGAGCTCGAATGCTTTGAAGACGGCGCATGGCTCCATATGACGGACCCGGAGGATGCGGAGGTCGCTGCGGTATCAAAAGAACTGGGTCTGGAGGAGGATTACCTCAGGGCCGCGCTGGACGAAGAGGAAAGCCCCCGCGTGGAAAGCGACGACGGCCAGACGCTCATCATCGTGGATATGCCCACCGTGCAGCCGGAAGGCCGTACGTTTGTGTACAATACGATACCGCTCGGCATTATTTATTTCGAGCGCGGCATCGTGACCGTATGCTTAAAGGAAAGCTCCATATTGGAAAACTTTATGGAAGGCCGCGTGCGCGGGTTTTCCACCGTAAAGAAAACGCGCTTTCTGCTGCAGCTTCTCTACCGCAACGCGTCGCGCTTTTTGCAGTACCTCAAGCAGATCGACAAAGCCTCCATGCTGGTGGAGAACGAGCTGCACAAATCCATGAAGAACCGGGAACTGATCCAGATGCTCAAGCTGGAAAAATCCCTGGTGTATTTCTCTACGTCTTTGACCAGCAACGAGGTGGTGCTCGAAAAGCTGCTAAAGAACGAGGATATCAAGAAATATCCGGAGGATACGGATCTTTTGGAGGATGTCATCATAGAAAACAAGCAGGCGATCGAAATGTGTAACATCTACCGGGACATTCAGTCCGGCACGATGGACGCGTTCGCCTCCATTATCTCCAACAACCTCAACATCGTCATGAAACTCCTGGCTTCCGTTACCATCGTGCTCTCCATTCCCACCATGGTTTCGAGCTTCTTTGGCATGAACACGGGCGTGCCCTGGGAGGGTTCCCCGCAGGGCTTCTGGATCGTGGTCGGCATCGCGCTCGGGCTTTCGGGCCTCGTCGCCATCGTGCTTTGGCGCAAAAAGATGTTTTAATCCGGCATAGGCCGCATGGCGACTTTTCATTCCTTAAAGGAGAATGTTCCAACGAAATGAAGCAATGGTATACCATACGGGGCGGGAACGAGCTTACGGGCACCGTCACCATCAGCGGCGCGAAAAACGCCGCCGTGGCCATAGTCCCCGCCGCGATATTAGCGGGCGAGGCCTGCGTGCTGGAGAACCTGCCCTTTATCGAGGATGTGAACATCCTTAAGGAGATCCTCGTCAAAATCGGCGCGGACGTCACGTTTACGCCCGGCGTCAGCATGCGCATAGACCCTTCCCACATCAGCAGCCATTCCGTCACGTTCGATATGGTCAGCTCCTTGCGCGCCTCCTACTATCTGCTGGGGGCGCTTTTGGGGCGTTACGGCTACGCGGAGCTTGCGCTGCCCGGCGGCTGCGTCATAGGCCCCCGGCCGATCGACCAGCACATCAAGGGCATGCGGGCTTTGGGCGCGGAGGTCCTGCTGGAGGATGGGCTTGTGAAGGCCAGGGCGAATAAGCTTACGGGCGCGGAGATTTATTTCGACGTGGTCAGCGTGGGCGCCACCATCAACGTCATGCTCGCAGCCGTCATGGCGGAAGGGCAGACGGTGCTCGCCAACGCCGCCAAGGAACCGCATGTGGTGGATGTTGCGAACTTCCTCAACATGATGGGCGCGCGCGTCAAGGGCGCGGGCACGGACGTGATCCGCATCACCGGCGTCAAGCAGATGCACGGCTGCAACTACGCCATCATACCCGATCAGATCGAGGCCGGCACGTTTATGATCGCGGCGGCGGCCTGCGGCGGGGACGTCATCATCAAGAACGTCATCCCCACGCATTTGGAGGCGATATCCGCCAAACTGATGGAAAGCGGCGCGGCGGTGACGGAAGGCGACGACGGGCGGGAATTCTTCATGCAGGTAAAAGGCAGCGGAAGGGCAAGGGCGGTCAACATCAAGACATTGCCGTACCCCGGCTTCCCCACCGACCTCCAGCAGCCCATGATGGCCTACCTTGCGCGCGCGAATGGGAACAGCTTTATTGTGGAAAATATATTCGAGGAACGCTTCAACCATGTGGGCGAGCTGGTACGCATGGGCGCGAACATCCACCTCAACGGCCGCACCGCCATGGTGGAGGGCGTTGACCACCTGGCGGGCGCGCCGCTCTACGCTTCCGACCTTCGCGCCGGGGCCGCGCTCATCGTGGCCGCCCTTACCGCAAGGGGGGTCTCCACCGTCCATAACATCGAGTTTACGGACAGGGGCTACGAATACCTGGAGCAGAAGCTTGCGGGGCTGGGTGCGGATATCAAACGGAACTGCGGCTGTTAAAATCGGCCATAATATTTGTAAAAAGAACGAACGGTATGGATTTCAAGTATACAAATCCATACCGTCTGTGTCATAATAATAATTGGAAATTATGGAAATCAGGGAAAACCCCGCGTGCGGGCGCACAGGTTACGGCCAGGTTTTTTAACTTGAAGGAGGAGACGATATGATGGTTTGCAAAGAGTGCGGGGCGCAGCTTGCCGAGGGCAGCCGCTTCTGCACCAATTGCGGCGCGGAGGCGTCCGCCGCCGCCGCGGAGCCGGTTATAGGCGGGGAACAGCCCCGCGCGGAACAGCCCCGCGTGGAACCCCAGCCCGCCTACCAGCAGCCCGCGTATACGCAGCCGGGCTATGCGGAAGCCGGGCGGGAGCCCAACGCGGGAGGGTATCAGTCCGCCTACCAGCAGCCGGGCTATACGGAGGCCGAGAGGGAACCCGAGCGGGAACCCAACGCGGGAGGGTATCAGTCCGCTTATCAGCAGCCGGGCCAGCAGGCTTACGGCGGCTACAACCGGCCGCCGCAACCGCCCGCAGCGCCGCAAAGCGCGGTGATGAGTACCGGCCGGTTTTTGGGCACGCTGCTCCTGATGATGATTCCCGTTGCGGGCTTCGTTCTCATGATCGTATGGGCGTGCAGCGGCACGGAGAATCTTAACCGCCGCAATCTGGCGCGCGCGGCGCTTATTGTGGTCGCGATCAGCCTTGTGCTTTGCATTCTGTTCTCCGCATTGCTCGGCGCGGTGTTTGTGGCGCTGGCCGACGAACTGGGGGACGGCCTGAGGTGGGGATTCCACAGGGGCTTTGGAGAAGGGTTCGACAACTTTGACGATTTTGCGGAGGGGTTCTCGGACGGGTTCAACCAAAGCTTCAGCATCGAAAGCGCCCAGGCCGGAAGCGGCGCGCCCGCCCTGGTATACTCGGGCGGACCTGGGCTGGCGGCCTTATAACAAATCAGGGATTGGAGAGGGTGAACGATATGGCGTTCTGCGCGCAGTGCGGTACGGAAAACAAGGACGATTCCCGGTTTTGCCTCCATTGCGGCGCGCCGATCCCCCCTGTACAGGAGGGCGGGTCCCGGCAGCAGGGGCAGGCGTACCGGCAGTCCAACTACCAGCAATACCAGCAGCCGGAGCATACTTATGTTCCCGACGGCGACGCCCGCACGCTGGGCGTGGGCGCGGTGAGCGTCCTGGCTTACACGGCCATCCTGTTCTTTGTTCCCTTGGCTGCGTATCAGGATTCCAAATTCGCGCGCTTCCATGCGGGGCAGGGGCTGAATCTGCTGCTGCTTTCCGTGGCGTACGGGATCGTATCGTCTATTTTGTCGGCGCTGTTCACGGCGATCAACGTCGGGCTGGGCGTGGCGATCGGCGGGCTTTTGTCCGTTGCGGGCCTGGTCATTCCGGCGCTGATGATACTTGGCGCCGTCAACGTTTGCAAGGGCTGGATGAAGCCGCTGCCCGTCATCGGCGGCATCGAAATCATCAAGCTGTAATCCGAGAGGCGATCAAAAGGGCTATGCGGGCGCAAAGCATCAGCTTTGCGCCCGTTTTTGAAAGGAACGATATGGAGCTTTACCTGATCCGGCACGGGGAATGCGATAAGGCCCAAATGGGATACTTTGACACCGAAAAAAACTACATGGACCAGCCGCTTACCGCAAAAGGACAGCTTCAGGCGGAACGCCTGGCCGAAAGGCTCAAAAGCGTTTCCTTCAACGCGGTGTATGCAAGCGACCTCATACGGGCGCAGGAAACGGCGGAACGGCTGCTGAACGCCCAGACCCGCAAGCCTGAATATGTTGTGGATAAGCGCCTGCGGGAAATCGATATGGGGGACGTACTGAAAACCTCATGGGATGGCTTTCCGGAACAGTATGAGAAATGGAAGCTGCACGAGGAGGACCTGCCCTACCCCAACGGCGAAAGCGGCGCGGATGTCTGGAACCGGTGCGGAACTCTTGCGGAAGAACTGCTCCAAAAGCCCGGCGCGCGCATCGCCGCCGTATGCCACGGCGGGGTCATCCGTTCGCTCCTGTGCGGCCTGTTCCAGATTCCTCAGGCGAGGAGATTCCTCTTCGGCATGCCGCTCGAAAACTGCTCCGTCACCGTCGTGAAGCAGGAAGACGGGCAACGGTATCTGCATACGCTCAACGATCACGCGCATTTGATTGGGATTTAGCAAAACCGTTCAAATGGGTTCTTAGGGCCGTTACGGCCCTAAGCGGGGTTTGGGGCGGAGCCCCAATGTAATCCTATTGATAAAGCGGCCGGAATTTCCGGTCGCTTTATCTTTGCAAAATTTGATTACTCCATCGCAAGCGCGAGGATGGCGTCGGCCAGCATCAGCGTATTGCGCCTGAGATCGTCTATGGAAATATACTCGTCCGGCATGTGCGCCAGCATGGGGTCGCCGGGCCATTCGGCGCCGAACGCCACGGCGTTTGTCATCGCCCGCGCGTAGGTACCGCCGCCTATGGCGAGCGGTTCGCGTTTGGTATCCCCGGTCTGGGCGCGGTACACGCCCATGAGCTTTTGCACAAGCTCGCTGTCCCTGGGAACGAGCAGGCCCTGCTGGATTCTCGTATGGTCCGCCTCAAATCCGGCGGGGGCAAGGGCTTCCTTCAGGCGGCCGAGCGCCTCTTCCGCGGGCAGGGAATGCGGGCAGCGCACGTCGAACGTAACGGAAACCTCCTGTTCGTCCCACCGGAGCACGCCCGCGTTGAACGTCAGCCGCCCGCTGTCGTCCTCGGTGTCCAGGCCCAGCGTCTCGCCGTGCAGGTCCATTTTGAGCATATCCGCCAGGAAGCGCACAAGGCTTGCGTCCTCTTTGGGGAGGTCGAGCGTGCGCAGCAGTTTTAATAGGTATAAAAGCGCGTTGCGCCCGCTTTCCGGCGTGGAGGCGTGCGCGCCGAGGCCGGTCACGATAAGCCTGGTTCCATCTTCCCCGGCGGTTGTTGCGAGCGAGAACCCGTCGGCCGTATGAAAGCCCGGCACGCCGACGGAAATAGGCGCGGTCGCTTCCGCGATGCCCGGCACCACGTTGGGGCGCTCGCCCGCGGACGCTTTGAGTACGGTTTTGTGGCGGAGCTTCTTTTTAAAGCTCACCTGCAATATGGCTTTTTCGGAATATACCAGCGGATACTCCCCGTCCGGCGAAAACGCGATGGTCGGCAGCTCCTCGGTTTGCTTGTAGCGGGTCATGCAGGCCCAGCCGCTCTCCTCGTCGCACCCCAGTATCACGCGCACCCGCTTTTTTAATGGGATATCCGCGGCCTGTATGGCCGCGAGCGCATACAGCGCGCTCACGGTGGGGCCTTTGTCGTCGATCGCGCCGCGCCCGTAGACGCGCCCGTCCCGGATCGCGCCGCCAAAGGGCTCCGTGGTCCACCCGTCGCCCGCGGGGACGACGTCCAGATGCGTCAAGATCCCCAGCATCTCTTCGCCCGCGCCGGTTTCGATATAGCCTGCGTAGCCGTCGATGTCCCGCCCGCCGGGAAAGCCCAGCTTTTCTCCCAGTTTCAGGGTAAAGTCAAGCGCCTGCTGTATGGGCGCGCCAAAAGGCAGCTTGCCCTCCGGCGCCCCTTTCACGCTTGGGATACGGACCAGCGCCTGCAGGTCCTGTACCTGCCGGTCCAATGTCTCCGCAATAAAAGAAACGAGCCGCTCCTGCCGCTCCGTGCTGATGGAAGAGAAAAATGCCATCTCTGCTCTCCTTCACATGATCTTTCCACTATTGTACCATTTTGCGGGGTAAAATAC
>DATMXR010000194.1:0-5844 GCA_035561315.1 Feifaniaceae bacterium
GTTATACTGATGTATAGCAGAGTTAGATAAGTCAAACTATCTTGATAGGAGGACTGACCAATGAAAAGACTGATGGGACTGATCGTCTCACTGACGCTTTTGATAGGCATCCTGGCGGGCTGCGCCGGAACGCCCGCGGAAAATACAACTACGCCGGAAAGCACACCGTCTGCAGCGGATAGAAGCGCAACGCCGGATGAGGCCGCATGGCCGAGGATGATTGCGGACGCGGCCGGGCATGAGGTCGTTTTGGAAAAGCAGCCGGTACGGATCACCCTTCTGCATACATACTATATGGAACACTTCTTTTTGCTCGGCACACCCCCCACAGCGTCCGCAATAGGGAACGCGCTGGGGCAGACGGAAGCGCTGGAAAAATCCGAAATGTTCGGGCCTTATCTGGAAGGCGTGGAAATTATGGATCTGGGCAACGCACGGGAGATCAATCTTGAGGCGATCCTGGAATCGGAGCCCGATGTCATCGTGACCTTCTCCGCGCAGGGAGGGCTGGATAAGACCTACGATCAGCTTGTGCAGATCGCACCGGTGGCGTTGCTCGATTATACCGCATCGTGGCAGGATCAGCTTCTGGACTGCGCCGAGGTCGTGGGCAAGGAAGCCGAGGCGCAGAGCCTCGTCGCGGAAATCGAAAAAACCATCTCCGATACGAAAGAAGCGATGGCCCAGTACGACGACAGGACATTCGCGCTTTTCCGCACGGACGGAAAGGACTTTATCACACGGGGCGACGCGAAGTACTACGAAACCTTTGGCATTACCAAGCCGGAGGGATACCCGGACGGCTATGAGACCGTATCGCTGGAAGCTGTGACCGAGATGAATCCATACTACATCGTGTTCCAGCATAACTACGAGGCCGCTACGGCCTTTGTGGAGAGCCTGGAGTCTTCCTCCGTATGGCAGTCGCTTGACGCGGTGAAGAATGGGCGGATCTACTATTTTGATGAGAACATGAACACTTTCGGTCCACTCGCCATGCGTCTTACGGCCGAGAAACTGGCACAGCTCTATTCCGAGTAAGCCGGAGCAATCCTGCATGGAAGCCGGGCGCAGCCTGTTCTGATGGCCTGCGCCCGGCTTTTTTTACAAAAAATACGGGACGCGTGACGGCGGAAGGGTATGTGCGGTTATGATCGACGATTGTAATGGGACGCTGCTCCCGCGGCGCCGCCGCCCGGCGGCGAGGAGGCAGCCATTTGATGAGACAAACAAACAAACCGGCAGCGTCGGTTCAGGCGATACAGAATAAAACGAAAGGCCGTGCGAGGGCGGCTTGGCTGATCATCGTATTGGGCGCGGGGGTTCTGGTACTGGCCATGGCGTTTTCCATCACCAAGGGAGCCGCGGGAATTCCGCTCTCTACGGTGTGGGACGCGCTGGTCCATTTCAACGCGGAGGATACGCATCATTTGATCGTGGTTGATCTGCGTCTGCCTCGCGCCATTGCCAGCGCCCTGGTGGGTGCGGCCTTCGCCGTTGCGGGCACCGTCATGCAGGGCGTGACCCGCAATCCCATGGCGGATTCCGGGCTGATGGGCTTAAACGCCGGGGCGGTCTTCGCCCTCTCCATCTGCTTTGCCTTTTTCCCCGGACTATCCTACATGCAGCTCATCCTGTTTGGCTTTTCAGGCTCGGCCATGGGCGCGGGGCTCACCTACGGTATCGCGTCCCTGCGGCGCGGCGGAGCGACGCCCATGCGGCTGGTGCTGGCCGGGGCCGCGGTGAGCGCGCTGCTGGCTGCGCTCAGCCAGGGCATTGCCCTGTATTTTGAGGTGGCGCAGAACATTATGTTCTGGACGACGGGCGGCGTGGCCGGTTCCAACTGGGCGCAGATCCGAATCATGACGCCGTGGATCGCAGCCGCGTTGCTGGGCGCCGTCACTCTCTCCCGCTCGATCTCCGTCATGAGCCTGGGCGAGGATGTGGCCAAGGGCCTGGGGCTGAACACTGCGCTTGTCAAGACGCTTTGCGCCGCCGTCGTGCTGATGCTGGCCGGCGCTTCCGTGGCGGTGGTCGGCGCGGTGAGCTTTGTGGGGCTAATCGTGCCGCATGTGGCACGATTTTTGGTGGGCATGAATTACCGCTGGATCATCCCGTCCTCCGCGGTGATGGGAAGCTTTTTGGTGGTGCTCGCGGATCTGGGCGCGCGGACGATCAATCCGCCCTTTGAAACGCCGCTGGGGGCGGTCATCTCTCTGGTCGGCGTACCCTTCTTCCTGTACCTGACCCACAGGGAAAGGAGGGCAAGGTGATGAACGCACAGCAGATAAAGAACGAAGAATACAAACGGAAAGTTGCGGTCCGGAATACCGTCATCGTACTCGTTTTTTTCGTATTGCTGATTTTGTCTTTCATCGTCAGCATGAACACCGGTTACTCGAAACTCTCCCCGCTGGATCTGCTGTGCACGCTGTTCGGCGGCGGAACGGACAAGGAGGAGCTGATCCTGTTCGGCTTCCGGTTGCCCCGCATCGTGATTTCCATGCTGGTGGGCGCGGGGCTTGCGCTATCCGGGTGCATCATCCAAGGCGTGACCCGCAACCCGTTGGCGGACCCCGGTCTGCTCGGCATCAACGCGGGCGCGGGACTGATGGTCATTCTGTTCGTGCTGTTTTTCGGCGCGGAGTCCTTTTTGTCTGTCTTTACCCTGCCGTTTCTGGCGCTCATAGGCGCCGGTGTTACGGCGATTGCTATTTATGCGCTCTCTTACAAGCGGCAGTCCGGTATTGCGCCGCTCCGGTTGATTCTGACCGGCGTGGCGGTGCAGGCGGGCGTTTCCGCCCTGACCACGGTGCTGGTGGTCAAGCTGGACGAGATGCAGTTTGATTTTGTGGCTTCCTGGCAGGCGGGCAGTATCTGGGGCTCCAACTGGAAGTTCGTGCTGGCGCTTCTGCCGTGGCTTCTGCTGCTGATCCCCTATGTGCTGTCAAAGGCCCGTGCGCTGGATGTGCTGAACCTGGGCGATGACATCGCCTGCGCCCTGGGGGCTTCGGTGGAACGGGAACGCCGCCGCCTACTGATCGCCGCCGTGGCGCTGGCGGCGTCCAGTGTGGCGGTCAGCGGCAGCATCAGCTTTGTAGGGCTAATCGCGCCCCATCTGGCGCGGCGGCTGGTGGGGCCGTGCCATCGGATTTTGCTGCCCGCCTGCGCCCTGGCCGGGGCGGTGCTGGTATCCGTTTCGGACACCATCGCGCGCGTGATCGTCCAGCCTTCGGAGCTCCCCACCGGCATCATGGTCGCCATTATAGGTGCACCATACTTTTTATATCTGCTCATAAAGAGCGAACGCTGAGAAAAGGCGGAATGGAATATGAACAGCATTACAACTGAAAACCTGGCCGTCGCCTATGACGACAACCTTGTGGTGGGCGATCTGGATATGCAGATCCCGCGGGAAAAAATCACGGCCATCATCGGGCCGAACGGCTGCGGGAAATCCACGGTGCTAAAGGCCGTGGGGCGTATTTTGAAACCCAAGGGCGGCATGGTGTACTTAAACGGGGACGACATCCGGCATCTTTCCACCAGGGAGGTGGCCCAAAAGATGGCGATCCTGCCCCAATCCCCGCAGGCTCCGGGAGGGCTGACCGTGGGCGAACTGGTATCCTACGGGCGCTTTCCCCATCAGCGGGGCTTCGCCAAGCTCAAGCCGGATGACAAGAAGATCATATCGTGGGCGCTGAAGGTCACGAAGCTTACGGAGCTTGAAACCACGCTGGTGGATAATCTCTCCGGCGGGCAAAAACAGCGGGTATGGATTGCCATGGCCTTGGCGCAGCAGACCGATCTCATTCTGCTGGACGAGCCGACGACCTATCTTGATCTGTCTTACCAGCTTGAGGTGCTGGAGCTTCTCTATCGGCTCAACCGGGAGCAAAACTGCACGATTGTGATGGTGCTGCACGATTTAAACCTCGCCGCCCGCTTCGCTGATTACATGATCGCCATCCGCTCTGGAGACATCATCTGCCACGGCGCGCCGAAGGAGGTCATGACCGCCGGGGTGCTCCGGGAGACCTTCCGTATCGACGCGGAAATCGTGACGGAGTCCCGCACGGGACGGCCGGCCTGCATCGCCTACGATCTCATAAAGGACCGGGAGGATGTGTGAATGAAGAAGATTGCAATTTACGGTAAGGGCGGTATCGGCAAGTCCACCACCGTATCCAACGTATCGGCGGCAATGGCCGTCAGGGGCCTCACTGTCATGCAGATCGGCTGCGACCCCAAGGCCGATTCCACCCGCAACCTGACCGGCGGAAAGGATATCCCCACGGTGCTGGATACCCTGCGGGAAAAGGGCGACGCGGAGCTGGAGGACCTTGTGGTGAAAAGCGCCGCCGGTGTGCTGTGCGTGGAATCCGGCGGCCCGGTCCCTGGCGTGGGCTGCGCCGGGCGGGGCATCATTACCGCCTTTGAAAAGCTGGAGGAGCTTAACGCCTATGAAATATTCAAGCCGGACGTGGTACTCTATGACGTGCTGGGGGACGTGGTGTGCGGCGGCTTCGCCATGCCCATCCGGGGTGGCTACGCGGACGAGGTATGTATTGTGACCTCTGGCGAGATGATGTCACTCTACGCTGCCTCCAACATCGCCCGCGCGGTCAAGAGTTTCGGGAAACGCGGGTACGCGACACTGCGAGGGCTGATCCTCAACGCCAAGAATATCGAAGGCGAAAACGAGCTGGTGAACAAGGCGGCGGCGGAGATCGAAGCGCCGGTCCTCTACCGCCTGCCCCGCCATTCCCTGGTGCAGCAGGCTGAGGCGCAGGGTAAAACCGTGGTGGAGGCGTTTCCGGATTCCGATATGACTGCGCATTACCGCGAGCTGGCGCGGCTTTTAACCCAGAAGACGGCCGGAGGTGGATGTCCATGACGGATTTAGGGCATCTCAAGCGTCTGTCCGCCGTCCGGTCCAACGCGGGGGTGAAATTCCTGACGCCCTGCGCCTTTCCGGGCAGCCACTGTCCCCTACATCCGGCGTTATCGCTGACGGGGAATATCCGGGACTTGTCCTCTCTGGTGATCGGTACGCCGGAATGCGCCACCTACAGCCGTGTTGTCCTGCCAAAGCCGGAGCGCAGGCATGGGGAACTGCACTGGACGTATGTGCTGGATGCTCACGAAGTAGTGTTCGGTTGCCGTAAGGGGTTGCTGGAAGCGCTCCGGGAGATGGACCGGGCGAGAACAAAGGCCATTCTGCTGATCGGTACCTGCGTGCCGGACCTGATCGGGGAGGATATCGAGGGCATCGTCCAGGAGGCGCAGCCTAAGCTGTCGGCACGCCTGATCTGCGTCATGATGGGCCATTTCAAGGGTAACAGCTTCCCCTCCGGTTCCTGGAAAACGCTGAAGGCGATCGGTTCGTTGATGGAACCCAGGGCGATTCGGCCCCGCGTCGTCAATGTGATGGGGCGCAGCCCGAACGAGGGGCATATCCCCATGCCGCCCTTACTGAGCGCACTGGAGCGGCGGGGCTTTACCCTGCGCTGTCTCGCGCCGGGTTCCGCGCTGGAGGATTTTCTGAAAGCGCCCGACGCGGCGGCTAATTTGGTACTTTCGCCGTTTACCGATCCCCTGGCAACGGACATGGAGCAAGTCTTCGGCACGCCCGCCTTCTACCTGCACAACGCCTATGACCCGGCGGATATTGATGCGCTTTATTCCGCTGCCGCCGGGAAGCTGAGGTTCGGGTGGGGAAATGAATGGGACCGCGAACGGCAGGAAACCCTTTCCCTGCAGGAACAGGCGAGAGGCCGGCTTCACGGCCTTCGTTATGCCGGCGCGCGCATCGGCCTTCTCCGTGAGCTTCCGCTGGCGGCC
>DATMXR010000195.1:0-4570 GCA_035561315.1 Feifaniaceae bacterium
AGACAGGATACTATCCGCCCCTACACGGTCTTGGATATGGGAATATGTAGGATTCGTACGTTTGTCATGCACAAAGGCCGCCCTGTACGGGCAGCCTCAGCTTTTGATAATTCCTTCCCCCGAAAAAAGGCTATTTTATGAAATGTCCGCTTGTAGGGGCGGCTATTAGCCGCCCGCGTTCTCGAACACACCCCCCCAACCAACAACAATGTTTATTTCGGGCGGATACTATCCGCCCCTACACGGTCTTGGATATGGGAATATGTAGGATTCGTACGTTTGTCATGCACAAAGGCCGCCCGGATTGACGGCCTCAGCTTTTGATAATTCTTCCCCAAAAACGGGTTTTAAGGGCCGTTACGGCCCTAAACGGAGGATTGGGGGCAGAACCCCTACGTATTGCCCTACACCACGCTGCCTTTGCGCAGAATCACCGGGAAGCTTTCATACCCGCTGATGCGGCGGCCGCGCTTGACGATAACGGATTTGTCGAGCACGGCGTAGGAAAGCTCGCTGTTTTCCTGCACCTGGGCGGACTGCATGAGAATGCAGTCCTTGAGCTTCGCGCCCTCCGCCACATACACGCCGCGGAAGAGCACGCAGTTTTCGATTTCGCCCTCCACCACGCAGCCGTCGGCCACGATGGAGTTTTTCGCATTGGCGCGGGGGCCGTACTTGGCGGGCACCTCGTCCTTGACCTTGGTGTAGACGGGGTGCTCGGCGTTGAAGAGATCCTGCCGCACGTCCTTTTGCAAAAGCGCCATATTGGCCGCAAAAAAGGAATTGGGGGAATTGAGCCGGGCCACGTAGCCGCCGTACCGCCAGCCGAATATGCGCAGCTTCTGGATGTTGCGCATGAGGATATCCTGCGAAAGGTCATACAGGCCGTGGGCGCAGGCCTCCTCCACCAAATACTCAAGGAGCGTCTTTTCCATGAGCACCACGTCGCAGCTTTTATGCGGCCAGGAGGGGCGGTAGGGGTTGTATTCCATATCCGTGACGCGGGAGTGCTCGTCAAGCGAGAGGCGCAGGTCCTCGTACTGCGATTCCGGGTCGAAGCCATCCACGTCGTTGTACATGATGGTGATATCCGCGCCCGTTTCCACATGCTGTTCCAGCATCTCGTGGAACGTGGTGTTGAATATGGTGTAGCTGCCCGAGAGGATGACGTAGCGCTGCGCGCTCCTGCGGATATAGCCGGATACGCTTTTGAGCGCCTCCACCGTGCCGCGGTACAGGCCCACGTTGTCCCGCGTGACAAACGGCGGCAGCATGAAGAGGCCGTCTCGCTTTCTGTCGAGGTCCCATTCCTTGCCGGAGCCCAGGTGGTCCATGAGCGAATGGTAGTTCTTCTGCGTGATGAGGCCGATGTTGGTCAGGCCCGAATTGACCATGCAGCTCATGATAAAATCGATGCAGCGGTAGCGCCCGCCATAGGGAACGGCGGCGACGGAGCGGGAGTAGGTGAGGTCCTTTAAGCGCATGCTGTCGTTGTCCCCGGTGTAGACGACGCCGAACGCGTTGGAGATCATAGCGCGTCCCCTCCCTTCTTGTACAGATACCCGAGCGTTTCGCGCGTGGCCACCATGCCGCGCGGCAGGGACGCGTAATCCGGTATGGACATGTCGTAGCCGACGAGCGTGATATCCCCGGTGAGGGAATTGTCCACCGTGACGCCTTCCCGCAGCGTATCCCCCACGATGCAGTTGCGGCCTATGACCGCGCGCTCGTCTATGATCGCCTTATGTACCTTCGCGCCCGCGTGGATGCGCGCGCCGGGCATGATGACGCTGTCGTACACCTCCGCGCCCTCGGCGACATGCGCGCCCGCGAACAGCACGCTGTGCTGCACGCGGCCGTAAACCTCGCAGCCCTCGGTGACGAGGCTCCGCTCCACCTTGGCGTTCGGGGAAACATAGTGCGGCGGCTGTATGGGGTTGCGGCTGTAGATGCGCCAGGCGGGGTCGTAGAGGTCTAAGAGCGGCGGCTCCTCCAGAAGGTCCATGTTCGCGGCCCAGAGCGAGCCTATGGTCCCAACGTCCTTCCAATACCCGTGAAAGGCGTAGGCGTACAGGCGCTCGCCCTGCTTGAGCATGGCGGGTATGATGTTCTGCCCGAAGTCGTTTTCGGAGGCCGGGTCCTCCGCGTCCTCCTGCATGTATTTTTTCAAAAGCGGCCAGTCGAATATATAGACGCCCATGCTCGCAAGATCGCTCTTGGGCTCCTTGGGCTTTTCGTCGAAGGAAACGACGCGGCCGTCTTCGCCCGCGTTCATGATGCCGAAGCGGTGCGCTTCCGTAATAGGCACCTGGAACACCGCGATTGTGCAGCCCGCCTTCTGTTTTTTATGGTAGTCGAGCATGGCGTTGTAATCCATTTTGTAGATATGATCGCCGGAGAGGATGAGCACATACTTGGGATCGTACTGGTCCACGAACATCTGGTTCTGGTAGATGGCGTTGGCGGTGCCGGAGTACCACTGCCCGCTTTTGCCCTTGACATAGGGCGGCAGCACGAACACGCCGCCGTTGATGCGGTCCAGGTCCCAGTGCTGGCCGTTGCCGATGTAGGCGTTCAGCTCCAGCGGCTGGTACTGCGTCAATACGCCTACGGTGTCGATATCCGAATTGACGCAATTGGAGAGCGGGAAATCGATGATGCGGTACTTGCCGCCAAAGGGCACCGCGGGCTTCGCCATGTTGGAGGTGAGGATACCGAGCCGGCTCCCCTGCCCCCCGGCGAGCAGCATGGCAACGATCTGTTTTTTTCTCAATGCGCATCCTCCTTTACGGGAAGTATCGTATAAAAGCTTCACAAAGCTTTCTGTCCGGCATGGATAGACTCTTTTTTCGGAGGCTTTGCCCTTTTTTATGTCGCCGCGCTCTGCCCTTCCTGCGCAAGCTCGTCTACCCGGAAAAACACCGCGCCGAGCGGCGGCAGCTTGATTTTGGGCTTGCCCGCCACCACGAGCGGATTCGCGTTGTGCCAGTCCCCCGTGCCGCCGAACGCCTGCGCGTCGGTGGAGAGCACCTCGTGGAGCTCCGCGCCCATGGCCACGGGCAGCGTATAGTTTTCCCAGGGGACGGGCGTGAAATTGAACGCGCACAGAAGCGCGCGCCCCTCTGCGTCCCGCCTGAAAAACGCCACGACGGAATGCGCGCCGTCGTCCACGCTGACCCATTCAAAGCCGTCCCAGCCGTCGTCGAGCTCGTAGAGCGCGGGGTTGTTTTTATAAAAGCGGTTGAGCGCGCGCGCGAACGCCTGCATGCTGCGGTGCATGGGGTAGTCCAGCAGCAGCCAGTCCAGCCCTTCGTCGTAGCGCCACTCGATAAACTGGCCGAACTCGTTGCCCATGAAGTTGAGCTTTTTGCCCGGGTGCGCGAACTGGTAGGCGAGCGTCAGCCGGAGCTGCGCGAACTTGCGCCAGTAATCGCCGGGCATTTTATCGAGCATGGAATGCTTGCCGTGCACCACCTCGTCATGCGAGAAAGGCAGCACGTATTTTTCCGAAAACGCGTAGCAGAGCGAGAACGTCAGCTTGTCGTGGTGCCATTTGCGGTAGACCGGGTCCTTTTCCATATAAGAAAGGGTATCGTTCATCCAGCCCATGTTCCATTTGAAATGGAAACCCAGGCCGCCCTCCTCCGCGGGCTTTGTCACGGAGGGGAATGACGTGCTTTCCTCCGCGATCAGAAGCCTCCCGCCGTTCGGCCATTCTTTCCTTAAGCGCGTGGTCAGCTTCCTTAAAAACGCGATGGCCTCCAGGTTTTCCCGCCCGCCGTAGGTATTGGGCAGCCAGCCCGTGCCCGCGCGGCCGTAATCGTGGTAGAGCATGCAGCTCACCGCGTCCACCCGAAGCCCGTCGAAATGGAATTCTTTCAAATAATAGAACACGTTGGAGATCAGGAAGCTCTGCACCTGCGTGCGCCCGTAATCGAACAGCATGGTGCCCCACTGGGGCTGCTCGCTGCGGCGCGGATCTTCCGGCTCGTACAGCGGGGTGCCGTCGAACAGCCTGAGACCGTGCGCGTCCCGCGGGAAATGCGCGCCCACCCAGTCGAGCAGCACGCCCAGGCCCCGCCTGTGCGCGCGGTCCACAAAATACATAAGGTCCTCAGGCGTACCGTACCGGTTGGTGACGGCATAATACCCCGTGACCTGGTAGCCCCAGCTCATATCGAGAGGATATTCGGCGATGGGCAGCAGTTCGATATGCGTATAGCCCATATCCGCAACGTAATCCACCAGCTCCTCCGCAAGCTGGCGGTAGCTTAGGCCATGGCGGAACGAACCCAGGTGCACCTCATATATGTTCATGGGCTCGCGGTATGGGTCTTTCCCCTCTCTCGCTTCATAATACGCGCCGTCTTCCCAGAAATGGGCGGGGATGCCCCACAGCACCGAGGCCGTGCCCGGCCGGTCCTCCATGCGGGTGGCGTATGGGTCCGCCCGCCAATAGAGCGTGCCGTCCTGCGCGGTGATGGCGTATTTATACGTATCCCCACGCCTGCAATTTTGAAGCGTGGCTTCCCAGACGCCGGTATCGCCCACGCGGCGCATGGCGTCAGCC
>DATMXR010000196.1:0-2253 GCA_035561315.1 Feifaniaceae bacterium
GGCCAAATACGAACGCCGCCGCGCCGAACAAAAGCAGCCCGCCGCCAAGCGCCGCCCATTTGAGCGCATGCCTCTGGCCGCGGCGGCGGATACGGATACGCCCCTGCCTGTAAGTGCGGAATGTTTCGATGCGGAATTTCCAATTGTTCATGTTCCTTATCGTGCTACCGGCAACAGCACGCCATACGCGGAAGGAAAAACACCGCCGCCGGGCTGGTGCGCGAAAAACGGCGGCGGGGCGGCGGAAACGCTATTTGGGCCAGTTGATCGTCCTGGGCTGTTCCTCTCCCCTTAAAACGCGGAGGCCGCCCTCGGCCAAAGCTTCCATTTCATACTCGCCGGGCATCAGCTCCACGGGGGCGATAAAGCTTACGCGCGCGCAGATATCGTCCGTGACCATTTTGGAATAGGCGATGCCGCCCGTCAATATGATGCGGTCCACCTTGCCGCAAACGGCCGTCGCCAGGTCGCCGATGCTCTTTGCGATGTTGTAGGTGAACGCCTCATGCACAAGCTTTGCATATTCGTCTCCCGCGGCGATGCGCGCTTCCACTTCCCGCACGTCCGTGGTGCCTAAAAGCGCGCGCATGCCGCTGCCGCCGCGCAGCCTCCTTGAAAGCTCCTCCAGCGTATACCTGCCGCTGTAGCAGAGCTTGGCCAGCTCCACGGCCTGCAGCCTGCCGCACCGCTCAGGGCAGAAGCCCGCGTCGTCATCGCCGTACATATCGATAGAATAGCCCTTGTCGATCAGCCACACGCTGCAGCCGCCGCCCAGGTGCGCCACGATGAACGTGCATTCGCCGGCCGGCTTGCCCATGACTTTTTGGGCGCACTGGTGCGCCATGGCGTGGGTGTTGAGCGCGTGCCCGCGGCTCTGCTTGGGCAGCTCCGGCAGGCCGGTGATGCGTGCGACGGGGGAAAGCTCGTCCACCGTGATGGGGTCGTAGACGTACGCGGGGATTTTGTGCTCCCGCGCGATCTCATAGGCGATGACGCAGCCCGTGTTGGAGGCGTGCGCCGCCACCTTGACGGTATATACAAAATCGACCATATCCTGCGTGATCTCGAACGCGCCGGAGGGAACGGGCGGAAGCTGCCCGCCGCGGGACATCACGCAGGTCAGCGTGGAAATGTCGAACCCGTTGTCCTTTAAAAACTGCTCGATGTGCGCCTTGCGGTATTCCACCTGGTCCATCACCCAGGGGTAGGGGGCAAGCTCATTGTCGGGGTGGCGCAGCGTCTCGCTTAGAACCTTGTCTTCGTTCTCAAATACCGCGATTTTTGTGGAAGTGCTGCCGGGATTGATGACGAGAAGTACTTCTTTTTTGTGCATAAAACCTCACTTAAAATACGCCCGCGCCAAGCGCGAGGGAATAATATTTTTCATCTGCAGAGGACCCGCGCGACGTTAATACGATAGGCACCCTGCAGCCCTGTATGACGCCCGCCATGCGCCCGCCGCAGGTGTAAACGAGGCACTTGCCCAATACGTTTCCCACCACGATCTCGGGCACGAACAGAATATCGAACTCGCCCGCGGCGGGAGAGAAATAGCCCTTTGTTTCCGAAAGCTCCGGCACCATGGCCAGGTCGTAGGAGATGGGGCCTTCCACATAACAGGAAGGCAGCGTGCCGTTTAGGCTCATTTCCTTGAGCGCCGCGGCGTCCACGGTATCCTGCATTTTGGGGTTCACGGTCTCAATCGCGCACAGCGCCGCGACATTGGGCTTTTCATACCCGAGGCCGTGGAAAAAGCGCACGGCGTTTTCCACGATATGCTTTTTCTTTTCAAGATCGGGGTACGTGCACATGCCGCCGTCGGTCACGCAGATAAGCTTATGGTAATTTGGCACCTCCACCATCATGACATGGCTCATAAGCCCCCCGGCCTTCAGATCCGCTTCGGGGGAGAGAACGCCCTTAAGTAGGTCGCCCGTCATGATCTTGCCCTTCATCAGAAAATCCGCGCGCTTTTCGTGTATGAGCCGCGCGGCGCAAACGGAGGGATGCATGCCCTCGGGCACTTCCACGATCTCGTACGCGTCCGGCGCAAGCCCCGCTTCTATCAGCGCCGCCGTGATTTTTTCACGGTTTCCCACCAATATGGCGGAAACGATGTCCTTCGCGTGGGCAAGCGCCTCGAGCGCGTGGACGTCGTGCGCCTCCACCAGCGCGACGGTGCGTTTTTTGCCGCTTTTGACGCGGCTGACCAGTTCGTCAAAATTTTTGATGGGCATAAGCTCTACCCTTCTA
>DATMXR010000197.1:0-14022 GCA_035561315.1 Feifaniaceae bacterium
GTCCCCCTCCGCGGCAAAGCCTGCGGCGGGGAACAATCCCAACGCCAGCAGAACAGCCAAGAAAAGAGCCAGTGTCTTTTTGCTTTGTTTCTTCATCCCGCTATGCACCCCTTACGCTGGAATTGGCCGGCGCAGCGGGCCGACCCTTAACATGTATTTCCATTTTGAACTATCATAAACCAAGCCGGTCACAAACCGGCCTCCGCAGCATCTTTTTTTCGTTTTGTTTTTTCCTTTTTCAGGTTTCATGCGGCTAATATGCCAGAAAAATTCTCAAAATATTCACAAACAGAATCGTTTTTCAAAAATCTCCAAAAAAATCGGTATGCAGTCTGCATACCGAACAAGTGCATTTGGGGAAAAATCCGGCGGATGAAAAATGCGGCCCGGCGTATTTCGCCGGGCCGCGTCAGGATACGGAAAAGCTATTCTTCTTCGCCGATCAGCAGGAATTCGTCCACCATTTCCCGGAGCATGTCGGCCTGGCCGGAAAGCTCCTCCGCCGTGGCCGCGCTTTGCTCGGCGGTGGCGGAATTCTGCTGCACCATGTCGGCCATCATGGAAAGGCCGGTGTTGACCTGGGCGATGCCCGTTGCCTGCTCGTTGGAAGCTTCCGCGATCTCCTTTACGAGAGCCGCTGCCTGCTCCACGCTCGCGGTGATCTCCCGCAGTACGGCGGAGGTGTCGTCCGCGATACGCGTGCCCGCCGCCGCCTTTTTGATGGAGTTGTTGATGAGATCCGTCGTCTCCTTTGCGGCGTTGGCGGATTTCTGGGCAAGGTTCCTGACCTCGTCCGCCACCACGGAGAAGCCGCGCCCGTACTGCCCGGCGCGCGCCGCCTCGATGGCCGCGTTGAGCGAAAGTATGCTGGTCTGGAACGCGATATCGTCGATCACCTTGATGATCTTGCCGATGCTGCCCGCGGTTTCGTTGATGGCCTGCATCGCCACCTGCATCGCGTGCATTTTTTTGTTGCCGTCCTGCGCCTGGGCCTGCGCCTCCGCGGTCAGCCCGCGCGCGGTCGCCGCGCGCGCGGCGTTGTGCCTGGTATGTTCGGCAAGGTCGGAAACCGTGGCGTTGAGTTCCTCTATGGAGCTCGCCTGCTCCACGGAAGCCTGCGAAAGCGTCTGGCTGCCCGCGGATACCTGCACGGTGCCCGCCGCCACCTGGTCGGACGCGGCGCCGATTTCGTAGAGCATATCGTTGAGGGAGGTCACGATGCCGTTTATGGAATCCTTCAGCTCCACAAAATCCCCCCGGTATTCCGAGGTGATGGTCGCCGTCAGGTTCTTTTTGGAAAGCTCGGAAAGCACATGCGAGGTCTCGGAAATATAGCGCTTCAGGGACGCGATCGTATCGTTGAGCGCGTGCTTGATGATGGCGTGGTCGCCCTGGAACTCGCCCGTTACCTTTGCGTCCAGGTTGCCCACGGAAAGCTCCCTGAGCACTTCCGCGGCTTCCTGCACGGGGGCGGTCACGGCGTCCAGCGTCAGGTTCACGCCTTCCACGATCTTTTTGAAGTCGCCCTTGTGCTTTTCCGCGTCCGCACGCGTTTTCAGCTCGCCCGCAAGCGCCCCCTGCACCAGCATGTCCGTATCCGCGATCATGGCCTGCAGCGAGGCGCATACGCTCATAAAGGATTGCGTCAGCACGCCCACTTCGTCGTTGCGGTTTTCCGCCTCCAGCGTAAGGCCTGTATTGCCCTCTGCAAGCTGCTCCGCGCCCGCTTTGAGCGCAAGCAGCGGCTTTTGTACGTATTTGCGGATGAACAGCAGCGTCCCCGCGGCCGAAAGCACGACCAGAATAATGCAGATCAGTATGGTATCGCGTATGGCGTCCGCGCGCGCCTGCTCTATTTCGGCGATCGGCAGCCCGGCAAACAGGGCGCCCAGCACGTTGCCTTCCTTATCCGAAAGCGGCGCGTATTTGACGGCGTACGGTTGATCCGCTATGACCGCGCGGCCCACATATTCCTGCTTCTGTTCAAGCACGGTCTTCGCGATGCCGGGGTCCATCGCGGTGCCGACGATGCGTACGTTGCCCTTCGTGATGGTCGTGGCCCAGCGCATGTTGTTCTTGAATACGGTAAAGTCGACGCCGTGCAGCGCCTTTTGTTCGTCCAGAAGCGCCGCGTCGTTGTAATAATATCCCGCCACGATGCAGCCCACGATCCCGGTACGTTCCGTTTGGATGGGCACCGCGGCGAGCCGGTAGATATTCCCGTTGGGGTCCACGGTCAGGCGGATATCCTGGGCCCCTTCAAACGCCGCCTTGAGGTAGGGCTGGGAACCGAGGCTGTCCCCTTCGTTGTAATAGGAACTGGTGGAATAGAGCACATTACCCAGCCTGTCCGTCACAAACACGAAGCCGGAAGTGCCCAATTCAAATTCATCCAAATAGGCGGTGATTCCGGCGTTGTTCTGCGCGGTGACTTCCTTTATGAATACGGGGTCCTTCGCGCTGAGCGTTACGGTATCGAGCCAGGTGAGCACCTGCTCTTCCAGGCTCTTGGAAAAGCTCGCGTACGCCCGGTCCATCTGCTGGTCCATGATCTGGTCCGAGATCCTGTTTCCGCTCGTCGTCGCGAGTGCGGTGCTTGCGGCCACCCCTGCGATCAGGACGGGCACCACGAACAGCAGCAGCTTTCCGCCGATGCTTTGGAACAGGGAAACGGCGTTTTCCTTCGCGCCGCCGCGCTTTGCGGGGATGCGCGCTTTCAGGCGCGCAAACGGCGCGCCCGCTTTTTTCAAAACGCCTTTCGCCGCTTTCAAAAAACCGCCGCCCGTCTTTTTGGCCGGCTTTTCAGGGCCGTTTTCTGCGGAGGAACCTTTTTGCGCTTCAGGCTTCCTGAAGCGGGCAGCCGACTTGGCCGCTAACCGGGAAAGCTTTGAAACAATGTTTTCCTTGTCCACCTGGTGAACCCCCTCATATGATCTGAAGCAAGCGATCATCCGCCCGAACAGGCGGCAAACAACGGTGCGTTTCCTCTGACCTGAAACCAAAAACAAGCAATCATCCGCCCAAAAAAAGCGGCAAACAACGGCGCGTTTCCTTTTATATCGGCATTTCTTTTCGCGTCTTAATATCGGGCGGATAAAAAACGCGCCGCCGCCCCGCTATATATTCTTTCTTCCGGCGCGAAGCCCCCAAACGCGCGCACCGCGGGGGAAAACGCACCTAATTCTGCCAGACATTGCCATTTACATGCACGCATGAAGCGTATGCGGGGCGCAAAAGCTTAACGGGGGATTTTACATGGATTTGATAATTCTGATATTGGCGTATAACAATCCGGATGTATGCTTGCAATGTAAAATGAATTGGAGGAAGTATTCATGAAAGCAATCAAAAAGTATGTAACGTTAGCGCTTGGCGCCCTGTTGGCGCTTTCCGCGTTCGCGGGCTGCGCGCCTGCGGCAGAAGCGCCCGCGGCCGAGACTCCCGCCGCCGCGACCGAGGCGCCTGTGGCCGAGGCTCCCGCCGTGACCGAAGCGCCCGCACCCAGCTTTGACACCACCCAGGATATCATCGTCGTCTCCCGCGAGGAGGGCTCCGGCACCCGCGGCGCGTTCATCGAACTCATGGGCGTCGAAGTGAAGGACGCTGACGGCAACAAGGTGGATATGACCACCGTCGAAGCGCAGATCACCAACGATACCGCCGTCATGCTTACCACCGTCGCGGGCAACCCCTACGGCATCGGCTACGTTTCCCTGGGTTCCCTCAACGACACCGTGAAGGCTCTCCAGGTTGACGGCGTGGACGCCACCGTCGAAAACATCAAGGCCGGCACCTACAAGGTCGCCCGTCCGTTCAACATCGCCACCAAGGGCGAAGTGAGTGCGGTCGCACAAGACTTCATCAACTTCATCCTGAGCGCGGAAGGCCAGGAAGTGGTCCTTGGCAACAAGTACATCAAGGTAGATGACGCCGCCGCCGCGTTCGCTCCCGCGGGCGTTTCCGGCAAGCTCGTCGTCGCCGGTTCCTCCTCCATCACCCCGTTGATGGAGAAGCTTGCCGAAGCCTATAACGCCATCAACGCCAACGTCACAATCGAGATCCAGCAGAGCGACTCCTCCACCGGCATGCAGGCCGCCATCGACGGCACCTGCGACATCGGCATGGCTTCCCGCGAGCTCAAGGACAGCGAGCTCTCCGAAGGCCTCACCCCCACCGTCATCGCCATTGACGGCATTGCGGTTATCACCAACAATGAGAACCCTCTCACCGGCCTGACCGCCGACCAGATCCGCGCGATTTTCGTTGGCGAAGTCCTCACCTGGAGCGAGGTTGCGTAACGGGAAATACCAAATAAACGCCAGCCTATGGCATCCGTATGCCGTCCGGAAAGCGCCCCCGCGTTTCCGGGCGGCAAACGCGTACCATCGCATAAAAAAATACTAACGGGGTAATGTTCATGAAAAAATGGAAGGAACCGGTAATGAAAGCCGTGTTTATCGCGGCGGCAGCCACCTCCATCCTCGCCGTGGCACTCATCTGCGTATTCCTGTTTGCCAACGGCCTGCCCGCCATATTTGAGATTGGACCGGCAAACTTTCTTCTGGGGCGGACCTGGAAACCTAGCAACGATATTTACGGCATATTCCCAATGATCGTGGGCAGCGTCTACGTCACGGCCGGGGCCATGCTTGTCGGCGTGCCCATAGGTCTTTTGATGGCCATATTCATGGCGCGCTTTTGTCCGCGCTGGCTGTACCGCGTATTAAAACCCGCGACGGAGCTTTTGGCGGGCATCCCTTCCGTGGTATACGGCTTTTTCGGCCTTGTGGTCATCGTGCCGTTCGTGCGGGAGCAGTTTGGCGGGAGCGGCGCCTCCATGCTCACGGCGTCCGTGCTTCTGGGCGTCATGATACTGCCCACTATCGTGGGCGTGGCGGAAAGCGCAATCCGCGCCGTGCCGGAAAGCTATTACGAAGGTTCTCTGGCGTTGGGCGCGACGCATGAGCGCAGCGTGTTTTCCACGCTGGTGCCCGCCGCAAAATCTGGCCTGCTTGCCGCGGTGGTATTGGGTATGGGCCGCGCGGTGGGGGAGACCATGGCCGTTATCATGGTGGCGGGCAACCAGGCGCGCATGCCGGCGGGGCTATTAAAAGGGCTGCGTACGCTCACGGCGAACATCGTCATCGAAATGGGATACTCCGCCGACCTGCACCGGGAAGCGCTGATTGCGACGGCCGTGGTGCTCTTTTTGTTCATATTGATTATCAACGGGCTGTTCTCCCTGCTCAAAAGGAGGTCGAACCTATGACGGAACCGAATGCCTCCTATTACAAGCGCGTGGCGCATCCGGGCAGGAAGAAGGCGATATTTTTAAGGGCGCTCACGTATCTCGCGGCGGCCGTTACCGTGGCGGTGCTGCTGTTTCTGGTCGGCTACATCCTGGTAAAAGGCGTCCCGTATCTCACGCCCGACCTGTTTAAGTGGGAGTATACGTCGGATAACGTTTCCATGATGCCCGCCATCATCAACACCGTGCTGATGACGCTGCTGTCGCTCTTGATCGCCGCGCCGCTCGGCATATTCGCCGCGGTGTACCTTGTGGAGTACGCAAAGCGCGGCAACAAGTTCGTTTCCGTGGTGCGCGTCACGGCGGAAACGCTCGCCGGCATCCCGTCCATCGTATACGGCCTGTTCGGCCTCCTGTTCTTCGTAACCCGCCTGAAATGGGGCATGTCCCTGCTGGCGGGCGCGTTTACGCTGGCGGTCATGATACTGCCGCTCATCATGCGCACCACCGAGGAGGCGCTCAAGGCCGTTCCCGACATGTACCGCGAGGGCAGCTTCGGCCTGGGCGCGGGGCGGCTGAGGACGGTGTTTTCCATTGTGCTGCCCGCCGCGGTCCCCGGCATACTCGCCGGCATCATACTCGGCATAGGCCGCATCGTGGGGGAAACCGCGGCGCTCATCTACACGGCTGGCACCGTGGCGAAGGTGCCGGAAAACGTGTTCTCCTCCACCCGTACGCTTTCGGTGCATATGTATTCGCTCGCGCGCGAGGGGCTGCATATCAACCAGACGTACGCGACGGCGGTGGTGCTGCTCGTTGTGGTGGTGGGCATCAACGCGCTTTCGTCCATGGTGGCGCGCAGGCTCACCAAACGCAACGGAAGCGAATAGCCCCGTTTTGTGGGGACAGGGACGGAACCAGGGGGAAAGGAAAGACTATGGAAAAGCAGAAGAAAAAGAACATCAAATTTGATATACATGACCTCGATCTTTATTACGGCACGTTTCAGGCGCTCAAAAAAGTGAACATGTCCGTGGAGGAGCGCGAGATCACCGCGTTTATCGGGCCGTCCGGCTGCGGCAAATCCACTTTGTTAAAGACGCTCAACCGCATGAACGATCTTGTGGAGGGCTGCCGGATCGAGGGCCGGGTCGCGCTCGACGGCGAGGACGTATACGGCAGTATGGACGTCAACCTGCTCCGCAAACGCGTGGGCATGGTGTTCCAGAAGCCCAACCCGTTTCCCATGAGCGTGTACGACAACATCGCCTACGGCCCGCGCACGCACGGCATACGCGCCAAGGCCAAGCTGGACGATATCGTGGAAAAGTCGCTTACCAACGCCGCCATTTGGGACGAACTCAAGGACCGGCTCAAAAAAAGCGCGCTCGGCCTTTCGGGCGGGCAGCAGCAGCGCCTGTGCATTGCCAGGGCGCTCGCCGTGGAGCCGGAGGTGCTGCTCATGGATGAGCCGACAAGCGCGCTCGATCCCATTTCCACCTCAAAAATAGAAGACCTTGCGGTGGAATTAAAGGCAAAATATACTATAATTATCGTAACGCACAATATGCAGCAGGCTGCGCGCATCTCGGACAAAACGGCGTTCTTCCTGCTGGGCGAGGTCATCGAGTACGGGGGAACGGAACAGCTCTTTTCCATGCCCAGGGATAAGCGGACAGAGGACTATATCACGGGGAGGTTTGGCTGATGCGGAACAAATTCGACGAACAGCTGGAGCTTTTGAACAAGGAACTCATCGAAATGGGCGGGCTCATCGAGCAGGCCATACAGAACGCCTGCGCGGCGCTCAGGTCCCACGACGCGCGGCGCGCGAAAGAGGCCATCAAGTTCGACCGCGAGATCGATGAAAAGGAGCGCCGCATCGAAAGCCTGTGCCTGCGGCTCCTGCTGCAGCAGCAGCCTGTGGCGCGGGACCTGCGGCTCATTTCCGCAGCGCTCAAAATGATTACGGATATGGAGCGCATCGGCGACCAGGCGGCGGATATTTCCGAAATCGTGCTGGTCATGGACGAACGGTTCGACCACATACAGCCCGAGGAAATCCCGCTGATGGCGGACGCCACGATCGCCATGGTCACCAACAGCATCGACGCGTTCGTGCGCAGGGACGAGGCGCTGGCCCGGGAAGTGATCGATTCGGACGACGAGGTGGATAACCGCTTCATAGAGGTCCGCGCGAAGCTGATCGAGCGTTTCACGACGGACCCGCGCACGGCGGAATACGCTTTGGATCTGTTTATGATCACAAAATACCTGGAGCGCATCGGCGACCACGCGGTCAACATTGCCGAATGGGTGCTGTTTTCTATTACCGGCGTCCACAAGTCGTCGGAAATAGACGAAGAGTAGGGGCGAAGAGGAAGACGGCATGATTTATTATGTGGAAGACGAAACCAATATCCGGGAACTTGTACTCTATACGCTTGCGCAGACCGGCTTTGAGGCGCGCGGCTTTGAAAACGCGGAGCAGTTCTGGCAGGGCATGAACGACGCGCCGCCCGAGCTGGTTTTATTGGACGTGATGCTGCCCGGCGAGGAC
Organism: Feifaniaceae bacterium; assembly: GCA_035561315.1. Lineage (GTDB taxonomy): Bacteria > Bacillota > Clostridia > Christensenellales > CAG-138 > JAEYLA01. The sequence continues at coordinate 7,809 of DATMXR010000197.1, forward strand.
GGGATCTCCATATTGAAGCGCCTGCGCTCCGCGGAGGCGACAAAGGGCATACCCGTCATCCTTCTGACCGCCCGCGGCGCGGAGTATGACAAAGTCACGGGCCTGGACAACGGCGCGGACGATTACGTCACAAAGCCGTTCGGCATGATGGAGCTGATCTCCCGCATCAAGGCGGTATTGAGGCGCGCTTCCCCCAAGGAGCTGACGGACATCCTTTCCATAGACAACCTGGTACTGAACACGGAAAAGCACACCGTGGTGAGCGCGGGGACGAACGTCATCCTCTCCTTCAAGGAGTTTTCGCTGCTGCGGTTCCTCATGGAAAACCGCGGGCGCGTGTTCACGCGGGACCGGCTGCTGACCGCCGTCTGGGGGTATGATTACGCGGGAGGTACCCGCACCGTGGACGTCCACATCCAGACCCTGCGGCAGAAGCTCGGGGACTGCGCGTATATCATAGAAACCGTCCGCGGCGTCGGCTACCGCGCGAAGGAGTAAAAGGAAATGCAAAAAACCGTCAACCGCTACATGGTGCTGCTTTCGCTCGCTTCCGTGCTGCTTTTGACGCTTTTGACGCTCGGCGTGTTCTACGGGGTGCTGACCGGTCAATTGCGGGAGGAGCAGAGGAGCGAGGCGGCCTATGTCGCGGCCGGCATGGAGCTTTCGGGCGATGAAGCGTACCTGAACCGCATCCGGCGGGTGGACGATACGCGCCTGACGCTGATTGCCGTTGACGGCACGGTGCTCTACGACAGCAGCGCCGACGCTTCAAATATGGAGAACCACGGCGACAGGCCGGAGGTCGCCGCTGCGCTGGAAAAGGGAGCGGGGGAGAGCGCCCGGCCTTCCGAAACGCTGGGGCTCGAAACGCTCTACTACGCCGAAAAGCTTCCGGACGGCAACGTGCTGCGCCTTGCGGATACGCAGGCGAGCGTCTGGGGCGTGCTGTGGCGGATGCTGCCCGCGGCAATCGGCACGCTTGTTCTCACACTTTGCATCTGCGTGCTGCTCGCCAGACGCATGACGCGGCACATCGTTTCCCCGCTCAACGCGCTGGACCTGGACGACCCGCTCAACAACGAGGTTTACGACGAGCTGTCCCCGCTGCTGTCGAGGCTGGAGGCGCAAAAACGGCAGATCGCCTCCCAGATGCGGGAGCTGACCGCCCGGAGCGACGAATTTTCCGCCATCGCCCACAACATGCGCGAGGGGCTTTTAGTGCTCAACGCCAACGGCATCATACTCACCATCAACCGCAGCGCGCAGCGGCTGTTCCGCGCGGACAGCAGGACCTGCACGGGCAAGCATGTTTTGACGGTAGACCGGAGCCTGAAGCTGCAAACGGCGGTGGAGCAGGCGGCAAAAGGCGTCCCCGCCGAGCAGGTGATCCAACTGAACGGCCGGAGCTACCAGCTGATCGCAAGCCCCGTGCGCGAGCGCGACGCGGTCACGGGCGTGGTGGCGCTTATCATGGACTTCACCGAGCGGGAGGAGCAGGAGCGCATGCGGCGGGAGTTTTCCGCCAACGTCTCGCACGAGCTGAAAACGCCGCTGACCTCCATTTCCGGCTATGCGGAAATCATGAAGGACGGCCTTGTGAAGCCGGAGGATATGCGCGGCTTCGCACAGCGCATTCATGAGGAAAGCACGCGGCTAATGGCGATGGTGGAGGATATCATACGGCTTTCCCGCCTGGACGAGGGCGCGGGCGACCTGCCCTTTGAGCGCGTGGAGCTCCTTTCGCTCGCAAACGGCGTCATAGAGCGGCTTCAGCCCGTGGCGCAGGCGCAGGACGTCGCGCTGCGCGCGGAAGGGGAGCAGGCGGAAATCGACGGCGCGAAGCAGGTGCTCGAGGAGATCCTCTACAACCTGTGCGACAACGGCATCCGCTACAACAAGCCGGGCGGCAGCGTGACGATAAGAGTGTATAAGCAGGCGGGCGGGCGGGTCAATGTCGCGGTGTCCGATACCGGCATAGGCATCCCGCCGGAGCATCAAAACCGCGTATTCGAGCGGTTCTACCGCGTGGATAAAAGCCATTCCAAGGAGACCGGCGGCACGGGCCTGGGCCTTGCCATCGTCAAGCGCGGCGCGCTGATGCACGGGGCGAAGCTTTCGCTGGAAAGCGCCGTCGGCCGGGGCACGACCATCACGCTGAAATTCCCCGCGCCCGCCGCGCGGGACGCGGGGCAATAGGCCGCCCTCGGGCACCAGACTGCGGCCGTCGCTGAGGGCATCACGCCTACAGTGGACCGCGTATTTTTGTAGGGGACGCCGCCCTCGGCGTTCCGCGTATTTGAGCGCCATTCCTGGCAATATAAAGATTGTAGGGCGCGTCGCCCCCGGCGCGCCGATGTTTGTGCAATTTACTCAAACAGGGCGGGCCGGTGAGGGCATCGGCCCCTACGGTTTACGTTATAGCTGCATGGAACGCTATCCCGGCATACGGGGGCATGTCCGGATTTATCGCCGGCGCTTGCAAAGCGGCCATTCCGGTGCTACAATGTATACGATGCTTCGGGGCGGGGTGCAATTCCCCACCGGCGGTGATGCGGCAGGGTTCAAAGCCTGCTTTGCTAAGCCCGCGACCCCTGTTTACAGGGTTGAGCCAATGAGATTTTGGCGCCGACGGTACAGTCCGGATGGAAGAAGCGCGACGGATTTTTTGATCGCCGCACTTGTTTTTCAGACGCGCCGCAGCAGCGGGGCGTTTTTTGTTGCCCTTGCTGTTTGAGAGCAACTTATCGGTCGCTCTGGCGCGTGAAAAGCCGGGAAGCATACATTTTTAAGCGGAGTGTGCAACATGAAACGGGAAAACACAAACAGGCTGGTCCACTTGGGGATGCTGGCGGGGCTTTCGCTGCTGCTTGTCTACCTCATACACTTCCCCATATTCCCCGGCGCGACTTTTTTGGAGTATGATATGGCGGACGTCCCCATACTCATCGGTACGTTCCTCTACGGCCCGCTGTGGGGGCTGGCGCTTACCGCCGTGGTGAGCGTGCTGCAATGGCTGCTCGTTTCCCCGGCCAGCGGATGGATCGGCGCGCTGATGCATTTTTGCGCCACCGGCACGTTCGTGATCGTTGCGGGGTTGATCTACAGCCGCATGCACTCCCGCAAGGGGGCGGTCATAGGCCTTCTCTGCGGGGCCGCGGGCATGATACTGATGATGATCCCGCTGAACCTGATATTCACCGTCCATTTCATGGGCGTGCCGCGCCAGGCGGTGGTGGATATGCTGGCCCCCATCATCGTTCCCTTCAACGCCATCAAGACCGCGGCGAACGGCACCCTGACGTTCCTGCTTTACAAGTCCGTCGCGCGGGTGCTGCGCATCGAGCGCGCGGATGGGCCCGCCCCCGCGGCGCAGGAAACAAAATAGGATAAGCAAGGATACCATGCAGCCGGAGAAAAACCGGCTGCTTTTTGTTGATAAAAACAACGCTTGCGAACAAATGAGCGGAAGAGTATACTGGAAGCGACCCCATATATATGCATAACCGGAGGAACAGCATGCGCCGGAAAGAATGTATCGCCGTATTAAAAGAAAGTCCGGTTCCAACCGGATGGATGCGGGCGTATATCTCCATTTACCTGATTGAATTGTTTGTAGCAGTGGCCTATTTCGAGTTGCGTCTTTTGAGCCCGTTATTCTTCGGGAATTTTCCGCCGTCATCTGAAAGATTTCCGCATGCGGTCATTTTGGCGGCCTTTGGGCTGGTGCTTCTAGTCTGTACGGCATTTACCTACAAATATATGATCAAACTTCGCCCCGACGGTTTTATCTGGGGCGTTGTACATCTTGCGCTCTCCGGCCTTTACTGGGCGGTAAACGCGGCGATTAATTTTGGACTCATGTACTATTCTGAGCCGTCAGGATACGTGCTGTACGCCGTGGTCTTTTTCGTGATTTACACAGGCGTGTGGAGTATACCGAATTATCTGTATTTGAAAAAGCGCAGGGAATTGTTCCGTGCATATGCGCCGAACGAAATCGCTTATGCAATGGGGCAGTGGCATTCGCTTTCCTAGCTTCTCCGCGTTAGCAGAACAAATTAACCAGTACAGAACAGGAGCAGAAACGATATGACCAACGCCGGTATTAAAGCGGTGCTCAGGAAAGCGATGATTGAGAACGAGGAGACCTCCACCGCATGGATGGGCTTTTATCTGAATGTATATTTGTATTTGGCGCTTGTGTTCAGCGCAGTTGCTGTCCCCAATGCGCTTTATGACCTATACCGCATCCCAATATGGGCCGGAGCAGGAAACATTCTGGAGCTTGTATTGTTTTTTGTAAAGGCGCTTTGGGGCATCGCCGCAATCGGTACGTTTATTGAACTTCGCGATTTTACCCAGCGTGGGTACAAATGGAATGCTTTCTATCTATGCAGCAGTTTTGTCGGGATGTCTCTGGCGATGCTTTCCGCCTGGCTCGAAGGCGAGCCCGGTGCGAGAATGACTGTTACTCTGGAGAGAGCCGTAATGATACTGGCGCTTGGGTGGCTCATTCCCAACCTCAGGTATTTCAAAAAGCGTAAACACCTGTTCCGTCCCTACACCACGGCGGAGGTGGCGGCCGCCCTCAAAGGCGAACCGCCCGCCCCCGCGCTGCCCATCCGCAAGCCCTGCCATGATAAGCCCACTAAGGCGAAGGTGGATGTTCGGAAGTTTTATTCGGTGCAGGCGAACGGCAAGACAACACGGTTTGTACGAGTTATAAGGCGGCATGGACTGATACGAGGGCGCTGATATTGGCGCTCTATGCTAAATATCATGTATAATAAGTGGGTGCGGAGGACGGATCAAGCTTTTCAAGAGGGTAGATAGGCGTAACAATTTCAGGACCGTTCCATATAATGGAAGCGACGGCTTCCAAGAAATCAAGAATTCCCGAAGGATGTTCTTTATTAAATTTCTCGGCATGTTGGCTAAAATTCTGCCCATAAACGTTATGGGCACCTCCATTTGACGGATATTCAGAAAACAAGCGCTCTCCCCCACGAAAGTAGTTTTTTGACGAATGAGTACCTCCAATGGACGGGTTGTACGAAATAGAGACGTCATTTGGACGCAAAAGGTAATTGGGATGATTTTTATAGTAGCCATCTGGATCAACCAACTCCATCAATTCGAGCAGGGCCGTAGCTGAACCTAGCATTGGAATGGTTACAGGAACCGAAGCTCCTAAAGCGAACGATAGTCTATCGAATAAATTAGCATCAAATTTCATTAGGTCTGTTCCCTCAGTTTCAACAGAATTAATCTTTATCGACCCATGGTATGGATCTTCATAGGCATATTCTGCTTGGTTTAGCTGTGAACCATTACTTTGTGTGTTAAAGGCATAGTTGTCAATGTGGTAAAGAATTTTATCTAAGTCTTCATTGGAATAACGCCATGAATTCGATACATATGTATACAATCCACGTAATGCTTCCATTGCTGCCTGCTGTTCAGGAGTTCTTACAGAATTTTTTTCTGCTGTAAAATAAGGTTCAATTTTTCTTAAAGCAAAAGTGGAGGCATTAAATCCGGGATTCCCAAATGTGCGGCCTACACTTTTAGATGCCGCTTGTAAATCCTGAATCGCCGCAAGGTCTTCTTGTGCACCGAGGCTCATCATAAGTGCCGCGCGCTTTTCCCATGCAGCCTGAGAAAAGTATGGGGCCACACCATCGCGCAGAACATCTTGTAAAAGGTTCTGCAAGACTTCCGTGTCCATACCATCGATGGTATATTTTGCCCGCCACTTATCTTTATCACCCAGGCTGGAAGCATCAATTATTTTGGAAAGGGCTGCCTGTGGATCTTTCGGCAAATTGTTTTTGTCAATCTTGTTAGAGTTTGCAAAACCTGGGTTGCCAAAAGTTCTACCATATGCTCTTGATGCGGCTGCTAAAGCGGCATCGGCTGCTGGCTTCATAAATGTATCGGCCGTGTAGCCCGCGCTGCCATAGGTCCTTCCGCTTTCTTTCGCGGCATTGGCCAAAGCCGTTACGGCTTGATGCGGGTTGGCTTTTGCCGGTTTCGGCGAGCGGGATATCGCGTTCATGTAGGAACGGTAGGCGGACTCCGTCTTTGGTCCCCATATCCCGTCATCTTCTACACCCAGCCTGCGCTGGATTGTCGCGACTTGCTCTGCATTTTGTACGCCGGTGGGGGGTGCGAAGCCATCCAAAATAGTATTTGTTCGACATAAAAAGTATCC
>DATMXR010000198.1:0-5005 GCA_035561315.1 Feifaniaceae bacterium
TCCTCATTCTATACGACATCGTTGCGTATGTCAAATTTTCCTTACGAAAAATCTATTGACGCAGTTTGTATTATGTATTACAATTTAGTGGCAGATCAAATGACACGTTCCCGTATGCGCAAAGACATGCGCAAAGACAAGGCTGAAGGGGATTTTATGAAATACGGCTGCTGTTTCAATATGATATCCACGGTTTCCGGAGGCACGGGCGCAGAACATCTCGAGCTGTTCCGGCGCTGCGGCTATGACTATGCGGAGCTGCCGCTGGCGGAAATCATGAGCATGTCCGAAGACGGTGTCGGCCGCCTGCTGGAGCATATCCGTATCAGCGGCCTCCCCTGCGAAAGCTGCAACAATTTTTTCCCGCCCGCGATGCGGCTGACGGGACCGGACGTGGATGTTCAGGCGGTTTGTTCCTACGTTGACCGGGCCATGGAAACCGCGGCGCGGCTTGGCGCAAAAAACATCGTGTTCGGCAGCGGCGCCGCAAAAAGGTATCCGGAGCACTTTCCAAAAGACGAAGCCTGTTCGCAAATTATCCGCCTGCTCCGCTATGTGGACCAATCGGCGGCGCAGTATGACATCACCATCGCCATCGAGCCTCTGCGCCAAGCCGAATGCAATATCATCAACACATTTGAAGAAGGCGCAGGGCTTGCCCGGGATGTGGGGGGTACGCGCGTCAAGGTCCTGGTGGACCTTTATCATTTGGCCGAAGAAACCGAGCCTTTGTCCCATATCCGCCAATACGGAAACGCTTTTCTGACGCATATCCACTTTGCAAACCCCGCGGGCCGCGTCTTCCCCCGTGAAGGGGACGGCTCCGGGGCCCTTTACCGCGCGTTCTGCGATGCGATTCTTTCTACCGGCTACGACGGGCGCGTCAGCTGCGAAGCGTATACGTCCGACGTCGGCCGCGACGCGCCCGAAACGCTCCGGCTGCTCAAACGTTACTTTGAACACGATGAAAGGAAACTATAGCATGTACAGTAAAGAACAATTGGACTCTCTTCGTGCAAAAGCCCAGCAGCTGCGCCGCGACGTCGTCACAAGCATCGGCGTGGGCGTAGCGGGCCACATCGGCGGATCCAACTCCGCCGCCGATATCGTTGCTGCGCTCTATTTCAATAAAATGCATTATGACCCGCGCAATCCCAAGGACCCGGACCGGGACCGGTTCCTTCTGAGCAAGGGGCACGTGGCCATTCTTCAATATGCCGCCCTGGCCGAAGCCGGGTTTTTCCCCGTGGAAGATTTAAAAACCACCAAGGCGATCGGCTCCTACCTGCAGGGCCATCCGGACGTTTTAAAGACCCCCGGCGTCGAGGCCGGGACCGGTTCCCTCGGCCAGGGGCTGTCCATTGGTCTCGGGATGGCGCTGGGCATGCGCCTCAACCAAATCAACCGCAAAGTCTACGTGCTGGTGGGGGACGGCGAAATCGCCGAGGGGCAGATCTGGGAAGCCGCCATGGCCGCGAGCGCTTACAAGGCAAACAACCTGATCGCCATTGTCGACAAAAATGATTTGCAGGCGACGGGCGCTGTCACGGAGCGGCTCGACACGAACCCGCTCAATGAGAAATGGCTTGCCTTCGGGTGGAATGTCATCGAAATCAACGGCCACAGCATGGAGCAAATCCTTGCGGCGTTTGATGAAGCCGACCGCACAGAGGACCGGCCGACCGTTATCATCGCGCATACGGTCAAAGGCAAGGGCGTCAGCTTTGCCGAGAACAACGTCGCATACCATAACGCCGCGCTGACCAAAGAGAGCTACGCGCAGGCGATGAACGACCTGGCCTGAATTGCGTAAAGACCAAAAGTCAAGGAGAATATAAATGAACGACAATCAAAGGATTGCCTACGGCAATACGCTCGTCGCTTTGGGAGCCGAGAACCCGGACATCGTCGTGCTCGAGGCCGATCTCGGGAAATCCACCATGTCCTATATGTTTCAGGAAGCTTATCCCGAGCGCTACTTTGAAATGGGCATCGCGGAGGCCAACATGACCTCCGTCGCCGCAGGCCTTGCGCTATCGGGCAAAATTGCTTTTACAAACTCCTTTGCGGTATTCTGCGCGGGCCGCGCTTATGATCAGATCCGTCAGACAATCGCCATCGGCAAGCTAAACGTAAAAATCTGCGGCTCTTCCGCAGGCTGCTCGGACTTCGGGGACGGCGCGACGCACCAATCGGTGGAAGACATCGCCATTATGGGCGCGCTTCCGAACATGACCGTTTTAAGCCCCGCCGACGCCAGCGAGACCGCCAAAGCCGTCCGCGCAATGGCGGCGCACGACGGCCCCTGCTACATGCGGATCAACCGGAACAGCTACGATAACGTCACATCCGAAGACGCGCCGTTTGAGATCGGCGTTCCCTCGGTATTGCGCGAAGGCAGCGATGTTGTTTTATTTGCAACGGGCTATATGTGCGTAAAAGCGCTTGAAGCCGCCCGCCTTGTGGAGGACCGCATCTCCGTAAAGGTCGTCAACGTCAGCACCATAAAACCGCTGAACGAAGAACTGATCGCCGGGCTGGCGGGCGATTGCCGGGCCATCGTAACCGCCGAGGAGCACAGCGTGATCGGCGGGCTTGGGTCGGCCGTCGCCCATGCCGTACGGCACCTCTGCAAGCCCGTGGAGCATGTCGCCATCATGGACCGGTTCGGATGCAGCGCGCACTCCTATGATGAAATTCTCAATTACCTTGGCCTGACCGCCGAACGCATTCGGGCCGCCGTCGAAAGCATGTACGATCTTTCCGCAACGAAATTGAATGGGAGGTAACAAGTATGAAAATCGGCTTTATCGGACTGGGAATCATGGGCAGGCCCATGGCGAAGAACTTGTTAAAAAAAGGCTATGAGCTGATCGTTTACGACGTGATTCAGGAGAATGTCGACGCGGTGACTCCCGCCGGGGCGTCGGCCGCGGGCTCCGCAAGGGATGTGGCCGCGCAATGCGGAATTGTCATCACCATGGTCCCAAACTCCCCCCATGTCAAAGCTGCGGTCCTTGGTAAAAACGGCGTCCTCGAGGGCGCAAAGCCGGGCACGATTCTCATCGACATGAGCTCGATCGCTCCGCTTGCCTCGCAGGAAGTTTACAAGGCCTGTTCCGAAAAGGGCGTGGAGATGCTGGACGCCCCCGTTTCCGGAGGCGAGCCCAAAGCCGTCGACGGCACGCTTTCCATCATGGTCGGCGGTAAAAAGGAAATATTCGACCGCGTCTACGATATCCTTATGGCAATGGGCGGCAGCGCGGTCTATTGCGGCAGCATAGGCGCGGGGAACACGACCAAGCTTGCCAACCAGATCATCGTAGCCGTCAACATCGCCGCGGTTTCAGAGGCGTTTTTGCTGGCATCCAAGGCCGGCGTGGACCCCGAGCTGGTTTTTGACGCGATAAAAGGCGGCCTTGCCGGGTCCACCGTTATGAACGCAAAGGTGCCCATGATTCTGGAGCGCAATTTTAAGCCCGGCTTCAAAGTCGACCTGCACATCAAGGACCTGAACAACGCGCTGGAAACCGGCCACAGCATCGGTTCGCCGCTGCCGCTGACCGCCTCCGTGATGGAAATGCTTCAGTACCTGCACGCAAACGGCGGCGGCCAGTGTGACCACAGCGCCATTGCAAACTATTACGAAGCCCTCGGGAAAGCGGAGATCAAAAAGCAATAACCATAGCGTTACGGGATTCGTCAAAACAGGCGCCGGTTTGACCGGCGCCTGTTATTTTTGAAATTCCCGCTTGTCCTCAGCTTTACTTTTGCGCCCGGCCGATCAGCAGTACGCTTAGATCGTTCACATTGGTGCCGGTCGCTCCCGTCTTAATAAGCCCGCCGCACTGTTCCAAAGCGACATACGCATTGTTGTTTTCCAGTTCGCCGTGAATGCTTATCCCCGCCTTTGACAGGACGCCCGCGGTCTCGCCGTCCACATAGCCGCCGGCCGCGTCGGTCGGGCCGTCGGTCCCGTCCGAACCCACGGAGAACACCGCCGTATGATGCAGGCCGGCGATTCCTTCCGCCGCAGCGAGCGCAAGCTCCTGATTCCTGCCGCCTTTGCCCGTCCCCTTCAGATGCACGACCGTTTCGCCTCCCGCGATAAACGCAAGCGGCGTATCCGTTGCGGCATGCCGCCGCGCAATAGACGCAAGAAAGCTCCCCGCATCCCTCGCGGTGCAGCACAGGCTGTCCGTAAGAACCATCGGGCGGTACCCAAGCGTTTCGCACGTGGCTTCGGCCGAGGCGCACAGCTGTTTAACGCTTCCCGTGACGATCGTTTCCACATTGTCCAGCGCCTTGGGCGTCTCGTTCCGCATGCAGGCCATCGCTTCTTCCGAAAGCCGCAGGCCATACCTGGCCGCGATCTCCAGCGCCTGCCCGCAGGTGGAAGCGTCGGGATAGGCCGGGCCGGACGCGATCATATCCAGCGGATCGCCAATGATATCCGACAATACGATCGCAAACACGTTCGCGGGCCGGCAATGCAGCGCAAAGCGGCCGCCTTTGACGGCGGAGAGCCGTTTGCGGACGATATTCATCTCCACGATATCCGCCCCGGAGGCAAGCAGCTGCTTTGTGATATCCTGCAATTCGGATGCGGGTATCAGCGGTTTTTCAAACAGCGCGGACCCCCCGCCCGATAAAAGGAACAGCACCGTATCGTCCGGGCGCAGCGCCTCCGTCAGCTTCAGGGCGGCTTCGGCCGCCAAAACCGAATTGCGGTCGGGCACGGGATGCCCGGCTTCATGGATTGCGGTACGCGCGATCGGCCCGCGCGAATGCGCGTACTTGGTAATGACAATGCCCTCCGAGATCGTGTCCCCCAGTATATCGGCGGCGGTATTCGCCATCTGCCAGGCGGCCTTTCCCACCGCAACAAGTAACACCCTGCCGGGGAATGTTTTATTCTTGAGTACCCGGGCCACGGCCGTGTCCGGCAGCGCGGACTCAATGGCGGCGGCTATGATCCGGCCAGAGTCGTTTCGAAGCGTCATAG
>DATMXR010000199.1:0-3714 GCA_035561315.1 Feifaniaceae bacterium
GAATAAGAGCGCGGCAAATACCAATGCGTATTTGCCGCGTTCTTACAGAAAAAAATTTGTTTTTATGATATCCTTGCGCATTCCGCCCGCCGTTCCCATCCGCAATCACATGCAGATGCTTGTCCTTATCATACCGCATCAAATAACGGAAAAGAATGAATAGATTGGAAATTTACGCAATCCGCCGCACCGGGTGGCGCAGCACGGTCAGCAAATTTTCCGGCCTGGTTTTGAGCGGGTCCTTTAAGTAGATTTCGTGGTGACGGCGCGTATCGCTTACGTCGTCCGCGTAGCCGTTTTCCTCCATGTAGCGATGCATGCGCGAAAGCGTCCTGGGTTCGTCGTCATAGGGGCCGATATGCATGCACTGCACGCACAGGCCTTCGTCAAACTGCTTAAGCCGCGCTTTTAAGGTATCGAGGCCCTTCTTGCGCTCCACTTCCCCGCACGCCAGACGGAACAGTTCCTGCGTAACAAACTCCGGCTGCCGCAGCATGGAGCAAAAGCAGAATTTGTCCTTTTTCAGAACATCGTACATGCCGCCGTCGGACAGCCACCAGAGCCCTTCCAATGGCGGTACGACATATTCAAAATATCCGTCCGTTTCTTTTCCGGCCTTGCCCATTTTGATGGTATAGGAAAGCGCGTACAGAAGCCCTATGCTTTGCTGGTATTCCCCATTCGGCGTATTGGGGTTGCCCTGCCCCTCCGCCATCAGAAACTGCATGGGCGGCACAAGAACCGCCGCGGGTTCCGCCTTGGGCATATACAGGTCCTTGAACGCCTTTTTATAATCCAGTTTTTCCATACCCTGCTCCTCTTTTTTTATGATACGCACAGCGTAGCATGGAAATTTGGACAACAGTATGTCATATTTCATACAGCCGCAGCATGTTTTTTAAGCGTTCTGCAATGTCCCGCCGGATACGCTCCGGGGCAAGCACCGTCAGATGCTCCCCGTACGACGTTAAATATTCCATCAGCCAGGCGTTATCGGGCATGGAAAAGCGGAGCAGAAAGCTCCCGTCCTCTTCCCGCTCCCATTGTTCTTTTGGGAACTCCTCCCGCACGCGGTATTCCATGGCAGCCGATACGCGGACGGTCAGTTCCGCCATGGGCGCCGCAGCGCGATTCTCCCGGGCTTTGAGGTCGGGCAGCGGCCTTCTTGTAAACGGCTCGGGCAGCGCCAGGATATTGTCCATCCGCAGCAGCTTAAAATAGCGAAACGCCTGCCTGTCCCTGCAAAAGCCCAGCAGATACCAGCTCATGCCGCGGAATATGAGCTTCATGGGCTCCACGGTGCGCAGGGCCGTCCCGCCGCTCATGCCGCTGTAATCGAATTGGATCAGGCGCTCTGCGAATATGGCGGCTTTGAGCGCAGAGAACCGCTCGCTTACCGGGTTCTGGCTCCCCCACAGGGAAAAGTCCACCTCGATCCAATCGAGCCCCTCCTGCCCGAACAGCGCGGAAAGCTTGCTGAGCACCGGCCGGGCGGCCTCCGGCTGCACCGCGCCCATGCCGCGCAGGGAGGAAAGAAGGTTCTGCCGCTCGTCCGCGCTGAGGTACGCGCGGCTGAATACATAATTCTCCGTCAGCCGTATGCCGCCGTTCGCGCCCTTCACGGCAAATATGGGCACGCCCGCCTGTGCAAGCGTTTCCACATCCCGGTAGATGGTGCGCTGCGAAACCTCAAAATGCGCGGCAAGCTCTTTGGCCGTCATGCTTTTGCGGTTGAGCAGCAGATATACGATTTCAAACAGGCGGCTTAACTGCATGCGTTACCTCTTTTATCATACGGCGGTGCGCCGTTTCTGCCATTATACCACCATAGTTTATAGAAACGCCCTGCGGGCACGGGCGAACTTGCTTTCCGCAGCGGATTTAGGGTACAATATTCCTAAGGAAACAGGGGAATACCGCGCATGGCCGAACCGGCTTCCCGAGAGGTGACCCAACATGAGCAAGACGCTTTACGCGCTCGCCGAGCCCTCCTATATCACATCCGTCTGGTTTTCCAAAAGTATCAAAGGCATGAACGACGCCGCGCTCAAACAGCACGGCACGGTGACGCTGCTGCAAAACGAGGAAGCGCTCTCGGGCGCAAAGGACATGGGCACGCTCATACTGATCGGCGCGAATTCCGACTGGACGGAATACATGGTGCGCCGCATGCGCGCGCGCGGCGTGAAAGTGGTGCTCATGGGCGCGGTGCCCACGGATTTCGGCGAGGACGTCAGCGGCGCGCTGTTAAGCAGGCAGACGCTGGTGGAAAGCATGGTGCGCTATTTTTACGGCGCGGGCAGAAGAAGGCTCGCCTGCGTGGGCAACGAAACGCGGTTCGCCAACGACAACGTCCGGAAGCACGCGTTTTTGGAGGCGGCAAAAAACTGCGGGCTGGATGTGGACGAGCGGCGGGACGTGTATTCCCTGGACGCGGGGCTGGACGACTGCATCTCCCGGTTTTTGGAGCATGCGGATCGGTACGACGGTGCAATCTGCCCCAGCGACTATGTGGCGGTGCACCTGCTTGTCCGCGCCAGGGAGCAGAAGATCCGCGTTCCGGAGCAGCTGTTTGTGGCGGGCTCGGGCAACTTCGTGATCGGCTGCTGCGCCACGCCGTCTTTAACGACCTCCACGCTCGATTATTACAAGATGGGCGTGCAGACGGTGAACATCTGGAACCTTCTCGAGAAAAATCCTGGCATCATCGCCGCCAACGTGTCCATCCCGTGCGAGATCATCTGCCGGGGCAGCACCGCGTACCTCCCCGTTTCGGAGCAAAAGCCCGCGGATCCGCCGGAGTATGTAAAACACCCGCCCATCGAGGAGGCCGACCCGCGGCTCTTCTGGCTCAGAAAGCTCGAGGACTGCCTGCTCCGGTGCGACGCGCTCGATTATGCCATATTGAACGGCGTCCTGCGCGGCAACAGCACGGAGGACATCGCGGGCAAGCTGTTCGCCTCCGCCGGCACCGTGCAATACCGGCTCAAAAAGCTTTACGGCGCAATGGGCGCGGACTCCCGCAGGGAGTTCGTGCAGGCGCTGGGCCCGTATGTGACAAACCTTGAATATCTGCGGAATACGGAGATTCTGAACAAGGGCGGATCCGGTCTGTAAACTATTTATTATATCATCGATACGCGAGAGATGCACTATAAAAACCTGCGCCGGTATGCGTCCGGTTTTTGTATTGTAAACGTTGTCATTTTCTTTATATAATAGAATTACAGGCAGGTCCGCCGCATTTCAATCACCCGTCAGGACAGAGGAGGGTTTATATGGAATTCAAAAAAAATTGCGCCGTCGCGCTGCTGTCGCCCACCAGCATGGGCGTGCGCATCACGCCGCTGGATCGCCAGCCGGTACATACCAGCAGCCAGTATTACCTGCAGGCAACAAGTGCGGAATCGAATGTTCTGACCGTCTCCGCCTGTTTGGGTCTGCCGGTGAAGGTGCTGACCACGTTCGTAGCGGGCAGCCCTATCGCGCAGCTTATCAAAAACGACCTCCGCTCCCGCCATATCGATTACGAAGGCCCCGACGTGCCGCAGGGCGGCCCGTGGGGATACCGCCACCAGTTCAATATTGCGGACAGCGGCTTCGGCATGCGCGGGCCGCGCGTACACAACGACCGTGCGGGTGAAGTGGGCCGTACGCTCAACGTGAAGGATTTCGACCTCGACCGTATCTTTGACAAGGAGGGCGTGCAGATAC
>DATMXR010000200.1:0-13878 GCA_035561315.1 Feifaniaceae bacterium
ATAAAGGATTCTTTTATGTACTTTTGCCGTTTTTGCAACTATACTTTGTGAAAATGAGGCGATATGGTGGAGCGGCATAAAAACCTTCCGGAAGAAAAGAAAACGGCGACGGCTGTCGAGCAGATCATCAAAGCGATCAAAAGCATGATCGTCGAGCAAGGCTTGCGCGCCGGGGACAAAATCCCCAACGAGTTCGAGCTGAGCGCCATGTTTGGGAAAAGCCGCGGGTGCGTCCGCGAGGCGGTAAAAATACTGGATTCCTACGGCGTCCTGGAAGTGCGCCGGGGGGATGGCACCTATGTGCGCGGATCGGCAAGCAACGGCATGTTTGACGCGCAGTTTTTCCGCATTATATCGATGGGCACGAAGCTGCCCGACCTGATTCATTTACGGCAGATACTTGAAACTGGAATCATCCATGCCGTGATAGACCGGATCACGGACCGGGACCTTCAAGAATTGCGGGAAACGGAGCGCCTGCTTCAGGAAGCGGTGGACAGCAAGGCGCCCATCGAGCAGATTGTGGCCGCAGATCTGCGGTTCCATACGTTATTGGTGGAAATTACGGGCAACGAGGTGCTCCAAAACGTATACACCAGCATGCTGGATATTTTTACGCCCTTTATCAAGTACTCCCACGTTCAGCAGCATGCCACGTCGGATTATTCGGTGCTCAGGCATCATGGCCTGATTATCCGCGCCGTGGAGGAACGGGACCATGACCTGGCCCAGTATGCCGTGCGGAATTCTTTGAAGGACTGGGAAGACCTCAACAAGAAGTATCAAATGCAGGGCGCCGAATAAGCGCCGGTGCGGTTGGGCAAGCGTATTCTGCGGCTTTACTGAAAGGACGATGCCGGAATGTTTCTCGTAATGGGAATAAGCCCGGGCGAAAAGAAACTTAACTTTGCCCAGAAAATCGTATGCGCCTGCTGCGGCAGATTTGGGAGTTATGAAGCGTATATGACCTATCTGTGCTTCAACCTGTTTTTTATTCCCATCGTGAAATGGGACAAAAGGTATTTTATAAAAACCGCCTGCTGCCATGCTTCGTGCGAAATCGACCGCGCGCTTGGATACCAGATCGCCAAAGGCGAAATCACGGAGCTCGATCCAAACGACCTGAACTTTTCACGTCAGGGGCGTGCGCAAAAGCGGTGCGCTCTTTGCGGTTTTACAACGGATCAGGCGTTCCGGTTCTGCCCCCACTGCGGCAACCCGCTGGAATAGGTCTTTCGGAACCGCCGGTTTTCAGGAAAATTCCATGACGGCAAACGGATCGCCGTTCAAATTGAGCAAACGGACGTAATAGGTTCCTTCCGGGCCCTCCATAAGCTTCGGATACACCCAATCTCCCAATTTGGCGGGCGATTTATATTCGATGCGCAGGCGTTTGGCCGTGAAAGTTTCCGGCAGGAATTCCAGCGCGGCCTCGATATATTTTGCGTTGTTCATATGATGGTTGATATCGATATCGCTGCGCCTGACCCGAAAGGCGTCCAAGTGCCGCTCCGGTACGCGCGGCAGGACGATCTTCTTGTCCAGGTATTCCATGTCGAGCCGGTCCTCTATTGTGATTTTATCGAGCTCCGCCTGCGGTATCCGGGACATTTTACCGGTATCAAAATTGACGAACGCCCCGACCGCCCATGTCAGGATACAGGGAAGGCCGTCTTCGCCGTATAAAACGGTATTCCGGTAACCCAAAAAACTGCTTGCATGATAGATCCATGTTTTGACGCGGATGTTTTCGCCGAATACGGGCAGCCGCAGGATGTCCGCCTGCCTTGAAACGAGAAACATGGCCAGATTGTTTTCGCGCAAATATTCCAGAAAAGGCGGTTCCGATTCCAGCCATGACATGGAGCAATCCTGAATGCTGTCCATAGCGCCGGTCAGCCTCATGGCCCCGCGCGCATCCGTCCGGCTGGCGCAGACCCGGTCCTGTGTGGTATACAGCTTAATTCACCCCCGTCCCGTGCGCTTTGTTTAAGCTGCGCTTGAATAGAATGCCGAGCGTATCGGGCCCGCAATGGCTGGATACCGTGCATCCCGCCGGGGTTTCTATAATCTCCGCAAATCTCCCGTCATCGCGCAGCAGTTCTTTGACCATGTCGACCGTTTGCTTTGCACACATGGGGTGCGTGATGAATACCCGGCTAAAATCGATATCGCGCGCATCGGCCAGGCGGTCATGGACGTATTGCCGGAGGGACGATTCAAAGCTGCCCATGTATTTTTTGCCGACCGTCATTTTCCCGCCGACGACCTCGATGCAGGGCTTGATATGGAGCACCTTTGACCCGAGCAGTTCGAGGCCCGAACAGCGCCCGCCCTTATACAAATAATCCAAACGGTCGATTACAAAGCTGGCGTCCACTTTGGGTACGAGTGCCTGAAGGCTGCGGCAGATATCCTCCGCATTTGCCCCGGCTCCGGCCATACTGGCCGCTTCGTAGACCAAATGGCCGCTTCCGGAGGAGAGGTTCTGCGAATCGATCACGTATACATTGCGGAAGCTCTCCGCCGCCAGGGCCGCGTTTTGATAACACGAGGAAAAGCCGGAACCGATGCAGATATGGACGACCGCCTCGTATTTTGAGGAGAATTCCTCAAAAAAGCACTCATACTCGTAGGTGTTGATCGCGGTGGTTCTGCAGGACTTTCCCTCTTTGTCCACATACCTGAACAGATCCGCGGGCTTGATATCCACGCCGTCCCGGAAAATCTCCTCGTTGACCAGGACGCAAAGAGGAATCAATGTAATATCCATGCCGTTTAGAATATCGGGCGAAAGATCGCATGTGCTGTCCGCTGTGATTTTGATCATAATTCCACCTGCTTTGCTTTGATTTCCCTTGTGATAGCGGCCCTTTAGGCGATCTAACCGGCGCCAAGGATATGGAGCACCTGCATGGCCAGAAACAGGAGGCAGGCCGCCCGGACAACCAATGCCAGGCTGAATTCTTCCTCCGGCACAGGCGCATTGAGCATCTGCACCATAACTTCATGCGTGCGCTCGGCCAGTTCCCGCGTCGCTTCTTTGGAAGACAGGGCGCCGTCCGGATATTGCGGATCGCCTATGGAGAGCAGCATCCGTTGCTTCCCGCCCGCCAAACGCCACAGTCCCCGGGGATGCAGGTAAGTAATCACCATGGGTATCACGGGGCACTTGGCGCTGACTGCCGTAAAAAATGCGCCGTCGTGGAAGCCCCGCAGCCCCTGGTGATCGCGTACCAGCAGGCCCTCCGGGTAATAATGCACCCAATCCCCTCTATGCAGCCCCCGTTTGAGCTGCTTTTGAAAGCGTACCAATTCGTTAAAATCGGTTGGCAAAGGCAGTGCTCCGCACAATTTGATCAGCCATCCCACAAATGGAAGCTCCAGATTGCGGCGCAGACTCGTAAAATGGATGCTGCGCGGGAAAACCGCAAGTTTGACCATGGTGCAGTCCATCGGATGCACATGGTTCATAACCGTCACCGCGCCGCTTTTGACCTTCCTGAGCGCTTTTCGTCCTTTTACTTTGAAGCCGAAAAGCGTGGCGTCGATGAGATATAAAATCGGGGCCGGAAAATTTGTGAATACCGAAAACAGTGTCCGTTTTAAAAGCGCCGGCCTGGAATATGCGGCGGTGACCCGGCCCGCATCGGGATGCGTCATCCGGCGGAGGGGAAATTCCACGGGGTCCTTGTACCCGTTTGACCGGTAATCCGTGATGACCTCCCGATACAACGCCTCCATTTTGACGGCGCAGCGGCCGACCCGCATCTGTTCCGCCGCATTCGCATACAGCCAGCCGGTTTCCAGCCTTTCCTGCGTTTGCTCGATCCAATAGTCCATCTTTTCGGCCAGCGACCGGGCGTCGCCCGCGCGGAAAATGCTGTTTGCATGCAGGGCGAACGACTTCGTTGCGGAACGCTCCGAATCGGATATCACCGGCACCACGCCGCAGGCCATGGCCTCCATACAGGAGATTCCTTCGATTTCGGCGTCGGACGCATGGACATACAGATCGCTGACGTTGATGAGATCAAGGAGCTCTTCCTGCGGATAAAAACCGAATATCGGGGCGTTCGGAAGGCCCCGTGCCTGCTGCCGATATGCCTTCTCTTTCGGGCCGCGTCCCGCAAAGACAAGCTGTATCCTGTCGCCGTACCTGCTCTGCCGGGCCGCCTCGATCACAAGATCCTGCCGTTTTTCACCGGACAGGCGCCCGACCATGAGCACCACAAATTTGTTTTGAAGGCGGGGGGGCCGCCGGGCCGGCCGGGGCCTGAAGCAATCGCTTACGCCGTTGGATATGACGCGCAGATGCGCGTCGTATCCGTGCCGTTCAAGATCTTCGGCAATCATTTGGCTCGGGCAGTGGATATAACGGAAGCGGCTGTAAAAGGAGTGATAAAAATAGCGGTAGAGCGCGCCGCCCGCCTTTTTGCTTTTTCCCAGCCCGAGGCTGTACGTGACGTTTTCCGGCTGCAAATGAAAGGCCGCCAGGGCAGGAACCCTCAGCTGCCTTGCGATTTCCTCCCCTCTTTGGCAAAACCGCGTGGGCAGGTAGAAGTGGACGATATCGGCGCCGCGAAAAGCCTGATAATACGCTTCGTCGTTTGGCCTGGCAAAGCAAAAGCCCTGCTGTTCGATCAACGGCTGAAAAAACGGGATGCTCAATTGAGAAGCGCAGATCTTATCCTCTTCCGGCATTCCGCATGCCAGCACTTTTACCGTATGCCCCCGGGCGCGCAGCGCCTGCGCGTACCTATGCGC
This sequence comes from Feifaniaceae bacterium, assembly GCA_035561315.1. GTDB lineage: Bacteria > Bacillota > Clostridia > Christensenellales > CAG-138 > JAEYLA01. The sequence continues at coordinate 4,768 of DATMXR010000200.1, forward strand.
CGTCACGGTTGTACCGTTATTCAGGCTGTCATACTGATCGATCACGAACACGATACGCATAGGCACTCCATTCCTTTCCGGGAGGTATGGGCCGCGCGGCTCCTTTTTGGCTGCCTTTCCGCTTTGAAATGGGCGATGAACAGCCGAAGGCGTATGGTATGTGCGCGCCGCCTCCGGCTGTTCAGGGGGGGGCGGGTCACATTGTCAACGGTTCATTCTGCGCCTGCTGCTCCGCGGGCGCCGCCGCGCACCCCGCGCAGCCGCTGCAGCCGTGCGTTTCGCTCCAGAGGCGGTCGGCGGTCACGGCCCATTTTTCCGCCGCGTCCGTACATTTGGCGCTCAGGCTCCGCACATCCTCCGGCTTGATGAAGTCTGTCGAAACCGCGCCGGAAGCCTCCACCATTTCCGTCAGCCTGCCGGGATTGTCCAGCAGCGGGCAGGGCCGGAGCAGGTTGTTATCAAAGGGCTGATTGTTATGATATTGCATAAACAAAGGCGCCTGCAGCGCTTCGAGAAGCGTTTTTTCGTGGATATTCGAATCGGAATAGTGAATAAACGCGCACGGCTCGATATCTCCGTTGGCGTTGATATGCAAGTAGCTGCGCCCGCCCGCGATGCATCCCCCTGCATACTCGCCGTCGTTCCAGAAATCCATGGTGAACAGCGGCTTTGTTTTCCGGAATCCGCGAATCTGGCGGTACATGAACTCGCGCTGCTCCGCGGTCACCATCAAATCGGGCACCGCGTCCGCGCCTACCGGCATATACGTGAACAGCCACGCGAATTTGGCGCCCTGCTCGATCAGGAAATCGATGAATTCCTCGCTGCCGATCACATCGGTATTGTAGCGGGTATAGCAGAGGGAAGCGCCGAAGGCCAGCTTTTTTTGCTTGAGGAGGTTCATGGCGCGAAGGACCGACTGATACGTGCCTTTGCCCCGGCGGGAATCGGTGGCCTCCTCAAAGCCTTCTATGCTGATTGCGGGCACAAAATTCTTAACGCGCAGCATCTCGTCGGCAAACGCCTCGTCGATCAGCGTGCCGTTTGTGAACGCAAGGAACTCGCAATCGTTGTGTTTCTCACAGAGACGGATGATATCCTTTTTGCGGACAAGCGGCTCTCCGCCGGAATAGATGTAAAAATATACGCCAAGCTCCTTGCCCTGCTCAATGATGCTGTCCAGCGTCTCATAGCTCATGGACATCTGGTTGCCGTACTCCGCGGCCCAGCAGCCGGTGCATTTGAGGTTGCAGGCGGAGGTAGGGTCCATCAGGACGGCCCACGGAATGTTGCAGCCGTACTTTTCCCTGTTTTCCCTCTGTAAAGCGCCCCCGATCAGGTTTTCGTTCAGAATGAAATTCGTGAGCAGGGATTGCCGCACGCCGGCGTCAAGGTCCGTCCACACGCTGAGCAGCAGCTGATACCAGTTGTCCTTTTCATCGATCGCTTTACGGATTGCGTTCCGCTGGCTTTTCAGAGTATCTTTTCTGTCCAGCCGGTCCACCCATCCCATCAGCTTGGGGATGTTTTTTTCCGGGTTGGAATTCAGATACGAATACGCCGCTTTCAACCCTGCGGTACTGAGCAATCTGTTCATGGTTATTTCCTCCATCCGATTTTTTCTTTTTATGCAGTGTAACATGCGTTTGCGGCCCAGTAATTAGACAAAAGCGGCATGTGTCCAGAAACTTGACAAGTATGGATTTTTGTAAATAGAGGTGATCTCAATATCGGGATAAAATATCAGAAAGAAGGGGAGAGTCCAGGATATAAGGCGAGTCCCGGGGATTGAAAAGAAGGAGTTGATCGGTTTTGGAGCTGCAATACCGGGTGACCCGGCAGATGATCGATATAGCGGTAAGCAAAGCGATGGAAGACATGGAAAGCAACGTCAAGCGCGGCGTAAGGAACCTGGTCGATCTGGGCCTGCTCTTTTCCAAGAGCGAAAATCAAAAACGCTTCTTCACCGCCGCGAGAAAGGTGGTTTCCAACCCGGGAAATCCTTATTATCCGCTGGTTACAAGGATGATTTCCGATGTTGATCATGACACGATCAAAAAAGTCGGATTGAATCTGGGATACAACAGCCTGGTCTACGGGGCGAAAAGGCTGAAAAAGAGACAGGAAGATACGGGGCTGGCGTTCCCCGGCCTTTTGATTTTTGATATTTCCGAGTCAGGCCCGGCCATTTTGGAGCGCTGCATCCAGGAAGGACAGGAACTGGGCATTTACAGCTATATCATCTGCCCGCACGAAAGGGGCGATATTTCCGCCATATGTGAGATCGCGGCACGGTTTGATGAGAGCTTGTTCATATTGAAAGGCTCCTCCGGCTTGATATCCGAGCAAACCGCCGGGACGATCGGAAACATTCATAACATCGCGGTCTCCGTGCAAGTGACGGGTACAGGGTTTGATTGCGCGGCGGTTCAGGACGCGTTCCGGATATTAAAGCGCAATCGCTGCCTGTATGGCTTTCATGTAACCTATAATGAGGAGACCGTTAGCCGGGTGACCGCGCCCGAATATATCCGCTCTGCAATCGGTCTCGGAAATTTCTTCGGCGCATACACTGCCGAAGACGGCGTTTCGGACGCGGCCAGGGACGCGGTTTACGCGTTTGCGTGCAAAGGAAGAGGGGAAAACGGGCAGCCGCTGGTTCCTTTGGATTGGTATCGCGACATTCAGGATATCGGCGAGCAGATATTCTCCGGAGCCGGACAGACGGAAGCTCCTCTGGTGAAAAGGGTGTATTGCGAGTATATCAAAGCAAAGGATATGCTCACAAAATCGCTTCTTGAAATACTCAGGGGTTTACAGCCCTGCACAAGCATGTGATCCGGGTTTTGAAAAGTGATCTGCCGAGTTTTGAAAAGTGATCTGCCGAGCAGAAACAGAGTGTGAACGAACAGAAGTGGAGATACGATGACAATAATAGAAAAGCGTAAAAATTTCATTATCAATGTTCTATACGCTGCCCTGATTATTGCCATCGTCTATATTTCAATAAAATACCTGTTGGGCCTGTTGCTGCCGTTTTTGATCGGGTTTACGGTGCCCATGCTTTTGAAGCCTGCAATAAATTTCGTCTCGGAAAAATTACATCTCCACAAAAAAACCGTAGCGATCGTACTGATTCTGCTGTTTTATATTGTGGCGGGATTTTTTCTGTCATGGATCGGCTTAAAGGCTTTCAACGCGCTGAAAGATGGGATCATCAGGCTTCCGGAAATTTATATTGCCTATATTGAACCCGCAATTCATGACATATTTGATTATACGGAAGAAGCCACGGCAAGGCTCGACCCTGCGATGATTCAAACAATCGGTAATATCGCGTCCGTTTTGTCCCAATCCGTGGAGTCGGTCATTTCGAATATTTCCTCAACGGTAATCAGGTTCCTGTCATCCTCGGCAGCTTCGGTCCCGGGCCTGTTCATGGGTGTGATAGTCGCGATCATCTCGTCCCTGTTTTTTGCTGTGGATTATGGTAAAATTACAGGATATCTTATAAAACTGTTTCCCGCCCAAAGACAGGGCGTTTTTGCGGAGATCAAAGCCTTTGCGACCGGAATCGGCTTAAAATATGTGAAGGCCTATTTGGCTCTGATAACCATAACCTTTCTGGAGCTTGCGGCGGGGCTTTCTCTCCTGAGGGTAGACGGGGCGGTCACCATTGCCGCGCTGATTGCGGTCATCGACATACTCCCCGTGCTGGGAACGGGCACTGTGGTCATTCCGTGGGCCGTCATTGAGTTAATAAAAGGCAACACGGCGCTTGCCGTCGGCCTGGCGGTTCTGTACGGCATCATTGCGGTCGTCCGAAATATATTGGAGTCGAAATTGGTGGGAAAACAGATCGGGCTGCATCCGCTTGTGATGCTGATGAGCATATATATCGGCGCGAAGGTGTTTGGGTTTATCGGAATATTTGCTCTGCCTGTTGCCGTAGTCATCCTAAAACATTTGTACGATCATAAGAAACAGCCGGACAACCCGGCTTCGGCTGAAACCGTATAAAACGGAGCCGCCCGGGACTCATAAAAAATACGAACCGCAATAACCAAGAAGCATCGGGAGCATTGCATGAGCACTGTCGTTGATAAATTTGGCCGGGCCGTAGGGGATACGGTATCTCAAAACCCAAAACGCGCCCGGCGTTTACTCAGGGCGGGTTACTTCGCTAGCGGAAAGCAGATGCAATATCTCCCCGGCCGGGGGCTGCTGCCGCACCAGAGATACGCCGCCGTCATAAGCAACCGCGCGATCCGGCTCCCGCTTTCAAACCCCGGGAAGTCGGCCGTTGTCAGCGCCTTTTTACCCCCTGAATTGCTGCACGCCATGGGAATCGTGCCCCAGTTTACGGAGGGGCTGGCCGGTTATCTGAACGGCGCGGGCTGCGAGCACGCTTTCGTCCGGTTTGCGGAGGACCGCGGCATTCCACAGACGTACTGCTCCTATCATAAGGTTTTGCTGGGGGCCGCCCTCTCCGGCGTCCTGCCGAAGCCAAAGCTTGTTGTGAATACCACGCTTGCGTGCGACGCGAACAACAATACCTTCCGGACATTGGCGGACTTTTGGAAGGTGCCGCGCTTTACGCTCGATGTTCCGGACAGGAGCGATCCTGACGCCGTCGCGTATGTGGCCGCGCAGTTTCGGGAGCTGAAAGGCTTTTTGGAAGAGGTTACGGGCGGAAAGCTGGCGGAAGAGGCGTTAAGGGCCGTAATCCGCAGGGAAAACCGGTCCATCCGCCTGTACCGCGGATATTTTGGCGAGCTTTCCGAAAAATATATCCCCAACGATATGACTTCCGAGATGTATAAAATTTTTATGACCCATGTGCTGGCCGGCACGAAGGAAGCCGAACGGTATTTTGAGCTTCTGCTGGAGGACGCGCGCAAGGCTGCCGGCTCGGGGAACGAAATCCGCCTTTTGTGGGTGCATACCCTGCCGTTCTGGCAGGGTTCCATGAAAAGCATTTTGAATGGCGGCCGCATTCAACTCCTGTGCTGCGATATGAATTTTGATTGTATGGCCGAAATGGACGAAGCGGCCCCCTATGAGGCGCTATCAAGGAAGCTGCTTCAAAATACGTTTGGCGGGCCGGGCGTACGGCGTACGGATGCGCTTCTCCAAATGGCGGAAACGCTGCGTGCGGACGGCGTCGTCTACTTCTGCCAATGGGGCTGCAAGCAGACGCTGGGAAACGCGTATCCGGCGAAAGAACGCCTGGAACAGGCGGGCATCCCCACCCTGATTCTGGACGGGGACGGCTGCGACAGGGGAAATGTCAACGACGGGCAGATGACGACCCGCCTTCAGGCCTTTCTGGAGATTTTGGAGGCGAAGCGATGATCGAGTATGTCTGCAAATATGCGCCCGTTGAGCTGCTTGCGGGCTTTGGCGAGGAAAGCGCGCTATGTAACCTTTCCGCCGCGAGCCTTGAGAGAGCCGATCAAGTCATGCACAGGAACCTGTGCAGCTTTTCAAGGGCGCTGATCGAGCATAGGATGGACGAAGGCGAGGGCGCATGCCCCCTCGTGCTCACCAACTGCTGCGATTCCCTTCGCCGGACATTCGATATGCTCTGCCTGCGGGGGCAGAAGGCGTTTCTGCTGGATCTTCCGCATCAGGACGGACCGTGCGCGCGGGAGCTTTATCAAAATGAGCTGATCCGGTTCATTGAAGAGTTCTCCGCTTATTCCGGGAAAGAATTTGACTGCGGGAAATTCAGGGCGGCGTGCGGAAAGCGGCCCGAAAGACCCGGCGGCCCCTATATCGCTCTCATGGGCGCCAGGATGAGCGACGAGCTGTTCCGGTACGTTCAGGAAAACGCCCCGTTGCCCGTTGTCAATCTAATGTGCACCGGCAGCAGGCGGATAGGGGAGGCCCCTTTCTCCGGCGATATAGGCGGGCTGATGAAATGGTATGCGGGCGAACTGCTTTCCCAGACGCCGTGCATGCGCATGACGGATATTGCGTCCCGCAGGGAGCAAATGAACGATCCGGATATCCGCGGGATCATATACAATACGGTCAGCTTCTGCGACTATTATTCCTTTGAATATGCCGGGATGATAAAGGAGCTCTCCGTTCCGGTTTTAAAAATCGAGACCGATTTTACCGTACAGTCGGCAGCGCAGCTGAAGAACCGGCTGAATGCCTTTTCCGAAAATCTTTCCCTGCCGGGAGCGGGTTCCGGTTCGGCGCGCGCGCGGGGGAATGCCATGGACACGCGGCGCTTTTTTGCGGGGATCGACAGCGGCTCGACCTCCACAAACGCGGTGATTCTCGACGGGGAAAGAAACATCGTCTCCTTTTCCATAGCGCCGACCGGCGTCAGCGTGGAGGGCAGCGCGAAGAAGGTTTTTGAAGAGGCGCTGGGGAAGGCGGGCCTTGAAAAAGCGCAGATCGAGCGCACGGTTTCGACCGGATACGGCCGCACGGGCATCCGCTTCAGCAGCCGTGACATCACGGAAATCACCTGCCATGCAAAAGGCGCGTATTTTCTAAACCCCCGCGTGCGTACGGTGATCGATATCGGCGGGCAGGACAGCAAGATCATCCGGCTGGATGAAAGCGGAACCGTGAAGGATTTTGCCATGAATGACAAATGCGCGGCCGGTACCGGGCGTTTTTTGGAGATGATGGCACAGTCGCTTGGGCTCACGCTGGAGAGCATGAGCGTATGCGGGCTCGATTGGGAGGAAGAAATCGTCATATCCAGCATGTGTTCGGTATTCGCCCAGTCGGAGGTCGTTTCCCTGATCGCTTCCGGGAAAAAGCTGCCGGATATCGTGCGGGGGCTGAATACCTCCATCGCTTCGAGGGTCATCGCCCTTGGGGGCCGGACCGGCATGGAGGGAGCGTACATGATGACGGGCGGGGTCGCTAAAAATACCGGCGTTGTACGGGCGATGGAAGAGAAGCTCGGGGCCCCCGTACTGCGCCCGGAAGAACCCGAACTCTGCGGGGCCCTTGGCGCGGCGCTCGCGGCATGGGAGGCGGACATGCGCTCGAAATAGCATAGTAAACAATCGCAGGAGGGCGGAAGGAAACGGAAGGAATGCTTTGGGGAACGATTTTGCTGCTATTGCTCTTGTTCGGGGTTTTTTTAATCCTTGGCATTCATAACGAAGTACAGGCGACAGGCTATGCCGTCCGATCGAAAAAGATCAGTGCGCCTGTCACGCTGGCGGTCATAGCCGATTTGCACAGCTGCCGGTATGGAGAAAAAGGGGAAGCCCTGCTTCGATTGCTTGAGGAGGCAGGCACGGACTTGGTCCTGCTGGTCGGCGATATCATAGAGGATTCCTTGCCATGGGAGAACGGATTGACCACCGTGCGGGAATTCTCAAGAAAATTTCCATGTTACTATGTTTCAGGAAACCATGAATATCGGACGGGCGATATCGAGGGAGTCAAAGCAAAGCTGCGCGCAAGAAATGTCACGGTTTTAGAGGGAACGGCGGCGCGAGTACGGGTGAAAGGACAGCTCATCCAGCTGTCGGGTATCGACGACGCCTGCATAGGGGAAAAGCAAACGGAGGCGCAGCTTGCGGCGGCCGGGGGTTTTGACGCACGGCGGTATGCGGTGTTACTGGCGCATCATCCCGAGCGGATCGGGCAATATCTGCCTTATAAATATGATCTGATCGTTTGCGGCCACGCGCATGGAGGGCAGGTGCGGATTCCATTTCTTGTCCCGCAGGGGCTGTTTGCGCCAAATCAGGGAATTTTCCCGCGATATACCGGAGGGCGCTGGAACATGGGCGAAACGGATTTCGTAGTAAGCCGGGGGCTGGCAAAAGAAATCCCTCGCTTTCCGAGGATTTATAACCGCCCTGAGCTTGTTTTTATTACGCTTTTGCCCAAAGAATAAAGTCCGGCGGCAAGCTTCTGCGCCGCTCCTTGAACGGAACGCAGGATGCCCTGCGGATACCGCCGGGCGGCAGCCTTCATCAGACGGATTCCGATTTCCCCGCTTCCCGAATATTTTTTGCAGCCAGCACAAACAGGGAGCGTATGGTTTCAAATAGAAAACTTCTTGTATCATCGTCGATTTCTTTCATCGCCCCAAGCAGGGCAAGGGCCCTTTTGGGCCAGTCGCCCGCCAGGTCGTAGAATGTTGCGGCGTCTGTCGCCTGGATGATCTGGAACAGCGTGTTTACAAACAGCTCCCGTTTCTGGTCGTCAAAGGAGTCTACCCACTGATTCAGCGTTCCGTTCATGTAGAGGGCGCTTTTCGTGATCGACGGAATATAGCGGAAGTGGTCGCCGTCGATCTGCCACGAAAAGGGATCATGCTGCATAAGCCAGATGCGGTTGCTTTCCACCACGGAATACTTTTCCTGATGGTGCAGGAGCATGCCGATCATGGAGGACTGAGGCAAGGTCTTATGAATCCGGTCCTTTATAATCCGATAGCCTTCGCTGTGGAAGACCTCCTCCCTGAACCCGGGGCCGTCGTGGCTGAAGATCTGCACGATTCTATTCTCAACGGACCGGCGGCAATAAACGGCGGAATAAACCGCAATGTTTCCCCCTTTGGAGTGCCCGCCTATCCTCAATTTACGCGGAATTTTATCAGCCGCGGCATTCAGGTATGCGACGCCCTCCTGCTGAGACGGGATAGGGCTGGTAAACGCCATATTAAAATCCTCTTTCCATCCGACAAGGCTTGAATCGGTCCCACGGAAAGCGATATAAGCCGAATTATCGTCCAGAAGAAAAGTCACGGCGGAGAACTGCTTTTCCATTTTGCCGTCGAATTGATTCACATAAAAAGCCAGCTTTGTGTTGCAAAACCGCGGGCTGTTTACAAACGCGGAAAACAGCTGGCGGTTGCTTTTGCTTTCCCGCACATCCTGAAACAGCGCGCCCGGATTCTCCACAGCGGCAACTTCTTGGATCGGCACTGGAGATACGGATTCCGACAATCCCGGTACGATACCGTCATAGTTCAGGTAGGCCAATTGGGACAGCACCAGACTGTCCACCGCGGTGAACTTTTTGTTTTCGAAAGAGAGATTTGCTTCCGTGACATAGTCGACCATATTCTTCATAAATACTTGCTCCGGCTCCCGCGCAACAAAATTTATTTTATAATGG
>DATMXR010000201.1:0-2643 GCA_035561315.1 Feifaniaceae bacterium
ATTGCAAATTTCATTTCGCCGTGCTACTATGTTGAAATCCGAAAGGGAAGAGCGCGGCGGACGGATGTTTTTTAGGCCAAGTTCCCAAAGAAACCCGTTACCGTGAAGAGGTGGGGAAGTCTGCGTGCAGATTTCCCGCCACCCCAAAACCCGGCGCCGCGGGCGCAACACGGTTTTCGCTGAAGGCGGGCGAAGCGAGCCCCGCCTCTCATCATAAAAAAGATTGAAGATTGAGCATCCGCAAGGATGCGGAAAGGTTTGCAGCATGAAACACTATTATGTCGACAAGGATGTGATGGAAAGCCGCCAGAACAAGCCCGAAGTGCACGCTTCCTGGTGCCCGGCGATGAAGAACGCCGCGCATAAGGACTATATCGGCCTGTTTGCCGACGCGCGCAAGGCGGTGTCCATCGCCAAGGAGAAGGGCTACGGCCACGCCTGCGGCTGCGCCCACTGCTGCCCGGAGACGCTGCGCCACACCGGCTACTGAGCGGGCGCGGGATTGACCGGCGGAATTGCCGCGCGGCCGGGATCCGGCGGGGCGGGCGCGCGGATGCGCGGGACGACCGAAAGGAATGCAGGAACAGAATATGCAAATTGCAGGAAACGCTTCATAAGTCCCCATCATGACGATGGGGGCTTTTCTTTAAGGATGCGGAGCGTCTCTTTTTACGTGCAAAATCAGCAACGGCAAATCCGGCCGTGCAAAACACGGCGGTTCGCTTATACGCGCGTTGTGCATCCTGTTGCGCCGTGGCCCGTAAGCGTAGTATAGTAAGCATAGTTTCATTACCTTGTCGATTGCGGTCCCATATCGGTTATGGATGGCAGAGCGGCGCCAAAAGGTTCATGGTATGCAGCTTGAAGCGTGGGTAATATTGGAAAATGAGGAATACGACGCCGTCTGGGATAAGATCTATGATGGCTTCGCGTTTCATCCGAGCTGCGATGTAATGGCGGCTACGCCCGCGTTCAGACTGCCCATGTGCCACAAGGAATATCGGTTCGGCTCATCGTTCTACTTCACTGACGCACAAAACGAACTCATCAAGTCGATATTCGCCTCATGCATGGGAACTGACGACTATATGTACGCCCTGGATTGGCAGCATACCGGGTTCAGATACAACCCGAAATCGCCGTTGCCTATGCAGAAACGCGCGCGCATTCATGACGAGCGGTATCCATTTGGGGGATACATCGCAGAGTTCCCGGATTTTTACCCGAACGGTGATTATTACTTTTTCATCGCCAAGGATTTTTCGTGGGGATATCTGTCCCATCCTTGGCAAAGGAAGCTATGGATATTCGGGGATGCCCTAATGAAAGCGTTCGAACAAGCCGCCGTCGAGCTCGACCTGAACGAATCTGCGCTGGATGCGGGTGGCGGAGAGTATGACATGTTCCCTTCCTTTCCATCTTTCGTCAACCCGCATAGATTCCATCATATAGAAAGGACGGCTCCTATGAACAAGAAGCAACTCACGGTCTGGGAGGCGGCGTGCATCATCACCGGCTACGGCGTGGGCGGCGGCATCCTCGCCATGCCTTACCTCGCCGAGAAAACCAGCGTGGTCCTCGCGCTCGTCATCCTTCTGGCCGCGTTCGCGGCAAGCTGGCTACTGCACATGATGATCGCGGAAATCGCCAAGAAGTGCGGCGAGGGCGCGCAGATCGTTTCCGCCTTCTCGCGCTTCTTGTTCCGCGGCAAGGCGAAAGTGCCTCTGACAATCGTATTCTTCGCGCTCATGGCGGTCATTCTTGTGACGAACCTCGCGGCGTACGTCGCGGGCTCCGCCGACGTGATCGTGGGCATGCTGCCGATGGTGCCCCCGCTCATAGCAAAGCTTGTCTTTTACATAGCCGCGGCGAGCGTGGTGCTCTTCGGCCTCAAGGCCGTGGGCGTTTCCGAAAAGCTCGCGGTCACAATGATCTTCGTCCTGATCGGCCTGCTCGCGGCGGCTTCCCTCTTCGCGCCGCTCAAGCCCCTGCCGGTCTCCCAGGGCACCGTCAGGGAAGCGCTTGCCTATTACGGCATGGCGATGTTCTCCTTCTCCGCCTTCTTCTCGATTCCGCAGGCGGTCGAGGGCCTCGGGGGGGATGTAAGCAAGGTCAAAAAGGCCGTCTTCTGGGGCATGGCCAACAACTTCATCCTGATCGTGGTGATTGTCCTGTGCGCGCTCGTCGCCTCCGACGGAGTGAGCGAGGTCGCCATGACCGGCTGGAGCCGCGGCATAGGCGCGTGGGCGCAGGTCGTGGGCGGGCTGTTCACGCTGCTCGCGATGATCACGACCTACTGGTCGATTTCCCTCGCTTTGAGCGACATCGTCGGGGAGCAGCTCCGACTTGGGCGCAGGCTCTGCTGGCTAATTGCCACGCTGCCCTCGCTGATCCTCTCCCTTGTAAACCTCGGCGGCTTTATCGACTTCCTAGAGCTTGCGGGCGGCGCCATCGCCATCGTCGTGGCGGTGATGGTCGTACCCGCGTACCGCAACGCACGGCGGGAGGTGGAAGGCACCATGCTTGGCCGGTACGGCGGCGCGGGCTTCCAGATACTCGTCGTCGTCGCCTACGTCCTCATGGCCGTGGGGAGCGTGATGTAGCATGGCAAAGCCCGTCCTTTTTACGGACGCCGTTTTCCAC
>DATMXR010000202.1:0-11143 GCA_035561315.1 Feifaniaceae bacterium
GATACATTCTGCCGGGCGGGCTGCCGCAACCCGGTATCCTGCGGGTATCTGCCCGGCTTTTGCGGCGCGGGGGCTTGTCCCGCGCCGCCGGACGGGGAAGTGCCCGGCCGGTGCGTAGGCGCATACACCCGCGTATTCTGAGGCCCTCTTTTGGAGCTATTTCCGCCAGTTCCCTTGTTTTGCATCCGGCTTCCTCAAAGCGTTTCTTCCTGCCTGTGAATATTCGCGCCCAGCGCCGCGAGATCGCGCGCGATGTTTTCATAGCCGCGGTCCACATGCTCCGCGCCGTGCACCACCGTTTCGCCCTCCGCGCGGAGCCCCGCCAGTATCAGCGCCGCGCCGCCGCGCAGGTCCCTTGCGTCCACATTCGCTCCCGTAAGCCGCTTCACGCCGCGTATGACGGCGATGCGCCCGTTCACGCTGCTTTCCGCGCCCATGCGCGTCAGCTCCGAGGCGTGCTTGAACCGGCTTTCGAACACGTTCTCCACGATGACGGAAGTGCCGTCCGCCACCGTGCACAGCGCGAATATCTGCGCCTGCATGTCGGTGGGGAAGCCGGGGTGGGGCAAAGTCTCCACGCGCTTTAATTCGCGCGGGCGTTTGGGGCCGGTCACGCGCAGGTAATTTGTGCCGAACTGCACCCCGCAGCCCGCCTCCCTGAGCTTGCCGATAACGCTGCCCAGGTGCTCGGGCGAGATGCCGCGGATGCATACGTCCCCGCCGGTGATGGCCGCCCCGCACAGGTAAGTGCCGGTGACGATGCGGTCCGCCATGACGCGGTGCTCCACAGGCCTCGGGTCGCAGCCGCCTTTGATTTCGATGGCGGAGCTTCCCGCGCCTTTTACCGAATAGCCGAGCGCACAGAGGAAATTCTGCAGATCCACGATCTCCGGCTCGCGCGCGGCGTTTTGTATCACGGTCTCTCCGCGGGCGGAGACGGCGGCCATCATGGCGTTTTCCGTCGCGCCCACGCTCGGGTAATCCAGATGGATGTTGGCGCCGACCAGGTTCCCGCCCGCGCAGCGGATGGTGCCGTAGGATTCCTCTATTTCCACGCCCAGAGCGCCCAAAGCCGCGATGTGCAGGTCGATGGGCCGCAATCCGATATCGCAGCCGCCCGGGAATGTCGCCACCGCGCGCCCGAACTTCCCTACCATGGGGCCTAAAAGGAAGATCGAGGACCTGAGGGACTTGGACAAATGCTCCGGAAGCTCATGGCACTGCGCGTCCCGCGGGTCTATGGTAAGAACGTTTCCTTCCCAGGAGACCGTACAGCCGAGCGCGCGCAGCAGTTCTATCATGTTGTATACGTCGCTCAGGCGCGGACAATCGGTCAAACGCACTGGGTGCTGCGCCAGCAGCGCGGCCGCCAGGATAGGCAGCGCGGCATTTTTGGCGCCTGGCGCGTTCAGCTCGCCGCAAAGCGGCGACCCGCCCGCCACGATGATACGGGACATCAAATTTCACCTCCGGATGGCTCGCGAACAATTTCATCTTATGCATCCGGTTGGAAAAACGTGCCGTACCCAAGTCCCGGCACCTGCGTCCCCTGTTCCTCGCTTCAAAGCCAGTACTCTATAATTCGGATGTATGGCGCGAAATGTTTAGCAGCACGCCCATTGCGCTCATAAAAATCAGCAATGAGCTGCCTCCCGCGCTGATAAACGGCATCGCCTGGCCGGTGGTGGGCATGACGCCCGTGACGACGCCCACGTTCACCGCGACCTGCAGCGCAAATACGATGGTGATGCCCGCGGCAAGCAGGCTCCCGAAGCGGTCCTTGCACTTTAAAGCCACGCGTATGCCGCGGTATACGATAAACAAATACAGCAGCAGCACCACCGCCGCGCCGATAAACCCAAGCTCCTCCCCGACGATGGAAAACACGAAGTCGCTTTCCCCGAACGTCAGGTAGAGAAGCTTCTGGCGGCTGTTGCTCAGGCCCTGCCCGAACAGGCCGCCCGCGCCCAAAGCGTAGAGTGACTGTATGAGCTGGTAGCCCGTGCCGGAGGCGTCCTCCCACGGGTCCGTGAAGCTGACCAGCCGCGCGAGCCGGTAAGGCTCTATGACGGCAAGCAATATAAACAGCCCCACCCCCGCAAGCATCAGCAGCGCGATGTACTTAAAATCCGCCCCGCCCACATACAGCATGGCGATGCCCATCATGCCTATGATAACGGCCATGGACATATTGGGCTGGAGCATGATGAGCCCGCATATGAGCCCCAGTACCAGAAGCATGGGCAAAAGCCCCTTGACGAAATCCTTCATCAGGTGCTGGCGGCTGGCCATAAACGCGCTCATGTATATCATCATGCCGAACTTCGCCACCTCGGAGGGCTGTATGCTCTGCCCCGCGATGGAAAGCCAGCGCTTCGCGCCGTTGTATTCGCTGCCGAACAGCAGCACCGCAACGAGCAAAATCACGCAGACGAACAGAATGGGGGTCTTGAGTTTATCCAGCACATGGTAATCCAGCCGCGTGAGCAGGAGCATGACCGGTATGGAGAGGGCGAGGTAGGTCGCCTGCTTGCGCACGTAAAACAGCGAATCGCCGATCTTTTCCTGCGCGGAATAGTAGCTGGCGGAGAACACCATCACAAGGCCGATGGCGCACAACGCAAGCACCACGATCAGTATGCCGAAATCCATGCGCCCCGGCTTTGCTTTTTTCAGCTCACGCTCCATATTGCAGGCTTCCTCCCGCAGCTTCCGTTCCTAAGGCCAATACCGCCCTTCATCCTATGCGGGCGGCCATGCCGTTTATTCCTGATTTTTCGGCATACCGCGCTACGCCGGGTACGCCGATACGATATCCTTGAACACGCGGCCGCGCTGCTCGAAATTATCGAACATATCCCAGCTTGCGCAGGCCGGGGAAAGCAGCACCGTATCGCCGGGGGCGGCAAGCGCCCGCGCCATATCGACCGCTTCTTTAAAACCGCCCGCGCAATGGGCGATGTTTGTAAAGCCCGCGCGCTTTGCGGCGTCCATGATCTTTTCCGCCGTAACCCCCAGCGCCACCGCGGCTTTCACGCGGCTTTCCATGATTACGGCGAACAGCTCGTCAAACGAGCTGTGCTTGTCGTACCCGCCCAGGATAAGCACCGTCGGCCGGTCCATGGCGGCGACCGCCTTGATGGTACTGTCCGGGTTGGTGCCCTTGCTGTCGTTGATGTAGCGCACGCCCCGGCGCTCACAGGCGAACTCGATCCTGTGCTCCACGCCGGGGAACGTCATGAGCGTTTCGCGGATGACGGCGGGTCCAACGCCGCGCGAGAGCGCGATGCAGGCGCACAGCATGGCGTTTTCGAGATTGTGCGCGCCGGGGATGCGGATCTCCTCCTTCAGGCACAATAACCCTTCCCGCCCGCCGAAGCGGAAGCGGACCTCCTGCCCGGACAGATACACGCCCTCCTTTACTTCCACCCGGCGGGAGAAAAAGAGCGTGCGCGCCGGGGTCTTTGCCGCCATATCGCGCACCACGGGATCGTCGTAATTGAGTATGGCGAAATCGTCCGCAGTCTGGTTGCCGAATATCTTGCATTTCGCGGCGATATAGTTTTCCATGGTCAGAAACCGGTCCAGATGGTCCTCCGTGATATTGCAGACCGCCGCCGCCTTTGCGTGGAAGAACACGTTGCCCTCCAATTGCAGCGCCGCCGTTTCCGCCACGATCACGTCCCCTTCCCGGGTTTCGAGCGCGCGCTGCGTGATGGGCGTGCCGATGTTGCCCAAAACAAACGTGTTCCTGCCCGCACTCTTAAATATCTCGCCGGTGAGGGCGGTGCAGGTCGTCTTTCCGTTGGTGCCGGTGATGCATAAAAACTCGCCCTTCGCGTACCGCCAGCCGAGCTCGATCTCACTGACGACTTCGACCCCCGCCGCCCGCGCCTCTTCCACAAACGGCTGGAACAGCGAAACGCCGGGGCTGACCACCACAAGATCCACGTTGGGGATATAGTCCGCCGGGTCTTTGCCCAGCGCGTCGATATACCTGACATCCGGAAGCGAGTCCGCAAGCTCCGGCACCTCTGTGCGTGAATCGTTGAGTACCAGGTGCCAACCCTCCGAAGTGAGCAGCCGGGCGCTCGCGATGCCGGAGCGCGCCATGCCGACGATGAGCGCGGTTTTCAATGAATTCATCCCTTTCCGAATTTCGCCTGTCAATCTGAAACGTCCCAATGGACGATGCTTTACTAAAAAAAGCCGTTCGGGCGGCAGATGCTTGAGGCAACAGAGCCGCCTCTTTCCCTCAAACATCCGTCAGTCCCTCCGCCACGCCAAGCGCCAACTAAAAACGCGGCATCCCGAGACCCGCCCAGAACGGCAAACAGTCGATCATACGTACGCCAAAAGGCAAACAAGGCACAATATGGCGGTCACTATCATATACATCGAAACAATTTTGGTTTCCGGTACCCCCATCAGCTCAAAATGATGGTGCAGCGGCGCCATTTTGAAGATACGCTTCTTGCGGAGCTTGTACGAGCCGACCTGCAGAATAACGCTGACCGCCGACGCGACGAAGCACCCGCCCATAACGGGCAAAAACAGCAGCCCGCGGCTGAATATCGCCATCATGCAGACGGCGCCGCCCAGGGCCATGGAGCCGGTATCCCCCATGAACACGCGGGCGGGGTAGGTATTGAACCGCAAAAACGCGAGGCAGGCGCCGGATACCGCGGCGGAAAACACCGCCATGCCGCCCAAATTCGCGCTGTAGCCGACCTGCCCGTTGTCCGACGCCGCGATGGACAGCAGCATAAATATCAGGGACATCGCCACCGCGTAGATCATGGTGACGCCGGAGGCCAGCCCATCCAGGCCGTCCGTCAGGTTGACGGAGTTGACCGTGCCGATGATGACGAACATCACAAACGGGATGTACCAAATGCCCAGGTTCCATTCCGTGCCCGAAAAGGGCAGCACGATGGAGGGGCCGATGAACGGGTTATTGTAGGCGGTGAGCGCCACGATGAACGCGAACACCAGCTGGGCGATGATCTTCTGGTAGGCGCTCAATCCAAGCGAGCGCTTGCGCTTGACCTTGATAAAATCATCCAGAAACCCTACAAGCCCGAACGCGAATGTGGTGAGCAGCGAGGGGAGCACAAACTCCAGCCCCGCCATGGAAAACGTCAGTGTGCCCGCCAATATGCCCGCCAGTATGATGAGGCCGCCCATCGTGGGGGTGCCGGATTTTACAAGGTGCGTCTGCGGGCCGTCGTCCCGCTCGGTCTGGCCGAATTTAAGCCTCCTGAGCATGGGTATCACAAGCGGCCCCAAGAGCAGGGTTACCAGAAAACTGAGCAATAACGCCAGTATGAGCTGTTGCATTTCTTCCTCCGGTTTGCTTTGGTGCGTACGACGATCAGCGGTTCAATTCGCCAAGCAGCTCCAGCACGGTCTCCTTGTCGTCGAAATGGTGCTTGATGCCGTTGATCTCCTGATAATTTTCATGGCCCTTGCCCGCAATGACGATGACGTCGTCCTTTCTTGCGTTCCTGAGCGCATGCAGGATCGCTTCGCGCCGCTGCTCTATTGTGATATATGCACAACCGGACTTTTTGACACCTTCCTCGATCGCCGCGAGTATTTCAAACGGGTCCTCCGTGCGCGGGTTGTCGCTGGTGACCACCAGGCGGTCGGAATACCGGCCCGCGATCTCGCCCATGATGGGGCGCTTCGCCCGATCCCTGTCCCCGCCGCAGCCGAACACGGTGATGATCCTGCCCTTGGCAAAACCGCGCACGGTCTTTAATACGTTCTCCAAAGCGTCGGGCGTGTGCGCGTAATCCACGAACACGGAGAAGCCGAGCGCCCCCGTATTGAGCGGCTCGAGCCTGCCCGAAACGCTCTGCATATCCTCGAGACCCGCTTTGATATGCTCCATGGGGATGTTCAACCCAAGCCCCACGGCCACGGCGCCCATGGCGTTGAATACGCTGAAAAGCCCCGGTATGGGCACGTTGATGCGGGTAACGCCGCCGGGGAACCTAAGGTCGAACTGCACCCCGCGGGTAGTGATGTCGATCTCGCTGGCGCAGACATCCGCGCGCTCCCGTATGCCGAACGTGGTGATGGGCAGCGTAAGCCCCTCCAAAAGTTTGCCCGAATAGGGATCGTCTATGTTGACGACGCCGTGTTTGCTCTGCAAAAAGAGCTTCTTTTTCGCGGCGAGATAATTTTCAAACGTCTTATGGTAATCGAGATGGTCCTGCGTGAGGTTTGTGAACTCCGCCACGGAAAACGTCAGGCCGTGCACGCGGTTCTGGTCGAGCGAGTGGGAGGAGACCTCCATCACTACGATTTCGACGCCCTCATCCTTCATTTCCTTCAGCAGCCGGTACAGGTCCACGGATTCCGGCGTGGTGCGCTCCGTTTCGATGACCCGCGCGCCGATCATGTTTCTGATGGTCCCTATGAGCCCCACCTTTTTGCCCGCGTGCTCCGCGATGGCTTTGACCATGTAGGTGGTGGTGGTCTTTCCGTTGGTGCCCGTGATGCCGACTAGGCGCATGTCCCGTTCCGGGTGGCCGTAGAATTCCGCGGCCATTTCCGCCATGGCGATGCGGGAATTTTTGACGATGACCTGGGGTACTGGGAGCGCCAGCTCGCGTTCCGCGAGTATGGCGGAGGCTCCCGCTTCCACCGCCGAGGCGGCATATTCGTGCCCGTCCGAAAATGTTCCCACGATGCAGCAGAAGAGGCTGCCCGGTTTTACTTTTCTTGAGTCGTATTGCAATACGTCAATGTCGGTATCCGCCCCGATGAGGCGGTGCTCAAAACCTTGGCACAGTTTTGAAAGCAACATTGTGGTTCTCCTTTTTTCCTGCTCACGCGTGCGGCAGTTAATCGGGCCTTAGGGCAATTGGCTGCTTGCCTTTAAAAGACCTCACTCAGTATACCACAGGCGCGTCTTTCATGTCCATTTCAAGGGGTCCTTCGCGGTCTCTTGCCTTCAGTCCTCCACCTGGGAAAATTCCACCGTCACGCTCTGCCCGAACGGGAGCGTTTCCCCCGCCGCGGGCTTCTGCCTGACCGCCTTGCCGCTCTGGTCCTCCGGCTCGATCCGAAGGCTCAGGCCGACCGCCGCCAGCGCGTCGTAGGCCTCGATACGGGTCATGCCCGAAACGTCCGGCACGGTGACGGAATCCTCCGTGCCGCCGTGGTCCGCGTCCTCCGCGGTATCCGTGGTATAGAGCAGCACCCCGCTGCCCTTTGCCGCCGTTTCCCCGGCGTAGGGCACCTGAGAGGTGACCGCCGACGCCGCTTCCCACTCGGAATAATTTCCGACAAGCCCGTTTTCCGCGAGCACGGCCGCCGCTTCCTTGGCGGATTTTCCAACCACGTCCGGCACCGTCACGGTCTCGGTTTCCACGCTGGGCTTTACGCCGTAGTGCATCAAAGTATCCTGCAGCACGTCCTTGACGAACGGCGCCGCCACCGTGCTTCCGAATATGACGCCGACCTTGGGTTCATCCACAAGGACGAGGCACAGGTACTTCGGGTCATCCGCGGGGGCGAAGCCTATGAAAGAGGCGATAAGGCTGCCCGAGGACGGTTTCCCATCCACGTATTTCTGCGCCGTGCCGGTCTTGCCGCCCACGCGGTAGCCCGGTATCTGTGCGTTGCGCCCGCTGCCTTCGGCCACCACGCTTTCCAATATGGAGCGCACGGTGGCGGAGGTCTCCTCCGAAATCACGCGGCGCACGACGGTGGGCGTGTTTTCCTTGATCATTTCCCCGTTGGGGCCAATCACCTGCTTGACGATATAGGGCTGCATCAGTTCCCCGCCGTTGATGGCGGCGGCCGTCGCGGAAGCAAGCTGCATGGGCGTCACCGCAATGCTCTGCCCGAAGCCGATACGCGCGGTGTTGTTTTCCCGGATGTATTTTTCATGGATCACGATGCCGCCGCTCTCGCCCGTCAGCCCGCTTTCCGTAGACGAGCCGAAGCCGAACTTGTAAATATAATCGTAGAACGTTTCCTTGCCCATGGCGAGCGCCATCGTCATGAACGAGGGGTTGCAGGAGTTCTGCACGGCCTTTGTGAGCGTCTGGTGCCCGTGGCTGCTTTTCCAGCATTTGATGCGCTCGCCGTTGACCACCTTGAAGCCCGGGCAGTCGAACGTCGTATTCAGGTTGACCGCCCCGGAATCGAGCGCCGAGGAAAGCGTCACGATCTTGAATGTGGAGCCGGGCTCGTAAGCGTCCGTCACCACGCGGTTCTTCACAAGCGCCTGCAGCGTCGCAAGGTCGTCGCGCGGGGGCGCGTTGGGGTCGTAATCCGGCTTTGTGCCTATGCCGAGGATTTCCCCCGTCTGCACATCGAGCACAATGCCCTGCGCGCTCTTCGCTTTATTGATGGTCAGGGCTTCCTGCAGCGCTTTTTCCAGGAAGGACTGCACGACGGCGTCCGTCGTGAGCACCAGCTTGCAGCCGTCGATCGGCTCTATGAATTCCTGCGTCCCGTATGGGAGGGGCTTGTTGTCCCGGTCGGTTTCGGTGATGAGCCTGCCGGGCTCGCCCGCAAGATATTTATTGAAGCTTCTTTCCAGGCCTTCCTGCCCCACGCCGTCCACCGTGGTGAAGCCCAAAGTCTGGGACAGCATGTTCCCCAAAGGATAATACCGCTTGGTGTCCACGCTGAACGTTACGCCGTCGCCCAGCTTGAGGGCGATCAATTGGTCGATCTTTTCCCGTTCCACCTGCCGCTTGACGACGATCTGCTGCTTCTTTTCGTCGCTCACGCGGGTCAGCGTGGTCTCGTAATCGAGCCCCAATACGTTGGAAAGCTCTGTCGCCACGCGCACGCGCTCGGTGGTCTTGATCTGCTTGGGGTTGACCTCCACCTGGTACGCGGTACCGCTCTGGGCGAGCGTCTGTCCGTCCCTGTCCACGATGCGGCCGCGCTCCGCGGACAGGCTCGTATCCATCGTCCACTGCAGCAGCGCCTTTTCCTGAAGCTCCGGCCCCCAGACTACCTGCACATAGAAGAGCCGCCCAAGCAGAAGCAGAAACAGGAAGCCGATGATCAGAAGCATTCGAAACAGTCTTTTTTTGTTGGCGGTATCCGGTGCGCTCATGCATGCCTCCATTGCTTATAAAAGCTGCCCGGCGGCGCTGCGCGCGCGCCGGTTTTTAAAGCGCTACGCCCCTTCCGCCGTTGTGGCCGCCCCGTTTCCGGGCAGCGCGTCCCCCGCGCGGACAAACTGATCCGCCGTGGGGTATGTCATTCCAAGACGCGCCGCGGCGTCCTGCACGTTTTGTATGCTCACCGCGCACTCAAGCTCCACGTTCAGCGCGTTGATCCGGAGCTGCGCGGCTTCCATATCCGATTTCATCTGGTTGACTTCCAGATAATCCCCGGCGATGCGGGCATACCGGAACACCACAAACAGGGAGGCTGCAGCGACCGTGAATATGCCCAGCAGCATCGCGGCCTTGCAGCCCGCGCTCAGCGCCGGACGCGCCTTGGGCTTTTGTCTCCGCTGCGGTTTCGGCGCGGCCTTCGGCTGCCCGGCAGGCTGCGCGGCAACCTCCGCGGGCGCGTACGCGTACGCGTTTGCGCCGCGCGTAGGCGAATAGACCCGCGATGCCGTGTATGCCTGCTTGTGCCTGTTTCCCGCTACTTCCATCGTATTCCCTTTCTTTTGTGTGCATGCCGCCGATTATCGTTTTTCTACGGCGCGCAGCTTGGCGCTGCGCGACCTAAAGTTTTCTTTTAGTTCTTCTTCCCCCGCCGTGACGGGCTTTTTTGTCAATATCCGGACCACGGGCTTTTTGCCGCAGGTGCAGACCGGCGCTTTGGGCGGGCAGGTGCAGGGATTTTCCAGGGTCTTGAACGCCTGTTTTGCGATCCTGTCCTCCAGCGAATGAAACGTGATGACGCACAGCCTTCCGCCGGGATTCAAAAGCGCCGCCGCGCCGGCGAGTGCCTTTTCCAAACCATTAAGCTCCCCGTTGACTTCGATGCGTATGGCTTGGAACGCGCGCCGCGCGGGGTGCTGGCCTTCCCACCGGTTCTGGGCCGGGGTGGCGGCTTTGACGATTTCCGCAAGCGCGGTGGTGGAGGCAATGGGCGCATTCTGCCGCGCGCGGACGATGGCGTTTGCGATGCGCATGGCGTAGCGTTCTTCCCCGTATTCCCGCAGTATCGTTGCCAGCCGTTCCGCCGGGTAGCCGTTCACTACGTCGTACGCGCTCAATGCCGCGTCTTCGTCCATGCGCATGTCGAGCGGGGCTTCGCTGTGGTAGGAAAACCCGCGCTCCGGCGCGTCGAGCTGGTGGGAGGACACGCCAAGGTCCAGTAAGATGCCGTCCGCTTTTTCAATGCCCTGTTCTTTTAAAAGGGCCGTCATGTCGAAGAAATTGCCGCGCAGGGCCTTGAACCGTTCCCCGAAGGGGGCAAGCCGTTTTTTTGATTCCGCGATCGCTTCCCCGTCCCGGTCTATGCCATATAGTCTTCCGTCCGGCGGGAGTCTTTTCAAAACCGCTTCCGCGTGCCCGCCGCCGCCGAGCGTGCCGTCAATAAAGAGGTCGCCGCGCTCCGGCGCGAGGAGGGAAAGCACTTCCTCCACCATGATGGGCGCGTGGTACCCGCTCATATGCCCATCTCCAGCAGGCGGCGCAGCGCCGACTGATATTCCGCATTGACGCCCGCATTGTGCTTTTCCCACGATTCGGGAGACCATATTTCGATGCGGGTGCCCATGCCGACGAGCACCGCTTCCTTGTCCAGTTTTGCGTATTCCCTGAGCGAATTGGGGATGAGTATGCGGCCCTGCTTGTCCGGCTCGCATTCGGCGGCGTTCGCGAACATCATCCGGCGGAACGCCTGGGCCATGACGTCCGACTCCGGCAGGGTGGAAAAGCGCGTGGCGAATTCCCGCCAGCCCTGCTCCGACATGCCGAACAGGCATGTGATCTCATCCGTGCCCAGTATGCCGTGCGTGAGTATGACGCTCTCCCCAAGGTCCCCGCGCCATTTTGAAGGGATAAAGACGCGGCTTTTTGGGTCTACGCCGTGAACAGCGGAACCTATCAACATGCCTGAGCCGCCTCCTTTCCCCGCGAATTTTATACTCCAGGCTTCTTCTCTATAGTATTATCGTAATTATAGCACCACTTCAATACAC
>DATMXR010000203.1:0-8321 GCA_035561315.1 Feifaniaceae bacterium
AAAAAAAGCAGCCACACGCCCTAAGCTGATTTTCTGGCTCCCTCTGATGAGGGAGCTGTCGGCTGAAAGCCGACGGAGGGAGAGGAAACGGCACAACGTACGCTTCTCTCCCTCCGGCACGGCTTACGCCGCGCCACCTCCCCCGTCAGAGGGAGGTTCGGCGCTTAATGCTGCAGCTTCGTTTTACCCGTTACGCGATGGGCTTTGCGTTTGCCAGCAGGTATTTTTCCGCTTCGGCGTTCCACAGGTTGTTGTGCCTCTTCACGAGTTCGTGGAGGGTCTTGAATACGGGGTCGGTCCTGCCCTTTTCCTCAAAGTCCGCGATCGCGGTCAGCGGCATGCTGATCTGGGTGTAGATAAGCTTCTTGCCGCCGGGGATATGCGGGAGGTTGAGCGTGGTTTCCACCACGCTGTCGAGCCCCCCGACATGCGTGATCATGGAGGCGGGGTTCAG
Source organism: Feifaniaceae bacterium (assembly GCA_035561315.1). Classification (GTDB taxonomy): domain Bacteria; phylum Bacillota; class Clostridia; order Christensenellales; family CAG-138; genus JAEYLA01. Next base: position 455 of record DATMXR010000203.1, read on the forward strand.
CTTGCCCGCCGCCATCATTTCGATGGCCTCGCGCATATCGCTCGTATTGCCGCCCGAGGTGCCCACGATGTGGTGCGCGGCGTAATGCACGTTGTAAAAATTGAGTTCGGCCTTAAATTCCGTGTTGGAGGGGCCCGCAAAGAAATTCAGGCAGCCGTCGAAGGCCAGTATGGCGTTGCCCTGCTCCACAACGGGCTTCACGGGCGCGAACACCATGACGTCGTTATAGCCCGTGCCGCCGGAAAGCTCCATCAGCTTCTTTACCGGGTCGCTCTCTTTGGCCGTGTTGAGGTAGACAAGCTCTATGCCCAGCTCCTTCGCGTGCTTTACGGTGTAGATGCTCTCCGCACGATTTAGGCGCGCGTCGTCGATATCCGTCACCACGATCAGGCTCGGCCTGCGGTCGCAATGCAGCGCGTAATCGATGGCGCCCAGGCCCATGGGGCCGACGGAAGCGAGCAAGGCGAGCTTGCCGCCCTCCACGATGCCCATCTGGTGCACATAGCTGCCGGGCTTGGTGTGGTACATGGCGTGGTAGGTGCCTATGATGCAGCTGACGGGCTCCGCCAGCGAGCCGTAGAAATATACGTCGGAGTCATAGCGGAACAGGCAGTCCGTCTCCATGATCTCCATGGGGATGTTTACGACAGTGGCGTCGCCGCCGCAGTTGCGGTAGGAGTAGCCGGGTGCCCCCAGGGCGCCCTTGTAGAAGTGTGCGGGCTGTATCGCGAAATGATCGCCGGGCTTAAACTTGTTCTTCCACTTTTCGCCCACCTCCAAAATCTCGCCGCAGAACTCGTGGCCGATGATGGTGGGGTTTGTGGCGACGTCGTTGGGGACGCGTTTGTGGGCCGCGCCCTGTATGGCCGCCTTGTAGGAACTCATGCAGATGCTGTCGGAAATGACCTTTGCGCGCACCTCGTCGGGTTTGAGGGCGTCGAGTTCGAATTCTTCCAGCCTGAGGTCGTTCGCTCCGTAAAGCCGTACTGCCTTTGTTTTCATAATCGTTTCCTTTCCGGGCAATGCCCTCGCATTCAGAGTAGTTTCTTTTCCCCGCGTTCATGCGCGATCAACGCCCATGTCGCGTCTATCAAATTGGAAAACTGCGGGTCCTCCATGGCTTTGCATACAAAATCCTGCCGGGGGGAGTTGATGTCCTCGCCGGAGATCTCAAACATGCCGTAGGATTTACACAGCGCGCGCAGCCGGTCAAGCTGGGCCCGCGTGTTGCGCGGCGGCATGTAGGTGACGGCGCGGACGTTATAATCCTTCAGTACGCCGAACAGCTCGTCAAGGTAGCCGTCCTCGAACTTCTGGGCCTTTTTGTCGCCCGTTACGCTGTCCGCCACGTCGCCCAAATAGGCGTAGCAGAATACCGCGCCGACGTCCGAGGCGAGCTTCACGGCCTCGTTTAAGGAGAGGCACTCATCCGTTGCGGGGATGTACACCAGCGGTACGAAGGCACTTTTCAGTATACCTAATAAATCGTACTCATAAAAGGGATAGACGGTATCCAGCAGCAGTTTTTTTTGCTTTTCCGAAAGGGCGACGCCCAGCTTATTTAACAGCGCGACGGCGCCCTCGCCCCGGCCCGCCGCTTCTACGATTTTATGCGCGAGGGCGTACATCAGATGCCGCTCGGTCACGCTGCCGCCCGATGCGTACTGGGAAAGCGGCAATACGTCCAAATCAAAATCCAGCCGGATGCCGCGGGGGGCGAGCATTGCGTCGATCTTCTCCGTCATCGCACGGTTTCTCGCGTTGCGTTTTTCCCGAAGCGGGGCGAAGGCGGATTGCAGCATATCGATATTCTCATGCGGTACGGCGTGCATCGTCATGTAGCTGACGCCGGGTTGGTCCGGGTTGTTGGTGGTGCGGCGAGCCAGCGGCGTTCCCGCCATGCTCACGCGGCATTCCATGCCGATCGTGGTGGGCATGCCTAGGATGTCGCCCGCCTCCAAGAATTCCTTTGCGCCGCCGATACTGTCATGGTCTATGATGCCCGCGGTGCACAGCCCCGCCGCGCGGGCGAAATATACTGCCGCCGCCGGCGAATACGGGGAGAAGGAATATGTGGTGTGGATATGGTTGTTGATATAGCGCGGGTCGCTTGGCGGCAGTTTAGATGATGCCGCGACGGCTTTCAGCGCCAAAAGCCGCGTTTCCTTTCCGGGCTGGTTCAGCTTAGTGAGTATCCGTTGATCCATCATATCTTTTCTTTACCCTTCCCGCGCTTTCCTTAACCATCAATGCAGCATGTTCTGCCCGCCGGTCACGGGGATGGCCTGGCCGGTCTCATAGTTCTGCTCCACGGCGTAGAATATGGCGCGCGCCACGTCCCTGGGGAAGCAGCCGCGCTTCATGGGAACAAGGCTTTCGTAATGCCGCTTGACGTCCGCGGCGGTTTTCGCCCCCGGTACTTTTCCGGCATTGAGATACTGCACAAAAAGGCCGCGCTCCGGGTCCATCCACAGAGGGCCGTCCAGGAAATTGCCCGGGCAGATGGCGTTTACCTTGATGCGGAAGGGGCAGAGCTCCAGCGCAAAGCTTTCCACCAGGCCGATGCCTCCGAACTTGCTGCCCGCGTAGGCGAAGTTTTTGTTGGAGCCGACAAGCCCGCTTTTGGAGTTGATTTGTATGATGTCGCCGGACCAATCGGGGTTTGCCTGAAACTGCGCCTTCATCACGCGGGAGGCGTACTTGGCGCACAGGAAGAACGCGGTATAGTTGATGGAGGTGACGAATTCAAAATCCTTCTTTTCCAGTTCGTCCAGGCTCCCTGCCTTCAATACCCCGGCGTTGCTGACAAACAGGTCCAGCCCGTGGAACCGCTCCACCGTCGCGCCGATCATATGGGCGACGCCTTCCTCGCTGGAAACGTCCGCTTTTACGGCGAACGCGCGCTCGCCAAGCTCTTTTGCGACCTCGGCGGCCAAAGCCTCATTCAGGTCCGCCAGAACGACGCATGCGCCCTCGCGGTATAATTCCTCCGCAATGCCGCGCCCAAAGCCCTGCGCGCTGCCCGTGACGACGGCGATTTTCCCGCCCAGCCTGCCCGGCACGCCCGGGCGGTCCTTCGCGCAACGCGCGGCGAGTTGTTCCCATTTGCCCATATCCAGCATGTTCAGTTTCCTCCCGGCAACAGTAATCCGTCTGTGTACGTATGAGTCTGCTATATTACATAGCATATCATACGGAACCAAGCGGTGTAAAATATTTTCACGCAGAATGTTTAAAAGTAACAACAAAGTGCTATCCCATCACAAGAAATGAACATCCCTTGAAGTGTTTGCCGGCCGCGTGCTATGATGCCTAGGGAACTACTCAGAAGGGAACAATTGCTAAACAGATGCCGGAGGGACATGCCATGCAGCAGAACACGGGCGCCGGTATAAACGTATTGATCGTGGAGGACGACGCCGTTATCGCAAACCTCGTCGCGCAGGAGCTTGCGCGGTGGGGCTGCGCGCCCTGCGCGGCGGAGGATTTTTCGGACGTCATGCGGGCGTTTTATAAATGCCGCCCGCAGCTTGTGCTGATGGATGTGGCGCTTCCCTATTATAACGGCTATTACTGGTGCACGGAGATCCGCAAGGTTTCAGACGTCCCCGTCGTGTTCCTTTCCTCCCGTTCGGAGGATATGGATATCGTCATGGCCATGCAGATGGGCGGGGACGATTATTTAATGAAGCCCTTTTCCATGGAGGTGCTCATCGCGAAGCTGCAGGCCGTGTTAAGAAGGAGCGGCGGGCAGGCGGCGCAGGAGCCGGAATTTTGCGGCGCGCGGCTTTCCCTGGCCGAAAGCTGCCTGTATACAAAGGAGGGAAAGCTGGAACTGACCAAGAACGAGCTGCGCATTTTGCAGCTTTTGCTTTCCCGCAAAGGCAGGGTTGTCTCCCGGGAGGAGATCATGCTGCGGCTTTGGGACAGCGACAGCTATATAGACGACAACACCCTCACGGTAAACATGAACCGCCTCAGGCGCAAGCTGGAGCCCGCGGGCCTCAGCGGCTGCATCGTCACCCGCAAGGGGGAAGGGTACCAGCTTCTAGAGGACCCGGGAACGGATAATCAATAGCTGAAGGGCGGGCGCGCCGTTGCATACGGCCGCGTAAATACGCGGAACGCCGGGAGCATCATTCCCCGGCAAACGCAATTTTCTACGAGAAGGAGGGCCAAATGTCAGGCAAGGCGCGCAAGCAGAAGAAAACGGGAACCGGGCGCAGCCTGCCGTTCTGGCGGGGCGTTCTCTCCTATATCGGTTACCGGAAAACGCTGTTTTTGTTCTGTCTTTTGAGCAACGTCCTTGTCATTGGCTTCTGGGCGCTCAACGGCGCATCGGGGGAGGATATCCGCTACAGCGTGCTGCTGGGCGCGCTTGCGTTCCTCCTCGTCGTGGGCCTGGACCTGTTTGCCATGCTGCGGCGGCTTCGGGCCCTGCTGGAGGTCAAGGCGCACCTGAATGAATTTGAGCAGGAGCTTCCCGAGGGCGGCAACCGCGTGGAGCGGCTCTACTGCGAGATCGCGGACGGGTATCTGGCCCGCGCACAAACGGAAAAAGAGGAGCTTTCCATGTCCCACCGGGCGACCATTTCCTATTTTACGCTATGGATGCACCAGATCAAGACGCCCATCGCCGCGATGCGCCTTTTGATGGAAAGCCCGGAGCTTGACCGCACGCTCATAAACCGCCAACTGTTCGAGGTGGAGCGCTACGCGGAGCTTGCCATGCAGTATGTGCGCTCGGCGGATATCGCGGCGGACCTTGTGCTTATGCCCTGCGAACTGGAGCCCCTCGTGCGCGAAAGCATCCGCAAATACGCGCCGCTGTTTATCGCAAAGGGCCTTACGGCGGAGGTCGGGGAGCTTTCACTCACCTTGCTGACCGACGCGAAGTGGTTTGCGTTCGTGCTCGAGCAGCTTCTTTCCAATGCCGTCAAATACACGCAGCGGGGCGGCGTTCGGATGTACGTGGAGGATAACGCGCTGGTATTGGAGGACACCGGCTGCGGCATACGGCCGGAGGATATGCCCCGCGTGTTTGAAAAAGGGTACACCGGCCGCAACGGGCGGATCGACAAGCGGGCGAGCGGCATAGGCCTGTTCCTTGCCCGCCGGGTTTCCGACGCGCTGGGCGTGAAGCTGGAGCTCGTTTCTGTCTGGGGAAAGGGCACGAAGGCCGTCATGCGCTTCCCGCGGCAGGAGCGGGAGATATTCTCCTGACCTGCGGCGGTGGAATTAGGTATGTGACAAAACTGTAAGCCGCATCGATCAAACTGTAAGGCGGTTCGATGGATGCGGCATATTGGAATTTGATACGATTCCTCCATCATATTTGCCGCGACAGGCAAAGAGGAGGCCTATCCATGGAACTGTTGAAGATCGATCATGTGCGCCGCGTGTTCAATACGCGCCTGGGGCTCAAGCAGTGCGTCGCGCTGCGGGACGTCAGCTTTGAAGTCGGCTCGGGCGAGTTTGTTGCCATCATGGGGCCGTCCGGCTCCGGCAAGTCCACGCTTTTGAATATCATCGCCTCGCTGGATAAGCCGAGCGGCGGGGACGTCTGCCTCTCCGGCCGCAGCCTCAAGGCAATCCCCGAGCGGGAGCTTTCGGAATTCCGGCGGGACAATCTCGGATTCGTGTTCCAGGATTTCAACCTCCTGGATACGTTCTCGCTGAAGGACAATATCCTGCTGCCCCTTGTTTTAAAGCGCACGCCGCTTGCGGAAATGGAGCAGCGGCTCCTTCCCGTGGCGCAGGAGCTGCGCATTGCGGAGCTGTTGAACAAATACCCCTACGAGGTGTCCGGCGGCGAAAAGCAGCGCGCGGCGGTGGGTCGCGCCATTATCACCAATCCGCAGCTGCTGCTCGCGGACGAACCGACGGGGGCCTTGGATTCCCGCTCCTCCGCCAACCTGCTCGCGCTGTTCGGCGACCTGAATCAAAAAGGCCGCACCCTACTCATGGTCACGCACAGCGCGCTTGCCGCAAGCCACGCCGGGCGCGTGCTGTTCATACGCGACGGCGAGATATTCAGCCAGCTTTACCGCGGGGAGGATAACAACCGCGCATTTTACGAGCGTATTATCCACAACCTCTCCATACTGGAGGACGGAGGTGCGCAGGGTGAATAAGGGCTTTTATTTCAAGCTTGCGCGTTCCAACGTCATGCGCAGCCGCCAGGTATACGTGCCCTATTTCCTGGCCACGGCCATCATCAGCGGCGTGTATTTTCTGATACTGGCCATGATATTCTCGCCGGGGCTCAAGAACGTGCCGGGCGGGGAGACCGCGCAGGGGATGTTCGTTGCGGGCGTCATCGTGTTTACGCTGTTCGCGTTTTTCTTTATGCTCTATATCAACGCGTTCCTGGTCAAGCGCCGGAAAAAGGAGTTCGGCCTCTACAGCGTGCTGGGCATGAACCGGCGGCAGGTGGCGCGCGTGCTCAAATGGGAGAACCTCATCGTGGTGGGCGCGGGCGTCACGGCGGGCATTTTGCTGGGTATGGCGGTAGGGCGGCTGCTCTTTATGCTGCTGATGCATATGCTGCACGCGGCGGAAGGCAGCGCGTTCGTGCTCCCGTGGTTCGCGTTCGCGGGGACCGCGCTGCTCTTTTTCGCGGTGTTCGTGACCACCTCCCTTTATAACGGCGTCCGCATCCGCGTGACGGATACGGCGGAGCTGCTAAAGAGCGACCGCAAGGGAGAAAAGGAGTCGAAGACCGTTGTTCCCGCAACCGTAATCGGGCTGCTGCTGCTGGGAATCGCGTACCTGGTGGCCATTTTCTCTAACGACATGGCCGTGGCGATCGGGTTGTTTTTCCCGGCTGCCTTCCTCGTCATCATCGCGACATTCCTGCTGTTCCACGCGGGCAGCATCGCGTTTTTGCGGCTGCTCCGGCGCAACAGGAAGCTCTATTACAAGCCGGAAAACTTTATTTCCATCTCCTCCATGTTCCACCGCATGCGCCAGAACGCGCGCGGGCTTGCGAGCATCTGCGTTTTTTCCACCATGCTCATCGTGACGGTGTCGGGCACGTCGGCGCTCTACCTGGGGCAGGAGCAGATTTTGCGGGAAATGCATCCGTATGGCCTGCGCATGTCCCTGCGGGATTTGGATGCGGGCAGCTATGCGGAGGTCGACGGCATTTTGGGCAAACTTGCCGCGAAATACGGCGTGGAACTCGTCGGGTCCCCGGAAAAGCTTGTGACCCCGGAAAACGCGCCGAAAAACAATATGGGGCATATCGTGCGCTATGAGAACTCCGAGTTTACGCAGCTGGAGCACGGGCTGGTGCTCGATCAGATCCTGATGCTGGATATCCGCGGCGCGGAGGAGGACGGCGCAGCGTTCGTGGCGGCGTTTGAGGACGCGATGCTTGAGAGGTACGGGGAATTTAGCGGCGTCAGCGATATTTATTCCGCCCGCACCGAAGGCTACGGCGTATATGGAGGATTATTGTTCCTGGGCGTGTTCTTCGGCGTGCTGTTCCTTGCGGTGACGGTGCTGATGATCTATTTCAAGCAGGTCACGGAAGGGCAGGAGGACAAGGAGCGGTTTGAGATCCTGCAAAAAGTGGGCATGCAGAGCGAGGAAGTGAAGGATACCATAAACAAGCAGATCCTGTGGGTGTTCTTCCTGCCGCTCATCGGCGCGCTCATGCACATATTCGCCGCAAGCAATATGATATCCAAAATGCTCGAAGTGTTCAGCCTCTTTGACAAGACGCTGACTTTGGGCTGCATACTCGTCACCTCCGCGGTGTTCGCACTGGTGTATCTGATCGTTTACCGTCAGACGGCGAATGTATACTATAAGATGGTCAGAAGGTAAGGAAGAATAAAAAGAAAAGGGACTGCCGATATGT
>DATMXR010000204.1:0-8025 GCA_035561315.1 Feifaniaceae bacterium
ACATCAGTTCGTAAATCATACATTAAAAAGTTTATATTTAAATAAGAGGCGGGGCTCGTACCCCGCCTCTAATATTAGTTTTAAGCTTGATTCAGCATCCGCTGCATTTCGTATTCATACTCAGATACCCAACCCGGATGGAGCACGGTTGCGATTTCTTCATGCTCAAAAAAGATATTGTATTGATCCCCCAGGTTTCCCTCAGGATACGGGCAAGCTACATAGTTCCATTCCTTATTGGTCGTGGTCTGGATTTGTCTGCGCCCAAAAATCATAAAAGGGCGATTCCCGCCCTGCAAGAGTACAACCGTGCCAATAGGATAATACGTCATAAATTGCTCGGGGGCGACCCCATGCTCCGCTCCGGTTCTCCGATGCTGCTACTATACCACAGGAAAGCCCTATTGTGCTCTGAGAAGCGTTGTTAAGGTATCGTTTCGGTTTCGCAAGGCTGTACTTCCGGCACACTTTCCGTCCGGACTTCCATGGGCGGTTCCGGCTCCTTCTCCGCTACCGCCCTGCTGCGCTGTTTAACAGATACCAGGGCGAATGTACCCGCGCCGAGCAAAAGCAGCGCGCCCGCAATGAGCCACATGTTGCGGAAATTCGTCTGCGCGCTCACCACGTAGCCGGCCAGGGAGGCAAAGAGCGCGCCTATCTGCAGCGCGAAGGAAAACAGGGAGAGTATGCTCGCCCGCTGGCCGGCGGGAGCCGCATGGTTTAAAAGCGTGCTTTCGGCCACGCTTCCGCCGCCCAGGAACAGGTAGGCCAGCATATACACGGTGATAAAGAAGTGCGCCCGGAACTGGGAAACGAGCAATATGAGGCAGCCCCCGAACAGCGCCTTACACCCAAGCAGCAGCGCCGCGCCGCCGTCCGGGCGCTTTATAAGCAGGCGCTCGATTGCCTTGCTGCCCAGCATCACGCAGAAAAATCCCGCAAAGCTTACCACACCCAAGAGCCAGGAGGCGGGGGAAAGCGCGTTGAGCGCGGGCTGCCAGTAGATCTCGATAGATACCAGCGCAAAGCCCGTGATAAACGAAAACACAAACAGCATCCTTACCATGCCCTTTTGCGCCGCAAAGGAAAGGCTTTCCTTTACATGCAGCCCGAGCCGCCGGAACCCGGCATTCCCCTTTTCCTCCCTCGCCTGCGCGCGGGGTTGTTCGCGCACACAGCATACCGTCAAAAGAAACAGCAGCGCGTAGATCGCGAGATTTGCTATGAGGTTGCCTTCATACAGCGCGCCGAAGCCGGATAAAAAGCCGCCCGATAACGCGCCCGCCGCCAGGCCCGCGCTTTCGAGTATCGAAAGCCGCCCCGTGATCTTGGCAAGCGCAGCGCCGTTTGCAGCCGCGCCGTCGATCGCCAGCGCGTCGATGCTGCCCGAGGAAAACGCGCGGGAAAGGCCGTGTACGACCATGGCGATGAACAGGAGGAAAATCGTTTTTGAAACCAGCAGCAGGGAATAGGAAAGCAGATTAAAGAGTGTGGAAAGCAGAAACGCCTTCTTTCTTCCGCACAGGTCCGCAAACACGCCGCTTGGGAATTCCGCCGCGATCACGGTAAAGGAATACGATCCCATCAGCAGCGATACGGTGCTGATGGAAGCGCCGTGCGCAAGCAGTGTGAGCGTCAATACCGGGGCCATGATGCCGGTGGCGAAATTCTTCAGGAAAACGATGATCTGCAAGCTTCTACGCATCCTTTGCCTCCGCCGCCGGATAGGCGATAAGCGCAAACTCCCAGGGAATCGTTTCTTCTTTCTTTTCCTCGCGGCTGTCCAAAAACGCCCGTATGACGCCGTAGAGCTCCTTGGCTTCCTCCCGGGTCAGGTGAATGACGCCCGAAAGCATTTCCCCATGCTGCACGTCCTGCCCGGTCTTCGGCCTGTTGCTTTTGCAGTATTCCGAAAATCCCGAAAATATGGCGTTTATGGAATTCTGCATCAAGGCAAAGCGCTGCTCGGTATTGCCGTCCTCAAGCATGCCGCCGATGCTGACGGTCCTGGGCAATACCTTATAATAGCTTGCCGTGATGCCCCGGATGCGCGCGGTATGGTCCAGCTCCACAATCCCAAGCTCCACCAGTTTTTTGATGTGGTGCTGCACCGCCGAAGCCGAAATGCCGATTTGATCCGAAAGCTGCTTGGGATTCATGGGTACGCCCGCGATTTTCATGCAGCGCAGCAGCTTCTGCCGCTGCGGGTTGATGTAAATATCCAGTTCCTTTTTGCCCGACAATACGATGGTGTCCATATCGCACGCCCCCTTACGTTACACAAATCATAACATTACACGTCATGTAACGTCAAGGGCAAATGTGAAAAAACAGGACCCCAATCTTCGGGTTCTGTTTACACCCGTTCATATCTTGGCTCAGAGGCTTTGCACGTAAAGCCGTTTTTTACTGCGATTATTCAACTGGCACAACGGCAAGCAAAGCGGTTTCTCCCTGCGTCATGTCGAATATCAGCAGGCGGCTGCGTTCCGGGTCCACTTCCACATACCAGGTATTACAGGCGTCGTTCTGCGCTCTGTCTTCATCCGTTTCATAGCGGGGCGTATAGGGAATGGTATCGCTCACGGGTTTGCTTTGCCCCTCCCAATTGGTGAGAAATATGCGGCTTTCGTCATGCCGCCAGGTATAGGCCCCCGCTTCGCTTACATAGAGCACCTGTTCGCGGGGTGTGGTGAGGGCGAGCTCTTTTGTCTGCTGCATGGTATCAAGGTCAAGGGCCAGAATTTTATGGCCGATGGCGTATTTGACATCATTGAAGTCCTCTTCTCCATATATCTCTATTTGATTTGTATGGCTGGATACCACCAAATACTGCATACGCCCCCGTTGGCCGGAGTACCATTTCATAAATCGTTCACGTTCCGGACGCAGCACAGCTACGAATTCACTTTTTGACAGCTCACGGGCTGGCGTGATACTAATATCATTCGAGCTTGCATATATTCCATACGGCGCATTTTCATAGAATAAATACCCATTACCTCCGTAAGTTGGTCCCCCATTTCTGGCTTTGCTGTCCAATCGGGTATAGCCAATATCACCATACATGCCATCCTCGTATCTTCCGCTTACTATCAAAGAGCCACCTTCAAGCATCCAGATATCCCCCCAGTAGAATCCGGGAATAGTATATTCCTTCTCCAACTGGTTTCCAAATAGCCGCAGGACTGTCTGCTGGTCTTCCGTTGAAATGTCTCGCCCCAGCCATTGGGGATACAAGGCATCCAGGAGGTAAGCAAACGGCTCGCCTATGGTTTCTTCGTTAAAAACGGCCCTTAGCGCAAACCTTTCCCGCCTCATATAGTTCGTACGGTTTTGTAGTATGATTCCCCGGTATGCTTCAGGGTCTTTCATGGTGACCACCGGGGATAAGACAGTATCCTTTTTATATAGCAAATAGATGCCATACTCCTCCCGATTCGCCCCATTCTTTTGCTTTTCTTTTTGTCCTTCCTCCAAAGGCAGTTGACCGTATACCAAAAGGGTATCGCCCCAAGAGGCAATCTCCTGTACAGGATGCTTAAACATATAGAGTACCTTCGGCTCTTGCCCCGGCTCCGCGCGGTATAACCGAGAGCCGCCTTCCGTATTGCAAAGATAATAAACCGCCGTACTGTCATAGGTGACCATATTTTCAAATTTGGGTTGTCTTCTATAATCTTCCTGTTGTCTTATGACAAGCAAATTTGGATTGTCCGCTTCCGGGGGGTGCCCGCAGCCACCCGGCCCAAACACCGAAAGGCATCCGGTAAGACTGATGCAAATAAATATCAGGCAGCAAAGCTTTAAAATACGGGGCAAGCGAACGTCGTTTAAATGCATATGCCTTTACCCGCTTTCCCCCGGCAATACCGGGTACTATATCCGATTTATGTTTGTCATATTGTACCATAAGCACATTTGTTCGTAAAGTGGGATAAGAATGAGATATGCAGAAAAAGCGGGGCACATGGCCCCGCTCCAGCGATGTCTAAGGTTTGTTTATACAGATAGCAAACCGGAAAATATCATAGTCATGGTAATGCGCATCAATAGGTCCAGTATAATCTTCCTTTTCGTATCCATCGTTAAAGAATCTCATCTTTCCAGCTTCACTCTGCTTAGGGTATCCAGTAATAAAGTGGGCGCCTATCCGGCCATTGTAGTCATACCCATATACCAGAATGCTGGCATCCGACCTGAGCGTTTCCCGTTCCACATCTTCTTTCGTAACGTAAATTTCCGTATCATAACCTTTACTCCTAAAGAAGCGGACCAAATACAATGGATCAGTACCCGATAAACCCGCTAAAAGGGCCCCGCTTTCAACTTCGCGCATTATATCATAGGGCTCAGGCTCTTCGCCCAGCACCTTTAATGCATTGTAAGCAGAAATCCAACCACAGCCATTACCCGGCGAGTTTCCAAGCAAACTATATCCAACCCCTGTTAACTTTCTTTGATCTATGATGTAGCCATCCTTGGTAAACACGTCTCTGTCATTTTTTAGATCAGAAAACGCTTCTTTACCTGCCGTATTTGAAAGGTTAATGGGAAAACTTTCACTTTTCCTGTCTGTCTCTGCCTGATTCATTATCGAGATTGTCGATAAAGCAGGATAGAGGTTCATCCATAATTGTTTCGCTTTGTTTTCATCAATATTATACCATATCTCCTGATAGTAATCCGCTATATTTTCCGCCAGATTATTCAATACACTATTTTTATCCCCTCTCCTTAACATTCTATAAAAGGGATATTCTGTCTCAGATCCTTTCATTTCGTGTGTTTTCGTATAACGAATTTGTGCCTCGACCTTTTTCAACTCGCTATCAATAATTGCCTGTTGCTCCATGACCGCTGCAATTGCTTCCTGAGAGACCCCCGAGTTTTTGGAAAAATCCCGCAGTGATTGCCTCCTTAAATCCGTCAGCCATGTTTGAAGTACAGATTGCTTTTCACGCAATAAATCGAAATCATATTCTATGGCTTGTCCCTTACTTGCAACATATTCTAAAATAGCATATGCAAGCTCCGGATCTGTTTCCGTAATATTGCGTGCCATTGCAAGTGCGCGTTTTAGTTCTGCTTCCAAATCGGGAGTCAATTTTTCATTGGCAATTTCTTTCTCATAATGGGAAATTGTCTTATTGAGCGTTAAATGGCTGGTATCAAAAGTTCCGCTATTCTGCGACTTATCACTCATCCGCGCAAGCGCTTGCTGCGCCGCCTGCAACCCTGCCTCGTTTTTTTCCGCACGTTTTAAGCCGCCCATCGTCATATTTGGGGCCAGCCGTTGTTCCGCTTGCCGGAGCCCCGCCATAGTAATGCCGGGCGTTTGATTTTTACTTTCCTTTTCTGCCAACGCAACGGTAATTGCGGTAAGCGGCGTTTGTTCCTGCTGCGTCTTGGCTGTTTTCATTTCCTCTTCTGCCAGACGCATCCCTGCCATTGTAATGGGATACTCACGTTGCATATCCACGTATGGACCGTACTGTGGCGATGGTTGCCACGAAGAATCGGGCCTAGGCGTTTGATTTTTACTTTCCTTTTCCGCCAACGCAACGGTAATCGCGGTAAGCGGCTTTTCTTTCTGCTTCTCCCACGCCGCCCGCTGGCTCGCCTGTTCCCGGCGCAGATCCTCCAGCGTTTGATCCATACTCTTTGCCATTGTGCTTCCCCCTTTTATATTTGCAGGTAAAATAAAGCGGAGCGGGGGATGGGGGTGACCCCACGCTCCGCTCCGGTTCTCCGATGCTGCTACTATACCACAGGAAAGCCCTATTGTGCTGTGAGAAGCGTTGTTAAGATAAAGGCATCAGTTATTCGCCTGATATTCCCTGCGCGGCACGCGGTAACCGTGCTCCTTGATGAGCCGGTCCAGCGTCTGCATGGCGTACTCCGCCTGCTCCCGCTTGTGGGAGCTGGTAAGGCAGAACCTGAGGCGCGCCTGGCCCTTCGGGACGGCGGGGTAGACCGCGGGGGGCACGAACACGCCTTCCTTGAGCAGCTCCGCGGAAAGCGCGAACGCGTCCATATCCGCGCCGATGAGTATGGGCGCGATGGCGGTTTCGCCCGCGAGGCAGGTATCGAACCCGTAGGAATGGGCGACCTCCATGAAATCCCTGATGTTCTGCTGCAAGCTCTGCACCAGGGAATTGTCCTCCTGCAAAATGCGGACGCCCTCCAGCGTGGCGGCTGCGAGCACGGGGGAGAGCCCTACCGAGAACACGAAGCCCGGCACGTTGTAGCGCTGGTATTCGATGAGGGAGCGCTTGCCCGCGAGGTAGCCGCCGCAGGTGCCAAGGCCTTTACTAAGCGTGCCCATTTTGATATCGATATCGTCGGGTTCGAGGCCGAAATATTCGTCCACGCCGCCGCCGTGCGCGCCGATGACGCAGGAGGAATGCGCCTCGTCCACCATCAGGAAGCAGCCGTACTCCTTCTTGATGCGCACAAATTCCGGCACGGGCGCGATATCGCCGTCCATGGAGTACGCGCCCTCGACGACGATCAATACCTTTTCATACGAATCCCGGTTGGCGCGCAGTATGTTTTCGAGCGCCACATAATCGTTGTGCGGGAAGCCCTTGGTGTGGGCGGTGGAAAGCTGGCAGCCCTGTATGATGGAATTGTGGGAGAGCGCGTCGTAGAGAATGAGGTCCCGCTCGTTGCAGAAATTGCCCACGAACGTCACGTTTGTGCTGTGGCCGCCCACCAGCACCAGCGCGGCTTCGGTGTGTTTCCATTCCGCGATCGCTTTTTCAAGCTCCCGGTGCAGCGTCTTTTCGCCCGCGAGGAGGCGGCTGCCGCTGGCGGAGGTTCCGTATTTCGCCGCGGCGTCCTGCGCGGCTTTCACCGTGCGCGGGTGGCCGGACAGGCAGACATAGTTGTAGGAGCCGTAATTGATTACCTCTTTGCCGTGGATAAGCGACGTATCCCTTAGAGGCGAGTCGTGGGCGATAAAATAGGGGTTGCCCATGGCCTCCGTTTCCTTGAGGCGGGCTTCGAGCGCCTGCCATTCCGGCGTTTCCTCAAACGCGGAGATGCGCTTTTTGCCGCCCAGCTTGCCGCCCTGCTGCTTTGCGAGCAGCAGCAGCGCCGCGTCCTCCGCGCAGGTGCAGCCGATGTATTCGTCGTCCGTAATGAGGATTTTGAAATGCTCCTCGATCTTTGTGAACACGCCCAACGAGGCCAGGCTGTCCCCGCCCAGGTCGTATATAAAGTGCGCGCGGTCCGTAATATCCTCCACGTTCAGGCAGAGTTCCTCCGCGAAAAATTCCTTGATTTTGCCGAGTATGGCGAGATACGCCTCGCTCTTCTCCACCTCCGCGCCCGCGCCCGTTACGGATATGCTGCCGCACACGCGGCGCTTTGAGAGATCGACCTCGATGGCGTCAAACCGGCCTGCCGCCAAATCCTCCTTCACGCGTACGCGCTTGACCTTTAAAGAGGCCGTGAGCGGCAGCGGCGCAAGGGAGAGGAAGCAGCGGCGCACCCGCTTGTAAATGGGCAATTGGGCATTGCGGGCGGAAAGGGCGTTGATGAGCGCGTCCATGCGCGCGCGGTCCTTCTGGATGTTTTCCGCGTACGCCACCAGCGTAATATCCTCGTACGGGCCGCCGAAATCCGCGCCGAACGCGCAGACCTGCTGGATTTCGTCGATGCCTGCGAACGCGTCCTCCAGCTCGTCCGGGTAGACGTTTTCGCCGCTTTCGTTGATGATCACGTCCTTTACGCGGCCTTCGATCCAGAGCTTGCCGCCTTCGAAGCGCGCGATGTCGCCGGTGGCGAAATAGCCTTCCTCGTCGAGCTCCGCCTTGACAAACTCGCCTTCCGCCATGCGGCCGATGTGCATGGCGGCGGACTTGATAAAGAGCTCGCCCACGGAGGACTTGTCCCCTTCGCGCGGCTTAATCCTGATTTTGACGCTCTGCATGGGCCTGCCCACGCAGCCGTTTATTTGATCGTCTATGCTGTCGAATACCTGTACAGAGGAAATGCCGAGCTCCGTCATGCCAAAGC
>DATMXR010000205.1:0-4756 GCA_035561315.1 Feifaniaceae bacterium
TATTAGGACCATGGTACTAATCACAGAATATACCGCTGTGAAATAATTGTCAATACACCGACGCTTGCTTTTGTGTAAAGTTTTGCAATTTGGTATAATGAAGCGAACCGGAAAGGAGCTTGAATATGGGTAAGGGGACCGCCTACGAAATACAAAAGGCCGCGATACGGCTGTTTAACGAATCGGGCTACGCCAAGGTGACCGTCCGGGATATCTGCGAGGCGGCCGATATCACAAAAAGCACGTTTTATTACCATTTTCCGGGCAAGAAAGCCATACTGACCGATTTTTACAAGTATACTCCGGTATTGCCCGCGGGGATGGCGCACAAGCTCGCCACCAGCGATAACGCATGGGAAAAGGTGTGGGCGTGCGTGGAACCCATGGTGGATTGGACGGTTGCGGCGGGCGCGGCCATTCTTTCGCAGGTGTTCGTGTCCAATCTGCAGAGCGACACGAACACGTTTGCAATCGAGAATCAGCAGGGGTATGCGGAACTGCTCGTTGGAATCATAAAAAAAGGGCAGGAGGAGGGGCAATTCCATACCCGCAGCGCGCCGCACTCCGTTTATGTCAATATCATCAACATCATACTGGGAATCGCCGTGCAATGGTGCATTCATGGCGGCGGGTTCGATGAAAAGCAGGCCATCCGGGACAGCGTGGAATCCCTGCTGTCGGTGAAGGAGGAATATGCGGCGTTGCGCCCAAAAGGAGACGCGGCCGACGCCGGGTAACGGCAGTTCTTAGCGATAGGACTCTTTGCGAAAAGAGCGGAAAAGGGCGCCGACGGCGCCCTTTTTGAAACTCAGCGGATGGTTGGCTTCGGTTTAATGCCCGGAGGGCGCCTGCTGCCCCATTTTGCGCAGATCAATCCCATACCGCTCATACAGGTCGATGCCGAGAACCTTTGTCATGAACGCGATATAGGCGAGGTACTGATTGTTTGCCGGATAGCCGGGAAGCATGCGGGCAAAACCAAGGAATTTTTCGAACGTTTCCGGATCGGGACAGACGTTTTCCCGGATTGCGGAGCAAAACCGGAGCATGAATTCGTTCTCGGCAATGTCGTATTCCTATTCAGTTTGCCCGCGCCAATGGGAGGAGGGGCAGGACGGCCGTTTCAAAAAAGGTGCCCGCGGCTTCGGGCGCCACGCCGTATGCCCGGCCGTTAACGGATACCCGGACGCCCGGCTGATCGCATTGCCGCATGCAAAACGCGGATCTGAGCGTAACGCTATCGTGCAGCGCGTGCGCTTCGATCAGCTGTAAAAATGTCTGAAGCACATTGCAGGACCCCCTTAAATGACAGGAAGTCCCGATGCAGACGCATATCTCAACCATGCTGTTCCTCCCGGCCCGTCTTCCCGTATTCCACATGCAGCAGCTCGTGCACGCGGCCTTTGAGAAGCCCGTTGTACAGCGCCATCATGAGCGGGTTTTCCTCGGAACGCCTGATGTTGCAGAGCTTATCGGCCGCATAAAGGCCTTTCCCCCTCGCTTCCTTTTCCTCAAAAGCCGCGAACGGCTGGCCCGCGCCCGCGACGCAGCCGCCCGGGCAGGCCATGACCTCCACAAGATCAAAACGCTCCCCGTCCTTGATGCGTTTGATGAGCTTCCCGGCGTTTCCGAGGCCGCTGACCACCGCGATCCGCAGCGTTTTGCCGCCGTAGGGAACGCTCGCTTCCTTTACCCCCTCCATCCCGCGCACGCCGGTATAGGCGATGGATTTGAGCGCGGTCTGGGATTTATCGGTTGAAACGCGGCGCAAAACAGCCTCGGTCACGCCGCCGGTCACGCCGAATATCACGCCCGCGCCCGTGATGGTGCCAAAAGGCATGTCCACCGCCTCGGGCTCCAGCTCGGAAAACGAAATGCCGGATTCCCGGATCATCTGAACAAGCTCCTGGGTGGTGAGCACAAAGTCCACGTTGGGAACGCCGTCCGTCCGGAATTCGCCGCGCGCAGCCTCGAACTTCTTGGCGGTGCAGGGCATGACGGCCACGTGGACGGCGCGCCTGCTGGAATACCTGCCCTGCTCCTTGACGACGGAGGCGAACATCTGCATGGGGGAGCGGCAGGTGGACACATGCGGCAGCAGCTCGGGGTACTTCTTTTCGCAGTACTGCACCCAGGCCGGGCAGCAGGAGGTGAACAGCGGCATATCGGCCCCGTCCTCCAGGCGCGTTATCAACTCGCCCGCTTCTTCCAGCACAGTCAGGTCCGCGGCGGTGGAGGTATCGTACACCTCTTCAAAGCCGATCCGGTGCAGCACGGCGACGATCCTCCCCATGATGGTTTCCCCGTTATGAATGCCGAACTCCTTGCCGAGCGCCACCCGCACCGCCGGGGCGATCTGCACGGAGACCTTGGCGCTTTTATCGTCCAGCGCCTTCCATACTTCGGAAACGTCGTTCTTCACGATGATCGCGCCGGTGGGGCATACGGCCGCGCACTGCCCGCAGCCCACGCAGGGGGAGCCGGCGAGCGGCACGTTAAACGCGGTGCTGATGGACATTTTTGAACCGCGGCGGGCAAAGCCGATCGCCCCCACATTCTGCACCTCGTCGCACATCCGCACGCAGTCCCCGCAGAGGATGCACTTACTCTGGTCCCGCGTGATACACGGAGAGGAAGCGTCGATTTGGGGCGTCGGGGAGGTGTTGGGGAACCGCACGTCCCGGATATTGAAGCGCCTGGCAAGATCCTGGAGCTTGCATTTGCCGCTGTAGGAGCATGTGGTGCAGTCCCGGCAGTGGTTGGAGAGCAGCAGTTCCAGAATCATCCTGCGGTATTTGCGCAGCCGCTCGGTATTCGTGCGGATCTCCATACCGGCTTTCGGCGGCGTGGAGCAGGCCGCTTCCACGCCCTTGCCGGTTTCCACCATGCACATGCGGCAGCCCCCGTAAATGGAAAGCTCCGAATAATAACAGAATGTGGGCAGTTCGACGCCCGCTTTGCGGATCAGCTCCAGAAGATTCTTTTCCCCGTTGATCTCCATGGGAATCCCGTCTATCGTCAGCGTTTGCATCTGACCCATGGCTAGAACACCTCCCCGATCGCGCTGAACGCGCAGGCGCTTACGCAGGCCTCGCATTTGACGCACTTTTCCTGCTCGATCACGAACGGCTCTTTGACATGCCCGGTGATCGCGCCCGCGGGGCAAACCCTGGCGCATTTCGAACAGCCCCGGCACAGCGCCCGGTCGATCACGATGCGCTTGAGCCCCTGGCAGCTTTTGGCCGGGCAGCGCTTATGCAGGATGTGCTCCTCGTATTCCTCGCGGAAATATTTGATCGTGCTCACCACGGGGGACGGCGCGGTCTTCCCGAGGCCGCAGAGCGCCGTCGCGGAAATGGTATCCGCAAGCTCCAGAAGCAGGTCGATGTCCCCGTCCTCGCCGTTCCCCGCGACGATGCGCTCCAGTATGGCAAGCATACGTTTGGTGCCCTCGCGGCAGGGGACGCATTTGCCGCACGATTCGTTCTGCGTGAAATTCATGAAAAACCGGGCGACCTCCACCATACAGGTGTCGTTTCCCATCACCACCAGGCCGCCGGAGCCGATCATGGCGCCCGCCTTTAAAAGCGAATCAAAATCGAGGGGCAGGCCGAGGTGCTCCTTTGTCAGGCATCCGCCGGACGGCCCGCCGATCTGCACCGCCTTAAACTCGCCCCCGTCGCGCATGCCGCCGCCGATGTCGAATATGACCTCTTTGAGGGTCGTGCCCATGGGGATTTCGATGAGGCCTGTGTTTTTGATATTGCCGGTGAGCGCGAACGCCTTGGTGCCGGGGCTGTTTTCGGGGCCGATGCTTCTGTACCATTGCGCCCCGTTTTCGATGATGAGCGGAACATTTGCGAATGTTTCCACGTTGTTGAGCACCGTCGGCATATGGAACAGCCCATGCTCCACCGTGCGCGGCGGTTTTACGCGCGGCATGCCGCGCTTGCCTTCAATCGACGCCGTGAGCGCGCTGCCCTCGCCGCACACGAACGCGCCCGCGCCCCGGCTGATCTGAATGGTGAAATCAAAGCCGCTGCCAAGGATATTCTTCCCGAGCAGGCCCAGCTCCGTTGCCTGGTCGATGGCCGCCCGCAGTCTGCTTACCGCCATGGGATACTCCGCGCGGACATAGATATAGCCCTCCGTTGCGCCGCAGGCAAGCCCGGCGATCATCATGCCTTCGAGCATCCGGAGCGGGTCGCCCTCCATGACGCTCTGGTCCATAAACGCGCCCGGGTCGCCCTCGTCGCCGTTACAGACGATATACTTCTTTTCGGCGTTCTGGCGCTTCACCTGGGACCATTTCCGCCCGGTGGGGAACCCGCCGCCCCCGCGGCCCCTGAGATTGGACTCGGAAATTTCGCTTACGATCTCGTCCGGCGTCATATCAAAGAGCGCCTTTTCAAACGCGCGGAAGCCGCCGAGCCCCATATATTCGTGGATGGACGTCGCGTCCGCATTCCCGCAATGGCCCAGCACCAGCCGGGTCTGCTTTTGATAAAAGGGGATATCCTCCTGCTTTTGGTATGCCTTTTCGCCGCCGCGGCAGCCGAGGCGCTCTATAAATTCCCCGCGCAAAACCGTTTTCCGCACGATCTCCGCGCAGTCACCGGGGGATACCTTTGTGTAGAGATACCCCTCCGGCTCGATGCGAAGCAGCGGCCCCAGCTCGCACAGGCCGAGGCACCCGCTTTTTTTGGCGGATACGCCGTGCGGTTCCAAAGTGAATTCCACGGGGCACTTCACGCCG
>DATMXR010000206.1:0-6650 GCA_035561315.1 Feifaniaceae bacterium
GAACTGCGGGTCCTCAAACGGGGAAACGGGCTTTATGGCGCGCAGCATCAGCTGCAGGCGCGCTTTTTGCTGCCACACATTCGCCTCGGGCGTATACAGGATGTGAAAGCGGCCGCCGTCCGTATACGCGCCGCGGTCACCGCCCCTCCCGAACGCCACAAGCCGGACGGTGCGGCCGCCCTGCTCCGCGCTGGCTTTGAGGTGCGCGCCGTCCCTGCCCATGGTTTCCACATCCGTCAGGCCGATATTCCGCGCAAGGAACACGGGCTGGGGGTTGCCCTCCCCATAGGGCGCAAGAAGCGCAAGCTCCCGCGTGTTTTGCAGCGTAAGTTCCGGCAGGCCGAGCGCGCATTCGTATTTTGCGGAAGGAACAAACACGGAGGCCGGATAGGTCTTGCGTAAATACGCGTCAAACGCGGCGGAAAACTCATGGAATTTTCTAAACTCCATCGTCAGCCCCGCGGCCTGCGCATGCCCGCCGAACCGCAGGAACATCCCGGAAAACGCGCTCAAACAATCATAGAGGTGCACCTTGGGTATGCTGCGGCAGGAGCCCGTGAGCAGCCCGTCATCGCTTAGATGGAACAGCAGCACCGGTCTATTATATTCCTCCACCAGCTTGGACGCCACAATGCCTATAACGCCCGGGCTCCAATCGGGGGAATAGAGCAGTATGGCACGCATGGCCGCCGTGTTTTTACCCTCTAACATGCGGCGCGCCTGCTGCAATATGCCTCTTTCCTCGTCCTGCCTGCGCTCGTTTTCCTCATTGAGTATGAGTGCGAGCTCCTTCGCTCGTTCTTCCTCCTCCGCCATCAAGAGCAAAAGCGCGCGCGCCGCGTCCCCCATACGGCCCGCGGCGTTGATGCGGGGCGCAAGGCGGAACGCGAGGACCTCGCTTGTGATCTCCTGCCCCGCGCTGCCCGATACCGCAAGCAATGCGTTAAGGCCCATATGGCCCGGCACAAGCGGCAGGCCCATGCTGACGATGGCGCGGTTTTCATTGCGCAGCGGCACGATATCCGCCACGGTGGCCAGCGCCGCAAGCGGCAGGTACGATTTCAATTGCTCCCGTGCCGCGCCCAAGGCCTGTATGAGCTTGAACGCCACCCCCGCGCCGCAGAGGTCCGGATTGGGGTACGCGCTGCCTTGCCTGTGCGGGTTTACGACGGCCGTGCATTCGGGCAGCTCCTCCGGGCACTGGTGGTGGTCCGTTATGATGACGTCCATGCCCAACTCCCGGCACAGGGCAACCTCGCTTTTTGCCGCGATGCCGTTGTCCACCGTGACGATCAGCTGAACGCTCTCTGAAGCGATGGATTTTAACGCTTCCACATTCATCCCGTAGCCCTCGGTATGGCGGGAGGGCAGATAATATATGACGTCCGCGTCTTGTGCGCGCAAGTAGGAAACAAGCATGGCGGTAGAGCAAACGCCGTCGGCATCGTAATCCCCGTATACGCAGATCCGCTCTTTTTGGGCCGTCGCCGTATGGATGCGGGCCACCGCGGCGCGCATATCGTCCAAAAGGAACGGATTGCATAGCTGCTCCGGCCCGGGATGCAGGAACGCCGCGACTTCCCCCCGTTCCAATATACCGCGGTGAAAGAGCAGGGACGCCAAAAGCGCGGAAATTCCGTTTTCCTCCGCAATGCGTGCAATATGGGCCGTATCTTCCCGAGAAAACGGTTCAAAACGTAGCATCGGTCCCCCTTAGAAATGAGGCGGGCTTTTTGCCCGCCTCATCGCGCTTATTTTTTCTTAGCAGTCTTCTTCGCCTTTTTCTTCCGGGCGGCGGGTCTGTTCCCCGCATAATCCTGCAGCGCGGCCCACAGGGGCGCCGCAAGGAATATGGCGGAAAGCGCGCAGCCGACAAGACCGATGACGCCGGGCAGAGCAAACTCCCACAGGGATGCGCCGCCGAATACGGCAAGCGCGATCAGCACGGCGGCCAAAGCGCAGAACAGCGTCAGAAGGCCCGGGATGCTGCCGCGGATACCGGCGTTGGTCAGCTCTTTGCGGTGCTTGTCCGCCTGCGGATCGTCCTGATAGCTTTTTTTCAGGCGCTCAAAGAGCAGACAAACGCCAATGACCGAGCAAGCGGCAGTGAGCAGCGCGGCCCCGACAAACGGCGTATTGACCGTGACGCGGACGGCCTCGGAAACGCCCAACAGAAACGCGAGGGAATAGAGCGGCGTCAGCCCGGCGGATATGGCCGCAGGCAGGCCGTATCTGACCCATGCGTATAAAAACCCGATGGCGCAGGCCGAAACCGCCGGTACGAAAAGGCTGATAAACAGCTGCCCGGCATGCGCCGCCGTAACGGACTCCGCCGAAATGACTTTCGCGCCCGGGTAGGCGCCCGCAAGGCTCTGCTCAAGGGAGCTTTTGAGCGTTTCCATGTCCCCGGAATATTGCATGCGGATCTCCGCAAGCGTTTTCCTGTCCCCCGCCGTTTGCACGCGGGCGCCGGAAACGCCGCTTTTGTTGAGCGCGCCCGCTATATCGTTTTCTTCGAATTCGGCCTGCAGGTTTATGGTCATGAGCGTGCCGCCCGCGTAGTCAACCCCGGTATTGAGCGCGCCGAACGCCGCCAGGAGCATGACGGCCGCCGCGATGACCGAAGCGGCAATGATATGCCAGCGCTTGAAGCTTTTCACAAAATCCATCTGCGTCCCCTCCTTACTGGGCAGCCCTGCCGGTAACCGCCCGGCGGGATACATACAGCTTTTTATTCCCCGCAGGGAAGCCCATCAAAAGGCCGAACAGCCCGCGCGTGACGAGCGCCTGCAAAAAGCTGTATACCGTGCCCACCGCAAACGCGCCCGCAAAATTCCGTACCGGATCGTTGCCCGCAAAAAGAAGCGTGAGCGCTAGCAGCAGTACGATAAAATGCGCATTGAAAATTGGCGTAAACGCTTCGCTAAAGCCGGTTTTCGCCGCCGTGCGCACCGTCTTGCCCAGCAGTATTTCTTTTCTCAGGCACGCAAGCAGCAGGCCGTTTGAGGCGGAAGCCAACGCAAGGGAAAGCAGGACGCCCGCGGCGCCCGGCAGGTTCAGGCGTATGCCCGGGATCGTGGCCAGGCTCATCAGGTACACGAGCACGAATATCAGCAGCGAAAGGTCCGCGATGAGGCCCGCCAGACGGTACCGGAGCAGGAACAGCACGCATACGAGCGCCAGCGCCGCGCCGAACACGGCCGTAATCGCCTGCGCGGCGGCAACGCCTGTCGTCGGGCCGATATTTGAGACCTTTGAAAGCGTAATGGCCACGGGCATCACCCCGCTGTTGATCTGATGCACAAGCAGGCTGGCGCTTTCCGCGGTGAAGGAGCCGGTATCCAGGTACACTTCGTTGCCTACGGCCGCAGCGTCAACATACGGCTGCGCGATCGTCTGCCCGTTGAGCTCCACGCTAAATTGCCCGCCCGCGTTTTCCCCGGCCGCTTGCTTGAGCGCGTTTACGGCCTCCGGTTTCAAAGAGAACCCAACCACATAGGTGGAACTCAGATCATACGACGACTGCTGGCCGACCTGGACAAACGCGCGCCTGACGCCGGAATTGTCGAATATGACGTTGCCGTCCGGGTCCTTATACTCGAGCTTTGCCTGCTCGGATATATACTGCGAAAGATAGGAGGCGCTTACCTGCCCGTTCTCCCCGCCGATGGAAATATCCGCGCGGATGGCGTCTTCCCCTACGCGCACCACGGAAGAATCCGCATACCCCGCGCCTTCCAGGCGCTTGCGCGCGATATCCGCCGCCGCGTCCATATCGGCGGCCGTAACCGTTTCTCCCTCTTTTGCTTCAAAGAGTATGGATATGCCGCCGTCAAGCTCCAGGCCCTTGGGGACCTGTTCCACGAACGGGCGCACCTCGTAGATGTCCCATGCGATACCGAAAAACCCGATATACCCGACGGCTAACGTAAGCAATACGATGATAACGAGGGAAACGACCTTGCGTACACTCACTACGCATTCCTCCTTTTTTCATGCGGAACGCATGCGCTTGGAACTGCCTGTCCGCCCTTTTCATCCATTTTCTTACTGAAAAGGTCCGGGCAACGTACCTATTATGTCACAACGCATGCGCGGTTTCAAGAGCGGCACGGGCCGCTTATGCGTTTGCGGAAGCGACGCGCGCGTAGCGCTCCAGGTAGGTTGCGCTGTTCCAATTGTCCGTATCCGGCACATTCCCCGGAATGAGGCCGGGGCGGTTCTTCGGGCGCTTGGGGCGCGTCAGGTTTTCCTTGATGAACGCGGTTTCCAAATCCTCCTTGGAGCCTCTTCTGATCTCCACCTCCGTGCCCGGCGCAATGTGGTAATAAATCCAGCGCGCGTCCGGCACCAGAAGCCGCACGCATCCGTGGGAGGCGCGCTGCCCCAGCTTGCTGTAGGAGGACGTATAGGAGTTCGCGTCCTTTTTTGTGTAGAGCAGGGAATGGAAATAGATCTTATTCGTAATCTGCGTCCAATACTGGCCGTAGACGCCGTCGTTTACAAACAGACCGAACCGCACCTTATGGCTGCCGGAGGCAAACGTTCCCCTCGGCGTGGGCGTTTTTTGCGCGCCCGTGGAGCAGACCATAAAGCGTGCGGGTACAGTATACGCGCCGTTTGCATCGCGCGTATACGCCAGCACCACCTGATGGTAGACGTCTATGACGATACGGAACGTGCCGGGCGCGGGATACGCCGCGGGCGATTCATACACGCCGTTGTCCCCCACCAGTTCTTCAAACGTCATACCTGTCGTAGGCGCGAGACGCTTGATCTCCTCCGCCGTCAAGGAAAGCGCCGGTTCCCGGACCGGCGCGGGTTCGGGCGTAACGCCGGGCGAAGGCAGAGCCGCCGGCGCGGGCGAAAGGGTGGGCGTCGGCGTGCTGCGGGGAGTCGCGGCGGGCCTTGCAGGGGCCGGCGTAAACGCGACAAAAAGCTTATGCGCGTTTGGCGCGGCTGCATGGGCAGACGGGCGTCCGCCGCTTTGCGCCTCCCCTTTCGCGCCTCCGTACGCGCACCCGGACAGGAAGAAACAGACAAAGAGAATTGACAGTATCCGCCCGATCGTCTTCATAGGAACCTCCCGTGTTACCGCTCCAATGAATGGATGCCTATGGCGCATTCGGTCCGCTTTCGTTCCAGCGCGCAGGTCACTTCATCCGGAACGGAAATATTGCCTTGGTATTTCCATGCGTTGGCCGCACAGCCGCCGCTGCAGAAGTACTTCGCCCAGCACTGACCGCACGCGGGCTTTGTGCGCACATTGCAGGCCTGAAACGGCTTTTGCAGGCTTTCGTCAAACGAGCAGTCCAGTACGTTCCCCATTTTGAAGGCTTCCTCGCCCACAAACTGGTGGCAGGGGTAAATGTCCCCGTCCGGCGTCACGGCGACGTATTCCGTCCCCGCGCCGCAGCCGGTGATGCGTTTTTTCAGGCAGGGGCCGTTGTCCATATCCAGCATGAAGTGAAAGAAGTTGAACCATTTCCCCTCCCTGCGGCTGTCCAGAAGGTGTTTGGCGAGCTTGTCGTACTCTTCCATGATGCGCGGCAGATGCTCTTCGGTTATGGCGTACGGGCTGTCTTTTGCAAGCACGACCGGTTCTATGGAGATCTGGCGGAAGCCCTCGTCATAGAGCGCCTTCACGTCCTCCACAAAGTCCAGATTGAGGTTTGTGAACGTCCCGCGCACATAGTGCTCCTTTTCCCCGCGCGCCGCGACGAACGCCTTGAGCTTGGGCAGTATCGCGCCATAGGAGCCTTTGCCGTTTACGGTGGGGCGCAGCGCGTCGTGGATCTCGCGGCGGCCGTCCAGACTCAGCACGACATTATGCATTTCGCGGTTGAGATACTCTATTTTATCCTCGGTAAGGGCCAGTCCGTTGGTGGTCATGGTAAACCGGATGACCTTGCCGTGCCTTTTTTCAAGTTCCCTGCCGTAGGCGACCGTCTCTTTGACGACGTCGAAATTCATCAGCGGCTCGCCGCCGAACAGATCGACCTCCAGGTGCTTTCTTTTGCCGGAGCGCGCGATCAGAAAATCCAAAGCGGCCTTTGCCGTTTCAAAAGGCATCAGCATGCGCGCGCCGTGAAATTCCCCGGTGGAAGCAAAGCAGTATTTGCACCGTAGGTTGCAATCGTGCGCGATGTGCAGGCACATGGCCTTTATCACCTGGGTCGTCTCCTGCGTGGCGGGAGGCTGCTGCTCGGGTGAATCGAACATGCCCGCCTCGCGCAGCTCCGAGAATTCCGCTAAAATCTCCTCCGCTTCTTCCGGCGGAAGATTGATTGAAGCGATATCCTTGCCCCGCTCAAGCGCCGAGGCGACCAAATAGGCGGCGTGATCGACCATGTGCACCGCGCCGCTTTCCACATCCAAAATGAAATACTGCTCCGCATTGTCCTGCGGGTCGGTAAAAGAAAACGTGTGAATCAAAAACGGTACCCTCTTCCTGAATGCTCCCGAAAACCGAATGAGGGCGGGCTCTACGCCCGCCCTTTTACCATGCTGCAAATAAACTTATTTCTTTTCCTTCTGGCAGGACTGGTTGGCGACGGTGCAGCTGGTTTTGCAGGCGGATTGGCAGCTTGCCTGGCACTCGCCGCAGCCGGTATGCGCGCCCGCCTTGATGCAGGGCTGCTGGATGGTCT
>DATMXR010000207.1:0-7110 GCA_035561315.1 Feifaniaceae bacterium
GGCCGCGTGCTGCTCGACGTGTTCGGGCGGGAAAGGAATGCCGAAAAGGCCGCAGAGTTGGACGGCATGTATGAGAGCATCATCGCGAGCCTGCAGGTCACCGGTACCGAAGGCGCGCTTACGCCCGCCGATCTTACCGAACTGGGCTTCCCGGAAGCGCCCGACGGCTGCTACAGCTATTACAACCCCATCACGGGGCAGTTTTTGATCATCCCCAACGAGATCGATATTCTGTCCGGGCCATACGACAGCCAGGTGCTGCTCCACAACGCCGATTACGGCCTGCTGGTGACCGGAAACTGGACGGATCGGTTCAGTGCGATCTATGAAAGCGGCACTATAGAGCAATGCTACGCGGCGTATCTGGGCGAATGTCTGGATATCGTGGAGACCGTATTCAACCAGCAGCTCATCTACCGGGATCTGAAGTATCTGTCGGGAAGCGACTACGGTGAGCTCATAAAGGCCTCGTTCTACATCGACCCTGACGGTACGGCGGTGCGCTGCTTTGCGGAACTCGCGACGCGCGGCTCGAATGACCAATACGTGCAGGGTACGTTCACCGTTTCCGATCCCGATAACAAAGCGGCGCGCGCGGCGTTCAACGTCGTGATGGGCAACAGCCAGATCGTATTCGTGCTGTCGTAACGAAAGGAGCTACTATGAGCTTTTTGCTGACCGCCGTGTTTGAAAACGGCTTTCAGGAAATCTATCTACCCAATGTGGACAATAAAACACTGCCTGTCGCCATCCGGCCGCATATTAGCGGCCATGGGGAGGACATCGCGCTGCCGCTGGAGGTATGGGACGGCGTTTGGACGCTGAATTCAAGCCGCCAGTTTGCCCTGACGCGCGACGAGCAGGCGCTGGATAAGGCGCGGCTTGCGCCGGGAATGCTGCTCAACGCCGAGCTTGCGAAAAGCGACGCCATGTTTTCGCTGACCGTGGACGAGGTGCAGGACGGCAACACCCGCTTCGACAAGTTCTTTCTGGACGCAAAGTCTTGCCCCCGCGTCGGCATCGGCAGCGGCGCGGACAACGCCGTGGTATACGCTTACCAGTTCTGCTCGCCGCATCACGCCGAGATACTTCTCGACGGGAACGCGGCCTATATCGAGGACCGCAACAGCGTCAACGGCACGTTCGTCAACGGGCGCAGGCTACAAAAGCGGCACGCGCTCCGCTATGGCGATATCATCTACATCGTGGGGCTCAAGCTCGTATACCTTGGCAATGTGCTGGCCGTCAACAACCCCGGCGGGCACCGCAAGGCGGATGAAAGGCACCTCAAGCCCATCCGTATTGCGCCCGCGCCGGAGCAAGCGGAGGCCCGGGAGCGGGAGGCCGCGGAGGAGGATTTTTTCCTGCGCGCCCCGCGCAAGCTGGAGCGCCTGGATGACGAAGCCTTTTCCATTGAAAAATGCCCGCAGAGGAACGAGCAAAAACGGCAGCCGCTGTTATTGACCATCGGCCCGTCCTTCACCATGATGATCCCCATGGCAGCCGGCGCGATGATACTGGGCAGCGAAAACGGCTCTATTGCAAGCGGCCTGATTATGACGGTCGGCTCCGCGCTCATGGCGGGCATGTGGGCCGTGTTAAACATCCGCTATCAGAGCAACGAGGAGAGTAAGGCCGAGCAAAAGCGCGTGAGCGAGTATACCGCCTACATCAACAACCTCGCCGCCCGCCTGATGGAAAAGCAGGCGTACAACAAGGGCGTACTCACGCGCATGATGCCTTCCGCGGCAGAGGCAATCGGCTTTGCACTGCAGGCAAGCCCGCGCCTGTGGGAAAAGAGCGCCGCGCATGAGGATTTTCTCTTTGTGCGTATCGGGCGCGGCAATATGCCTTCGCCCAATCCTGTGAGCGCCGCAAAGGAGCAGGTGCTGTCCGCGCACGACCCGCTCAACGATATGGCGGAACGATTGCGCCTTGACATGGCGGAGCTTCGCGATGTGCCGGTAGGGTTTTCCCTGTATGAAAACCGCATGGCGGGCGTTGTGGGCGACGCCCGCGCGAAGGCGGTCCGCATCGCGGGGCAAGTTTGCGCGCAGGTTGCGGGGCTGCATCCCTATACGGATGTGCGCATGTGCTTTGTATACCCAATGCGCGAGCTGGACAGTTGGACATATGCGCGGTTTTTGCCGCATGTGTGGACGCCGGATGGAAAGCTGCGCATGATCGCGCACGATAAAAACAGCGTGGGCGACGTCATGTACCATCTTTCGGGCGTGATTCGCAGCCGCATGGAGAGCGAGGGCACGCCTGCGGAGGAAGGGCAGAAAATACTGCCCCACTATGTGGTGGTGGTTGCGGACTGGTCTTTAATTGAAGAGGAGCCCATCGCAAAATACCTGATGAATCCCGCACCGGAGCTGGGCATATCCGTCATATGCCTTGCGGACGCCGTGGATAGGCTGCCCGCGGGCTGCACCGCCATCCTGCGCGACGATGCCCAAATGCAGGGCTTTTACAGCATCGCAGGCGTGTTCGCGCAGCGAGAGCGCGTTGTGTTCGATGCGCTCGATCCCGCGCAGATGGACGCGTTTGCCCGCGCACTATCCAATTTCCACGTGCGCGAAACCGGCGCTTCCGCAGCAATACCCGACATGCTCACATTCCTCGATCTATACAAAACCTCCCGCGTGGAGGAGCTTGACATACTTCACCGCTGGCTGGAAAACCGCACCTATGAAAGCATGAAAAGCCTCATCGGCCACAAATCCGGCAACCAGCCGCTTTACCTCGACATCCACGAGAAATTCCACGGCCCGCATGGGCTGGTGGCGGGCACCACGGGCTCGGGTAAGTCTGAAACGCTGCAAAGCTACATACTCTCCCTTGCCGTCAACTACCACCCGCACGAGGTCGCGTTCATACTCATCGATTACAAGGGCGGCGGCATGGCGCAGAGCTTTGTGGGGCTGCCGCATCTTTCGGGCGTCATCACCAACCTGGGCGGCAACGCCACCAACCGGGCGCTTTTATCCATCAACGCGGAGATCAAGTCTCGCCAGCGCATGTTCAACGAGTACAAGGTCAAGCATATCGACGCGTACATCGAGTTGTACCGCGCGGGCACCGCGATCGAGCCCATGCCGCATCTGTTAATCATCGCGGATGAATTTGCGGAACTCAAAAAGGAACAGCCTGAGTTTGTGCGCGCGCTGGTCTCCGCCGCACGCGTAGGACGCTCGCTGGGCGTCAACCTGATCCTCGCCACGCAGAAGCCCAGCGGTGTGGTGGATGATGAGATCTGGTCCAATACCCGGTTCCGTCTTTGCCTGCGGGTGGCCGACAAGCAGGACAGCAACGAGATGCTAAAACGCCCGGACGCGGCGTTTATCACCGGTACCGGCCGCGGGTATTTCCAGGTGGGCAGCGACGAAATATTTGAAGAATTCCAGTCCGGCTGGTCGGGCGCGGAATATGAACCGGACGTCCCCTTCGCCGGCGACAGGAGCGCCAGGGCGGAGCTGATTACCCTCGTAGGCAAAAGCGGCGCGCCTGTAAAAAAGAAAAAGAAAAAGAGCGACAACATCGCCAAGGTCACCCAGTTGGACGCCGTGGTGCAATATACGGCGCAGCTTGCCGGAGAAAACAGCATACCCCCTGTGAAGCAGATCTGGCTGCCTCCTCTGCCCCGCGCGGTATACCTCGATAACCTGCCCGCGCTGAAAAAGCCGGAAGGCTTTTCGCTGCTGCTGCCCTTGGGCCTGGCTGACGCGCCCGAGGAGCAGCGCCAGTTCCCCTGCGCGGTGGATTTTTTAGCCGACGGGCATCTGCTCGTATGCGGTGCGGGCGGCGCCGGCAAGACCACGCTGCTGCAAACACTCATCTATGGCGCGGTCACGCGCTATACCCCGCAAGAGGTAAACCTGTACATCGCGGACTTCTCCAGCCGTACGATGGCCGTGTTTGCCTCGCTTCCCCATGTGGGCGGCGTGTTCTTCGAGGGGGAGGACGAAAAGATCGCGGATGTATTCGCGCTGCTGAAAAACACCCTCTCCGCGCGCAAAAGCGAGTTTAGCGCACAGGGCGTTTCCTCCTTCAGGGAGTATGCGGCGCAAAAGGGGGATTGCCCGGCAATCCTGTTTATGATCGACAACTACGTCGCCTTTATGGAGAGCTATGACAGGTATGAGGACGACCTGGCGGCGCTTTCGCGCGAAGCCGCGAGTTACGGCATCTATCTTGTGCTCACCATGAACAACGCGGGCGAGCTTCGAAGCCGCATCCGCCAGAACTTAACCGCCGGTATCGGCCTGCAAATGCCCGATCGCTTTGAATATGAAGCGGTCGTGGGCGGGCGCGCCGAAATGCTTCCCGAAGCGCGTACACCGGGGCGCGGCCTCATAAAGACGCCCGCGCCGCTGGAGTTCCAGGTCGCGCTGTGCGTGCGCGAGGATGCGGGCCTCTCCCAGGCGCAGACGCTCAGGCGGCGCTTCGCCGCCGTGCAGGGCACGCAGGGCCAGGGCGCGAAAAAGATCGGTGCCACAATCGAAAGCCTCGGCTATGATGCGCTCATGGGCCGATCGGATGTAAAGGGACTTTCGCAAAACCTGATTGCGCTGGGCCTGAACGCAGAGGACGGCGCGCTTGTAACGGCCGACCTTGACAACGAATTTTGCTTTACCGTCAGCGGCGCGGGCGCAACGGGCAAAACCAACTTTTTGGCGGCGGTGGCGCTGCAGGCGCGGCAAAAAGGCGCGCGGTTGTTCCTGTTTGACACGCCGGGCGGGCCGCTGGAGGGCACGCTGCCCTTTGAGCGGGCCGCGCATGACGACGCGGAGCTGTTCGCGTTGATGGAGGAGATGCTCGTGCCCGCGTTCAGCGCGCGAAACGCGGTCGTGGCGGATGCGCGGGACGCGGGCGGCGATATCGCCGCGGCGCTGTCCGACGATGCGCGCATCGTATTCCTCATCAACGACATGCGTGCGTTTATGCAGGCCGTATACAGCCCTGATTTGCAAATGAGCGATTTTATGGAGATTGCGCTGCAAAAGGGAAGGCAGCATAAAATACAGTTTTTTGCCGCCGTCACCCCGGATGATTACACAGATACGGCGCGTTACGCCGCCATGCGCATATTTGCGGGCTACGGGCGCGGCATCCATTTGGGCGGCATGTTTGACCAGCAAAGCATACTGCGCTTCCCGCTTTCCGCCGCCGACGCCGTACGGCAGCTTCCGCCCGGCGTTGCCTATGCCGCAGCGGGCGGCGAAACCGTCCGGCTGATTACGCCCTGTGTCAAGGAGGTATGCGCACATGAGTAAGCTCTATTTGGAAGTGCAGGCGCCCGGCAACGCCAAGATGTACGAATTCCGCGCCGACAGCGCCATGACGGTGGGCGCGGTGAAACGGGCGTTCATCCGCCAGATATCGGAGCTGGAAAACCACGCGCTTTTTGAAGACCCCTCGCAGGTGCTGTTCTGCTCCCGGCAGCTCGAAGGGTTGCTGCAGGACAATGAAACGCTTGCGCAGGTGGGCGTAAAAAGCGGGGACACCATCATTCTGCTGTGAGATTGGAGGACGAAATGGAAAACAGAACCGCGCCGAAAAAGAACCGCAGCTTCATGCGCCTGCTGCTTTGCGTTGCCGCGCTGCTCATGCTTATATCGGGATGCGATGCGGTCATGCAGACGCTTGACAAAACCCCGGACTTTAGCTGGCAGGCGGAGGCGATCGTACTTTCGCTCAACGAATACCGTGTGCAAAAGAGCGCCGAGCGCATGCGCGCACTGAAGGCCATGGACGAGATCACCTGGTACACGGACAGCGGGGAATTAAAGCTCTCCGAGATCGATAAAAGAATGGACCGTGAAATGGAGGAGCTGGACGCGGACGCGCCCGGCTCGGCGCTTACGGCGTTCTGCAATATCACGGGGCTCAACGTGTGGACCTACCTGCCCCCTGCGGAGAACGACCCCACATTGGAGGAAGCACTCAAACTGCGCGTCAACGATCTTACAGGCAGGACGCATTCCGTGGCCATTCCGGGCGCACGCGTGATCATCAACGCGCTGTATGAGGAAAATTTCCTTATAGGGGACGCATACTCTGCGGACAACTTCGCGCCCATGGTCACGCTGCAGGCGCGCGCTATCGTGGAGGAGATCTCCAGGGAGGAGAACCGCACCGGAACGCTGAGCGGAAAGCTCGACTACCAGGCCGAGGGTGGTTATTTTAAAGTGCTTTGTGAGGCGCTTGGCATTGCGGACGACAGGCTGTACGCCCGGCTCCAGCAGCGCGCTGGGCAAATGCTTGCCCAGAACGAGGAGGCACAGGCTGCGCAGCAGGCGCTGGAGGAAGAAATCACCGCAGAGCTGCCCGGCGCGTATACGACTGTGAACGGCGGGGAGTTACATATTGACGCGGACGGCAGCTTCGGGTTGATGTACGGTATGTCGTTCAGCATAGGCAGTTGGAGCTTTGAGGACGGCGTGCTGATGCTCGGCGGCGAACCGGCGTGGCTGGATGCGGACGGCCTGCATGTGATGGAAATCGACGTGCCTTTTTACAAAACGGATATGGACGCGGAGGAGGGCTTGCTCACCGATGAGGAAAACGAGATTTATTCGATTTTGATGCAGCACCGCTACTATGAATACACCCTGATGGATGTAAGCGGCTGGTACGGAACCACAACGGACGAAGAACGCGTGACCATGGCGCAGGAGCTACTGGACATGTTTTGGGAACTGGACGAAGTCCACGCCATAGAAAACGCCAACGATTTTGCATCCCTGATCAATGACAGCTACGATTATGCAGACCGCTCCTTAAGCGTTTGGGAAGCGGCGTGCGCGATTTCCGGCGTTGACCCTGCGCCGTATGATGCTGTGTTTGAGAAAGTCAATTCCTGATAGAGCAGGACAAAAAGGAGGATGGCTGTGGCTGCTTTGAGCAATGTGGATTCGGAAAAAATTCGCTCCACCGTAAGCCGGCTGGACGGCATTGTGGAGTCCATCTCGGGCTGTGTGGGAAAGTTTGCGGACGCGATCGAAACGCTGGACAAAGGCTGGGTCTCCGACGTGAAGGCGGATTTTATGGCCCGCTACCAAAAGGACTGGGAGGCCATGCAGGAAATGCTCTCCCAGTACCGCG
>DATMXR010000208.1:0-15331 GCA_035561315.1 Feifaniaceae bacterium
GTCTTGTACATCAGTTTGCGGCTCAATATTGATGTAAGGGACGTCGGGTGAACTGATTTTAATGTAGTTTTCAATGATCGTCACCACCGTCCTGTACACCTTCGCGGCAAACGCCTGGCCGGGGGCCGTGAGCGCGAGGAACGCGCTCAAAGCCAGCACGACCGCGCAGGCGATTGCCCAGCGGCGCAGCACCGCGCTATGGGCGGCGGCGCGCGCGTTCTTTACTTTTAATCCCGTAAGCGTTTGCCACTCTTCCGGCGTCATGCCGGCTTTTTTCCGGGCGCCTTCCAAAAGCTCAAAAACATCCGGTCTGCCCTGCTCCTTCCAGATGCGGCGGGCCTCCCGGCGGCTTATTTTGCGGTATGGATCGATCAAATATGGCTTAAGGCGTATCCGCCTTCTAAGTCCCGGCCAGTTCATGTACGGCCCCCCTTGCTAATGAATACACCTGGGCCTCACTCAAATGGGACAGACAATAGCAGGAGGAACAAAGTTTTTTTGCTCATTTTATTGGAATAGGTGTCAAGCAGCTCCTGTTTCATGCGGGTAAACTGCCTGCGCAGCGTATCGTGCTTGATGTTGAGCTGCTCGGCCAGCACCCGGCTGGGCTCGCCGTCGATCACGTGGATAATGAACGCTTCCCGTATTTCGGGCGGATATTTTAACAGAAGCCGCTGGAGGGTCAATTTCGATTCCACGATATCGTAATGGTCGATGTCTTCAATTTTTATGTCGTCCAGCGTTTCCCACAGCTCCATGCCCGCGTTGTCCCTCAGAAAATTCTTGGCCTGGTTGCGGACGACCTGCTTCATATAGCACACGCAGGAAGCCTCGCTTTCAAACGTGCGCTCCTTTTCGAGCATAATCAATACGGTGTCCTGTACGATATCGATCGCCTGTTCCCTGTTGCCGACATAAGTCATGGCAAGGGTTTCAAGCGTTCGGTGAACCCGTAAAAACAGCTGCGTAATGATTTCTCCCGTTGTAACAAACGCCATATTTGCTCCCAATTCAGCGAAGTTGGAAAAGCTTGGACATAAAGAATTATTACATACACGGACTCAACATGCAACGTCCCGTATATTTTTGTCCCAAATGCCCGTGGGTTATGTGTATAACAAAGCAAGGGGAAAGGGGAAAACTGGCGGCGGACGCCTTCTTCTCCTCTGCCGTTTTTTTCGGCCGGGCGTCCGCCCTTCATCATACGTACCGGTATATCAACCGCCCTGTGCGGGGATTCAATCCCCCATGATGCCCGCATAGGAACGGCCTTGGTATACCGGTATTATAGAAAAGAGGGCCCTGGTGGATCTTTGGATGGAATTCATGATTCTTACAAAAAGAACGAAATAAAACAAAACGGTAAAAACAAAATAGAGCAAAACGGTGAAAAGGGATTTCTGCAATGAAAGTGTACGTAGCAAGGCAGCCCGTCTACGATTTTAAACACCGTCTGTATGGATACGAGCTTCTTTACCGAAAAGGAAACAACAACTTTTATGAAGGCGAGGACGGCAGCGCGTCCACCGTCGAGGTCATCAGCAACTCGTTTCTTGTGATGGGGTTCAACGAGCTCACGGAAAACACGCGGGGATTCATCAATTTCCCCGAGGAGCTGCTTTTGAACGATGTGGCGCGGCTTCTGCCCAAGGGCAGGGTCGTCATCGAGCTGCTCGAAAGCGTCTGCGCCTCAAAGGAAGTGCTGCTTGCCTGCAGGCGGTTAAAGGCGCTCGGCTATACCCTGGCGCTCGACGATTATGTGATAAAGCCGGCCGACGAAAACACCGAGGAATTGATCGGGCTTGCGGATATCATAAAAATCCAGTTTCCGCTGGAGGAGGGCGGGCAGGAACTGCAGTTCCTGCATAAGCACCGCGGCAGCGTGAGGTTCCTGGCCGAGCGGATCGAAACGCAGGAGCAGTTCGAGCAGGCGAAGCGGCTGGGCTTTACGCTCTTCCAGGGGTACTATTTCAGCAGGCCGGTGATCGTGAACGCCAGGGATATCGATATCTTTAAGGCCAGCACATCCAGGGCCCTGGAGGAACTCGGCCGTGACGAGCCGGATTTTAAGGCCCTTGCGGAAATATTTGAGCACGATACGGGGCTTTCCTACAAGCTGTTAAAGCTCGCGAATTCCGCGTTCTTTTCCTTCGGCAAGCCGGTAAAATCCATATCCGAGGCGCTGATTCAGATCGGCACCACGGAATTGACGGGCTGGATCTACCTGCTGTTTTTGCGCAGCATACAGACGACGGAGAACAGGGAGCTGATTAAAAACTCCATCATACGGGGCAGGCTTATTTCCCAGATGTGCGCCAGGCAGAATTTTGAAAACCTGGCGGGGATGGGTGTGTTTGTCGGCATATTTTCCAATCTTGACGTCATCGTCGGCCAAAGCATGGAGAGCATGCTGGATACGCTTCCCCTCGTGCCCGTCGTCAAGGATACGCTGCTAAACAGGGAGACCATATTCGCCCCGTATCTGCGCACCGCCATCGCGCTTGAAAACGGGGAGTGGGACGCGCTGCCGCCCCTGCTCGAAGCCGTCAAAATAGACGCCTGGGAGTGCATGCGCCTCTATATCGAGGCGCTTTGCTGGCAGCAGCGGCTCGCCATATAGTCATTCCCCTATGATTTTTACCAGCACGCGCTTCTCCCGCTTGCCGTCGAATTCATAGTAAAACAGCTGTTCCCATGTGCCGAAATCCAGCTTCCCGCCCGTGACGGCCACCACCGCCTCGCGCCCCATTATGGTGCGCTTGAGGTGGGCGTCCGCGTTGTCCTCATAGCCGTTGTGGGCATATTGCTCGTACGGCTTTTCGGGCGCGAGCTTTTCGAGCCAGCGCTCATAGTCGCCGTGCAGGCCGCTTTCATCGTCGTTGACGAACACGCTCGCCGTGATGTTCATGGCGTTCACAAGGACAAGTCCTTCCTTTACGCCGCTTTCGCGGACGCACTGCGCCACCTCCGGCGTGATGTTGACGATGCCCCGGCGGGCGGGCAGGTGAAAATGCAGTTCTTTCCGGTAGCTTTTCATAATTCCTCCTTGCAGGCCGTTTAGACTTCCAGCTCCGCGCCATGCTCCTTAAGATAGCGCCTTGCCTCCGCGTACCGCGGCAGTATGCCCTGCACCAGCTTCCAGAAGGCCGCGGAATGGTCGCGGCGCCTGATGTGGCACAATTCGTGCACCGCCACGTAATCGATCACGTTTAGCGGGGCCATCACAAGCCGCCAAACCAGGTTGATGCTGTTATTCGGGCCGCAGGAGCCCCACCGCCCGCGCGCGGAGGAAAGCCGGACGCTTCTTGGCGCAACGCCCAGAAGCGGCGCGTAATACTGGAGCCTGTCGTAAAACACGGCGCGCGCCTGGCGTTTGTACCACTCCGTCAGCAGCTTCTGCGCTTCCTCCGGCGCGCAGCCCGGGAGCAGGAGCAGGCCCTCCTCCGTCCGTACGCTTTTTAAGCCCCGCTTGTAGCTTAGAACATACGGTTCCCCTAAAAAAAGGAACGTCTCCCCCTCCGCATACGCGCGCCTGGGTTTTCGCGCCATGCGCGCAAGCTGCTCCGCCTGCTTATTCGTGATCCAGTCCGTCTTTTGGTATACCGCCCGCCTGATCTGCGCAAGCGGCGTCCGTAAGGGCGCGCGCACGATAAGCAGCCCTTCTTCGGTCACGGTCAGCCCGATTGTCCTGCGCTTGGAGCGTACCAGCCGGTTGATTTCGGGGAGTGTGTTCATATGCGCTCCGGATGTTTTAGTTTGCGTTGATCCACCGATTCACTTTTTCACAGTATACCGTATCGGAAAGGGCAAGGCAAACGGCGCAAAAGAACAAAAAAGCGGCGGCAAAATTAGCACTCCCATAAGCAGAGTGCTAAAGTTTTCTTTTCTACAAAGATTCCGTCAAACTTCCGCAACAATGGCGGGTTACTATAAGCATAGAAAAGGGAGGCGGCCCGAATGGGAACCGCACCTTGGGCAGATACTAAAAGAAATTGAAGGAGGTTTTCTTTTATGCGTGGTTTGACGCCCTTCCGCAGGAACGATGTCAGCAGCATCGCAAACTATTTCGACGACTTTGATAAAGCCTTCTTTGGCGGATGGCCGAGCTTTGGATGGGGTACGTTCCGTACCGATATCGTGGACAAAGGCGACAAATTCCTTCTGAAGGCGGATCTTCCCGGCGTAAACAAGGAAGACATCCATCTGGACCTCGATGGCAGCGACCTTGTCATCAGCGTCAAGCATGAGGAGGACAAACAGGACAAGGGGGAAGACTTCGTCCGCCGCGAGCGGGTCTACGGCTCCTACTGCCGCAGCTTCGACGTAACGGGCGTGGACGCCGATAAAATCACCGCCTCGTACAGGGACGGCGT
Organism: Feifaniaceae bacterium; assembly: GCA_035561315.1. Taxonomy (GTDB): domain Bacteria; phylum Bacillota; class Clostridia; order Christensenellales; family CAG-138; genus JAEYLA01. Next base: position 4,374 of record DATMXR010000208.1, read on the forward strand.
GTTGGAACTCTCCCTTCCCAAGCTGGCGGGAAAAGCCGCCGCGGGCAGGAAGATTGACATAGATTGACGCACCCTCTCTCATCAACGCGGCAGCGGGCCTGACATGGCCCGCTGCTGCGTTATAGCGGCTTATCACTTTTTCTTGGCCTACTCTTTGCCCGCTTCTCCCAGACGGCGTAGAGCGCGAAGCCGAAGAGGCAGAACACCGTCCCCAGCGCGAACGCATACCCGATATGGATTTCCGACGCCCTGCCGAACAGCAGGTTGGTGAATATGGCGGCGATGTTCATCATGCTTGAATAGGCCGAAAGCATCGCCGCGCGGCCGCCCGAGGAAACCTGCAGGTTCTGCCTGGCCATATGGATGGGCTCAAACAGGGAGGAACAAAGCCGGATCAGCAGTATGGAGGCGACCGACGGCAGCGGCGTTTCACTCAGCGCCCCAACGGCGCAGGCCGCGCCCGCCAATAGAAACAGCAGCTTTGTTGCGGCGCTTTCCCCCATCCGGCGGGTGAGCGCCCCGGTTTTTGCGGAAAAAAGCCCCGCTATGGTTACGAGGATATGAAGGTACCCCATGTGCTCGGGCAGGATACCGGAGCGGATATATTGGGGCTGGCTGAAAAATACGGTGATGGTCTGGCCGGTCTGTATCAGCAGCGCCGCCGCGAACAGGAACAGCAAAAAACGCGCCTGCTGCCTGAGCGCGCAAGCCGTCTCCCGCACGCGTTCCAATACGCCTGCGCGCGGCGCTTCTTCCGGCCGGACATCCTGCAGCGCCAGCGAAAGCAGCATGGAAACGCCGTAGGATGCCGCGGTCAGAAGCCCGCCCAGCGGATAATCATCCTTGATTAAAAGCGAAAACACGGCGGAGGCGAAAAGGACCCCCGCGGTGCTCATGGCGGAATACAGGCCGAACAGCCTGTGGCTGTTTTGCCCTTTTCCCAATACGAACAGGTAGGCGGTATCGCACCCGGAAAGGCCGGCAAGTACAACCGAGAGCAGCAGCCGTTCGCACAGGAACCAGAGGAAGCCGCTGGCCTTCCAAAACACAAGCTTGGAAACGAAATAGAGTACATTGCATGCGACCAGCGTTTTTTTATAGCCGATGCGGTCCGTAACCATGCCCCACGGGATTTCGAGTACGATCATCAAAGCAAGCGAAACGCTCTCGATCAAAGCGATCTCAAACAGGGAGACGCCCTGCGCCTGCCGGTACAGCGTGGCGACCGGCGCGTAGAACACCATGCCCTGCAGCGCCGCTACGGCATACATCAGCCGGATGTTTCGTTTTTCATTCATGTTAACGTCCCATTTCTTTTTTGGCACAACAGAGCAAGCGCCGCTTTTTCACCGCGCCTGAATCAAACATCCGCTGCACTTAAATGGGACTGCGCATGAAGCAAAGCACCTCTTGGACGAAGATCGGTTCCTGATACCAGTATATAAAAGCGTGCATGCGCGCGCAACGGATTTGTCGCGCATTGACAGGGGATTTCCCCGCATATAAGATGGAATTGGCTTCTAAAGGAAGGCGGTATATATGGCGGGTACGAAAAACAGCCTCAATGCCCTGTTTCCCGTATGGGATGAAATGGCCGAGAGTGACCGGGCGCTTCTGGAGCGCGCCGCGACGGAGCGCGTGGTGCCGCAGGGCACGGTGCTCCAAAACGGCTCCGCGGACTGCGTGGGCCTTTTTCTGGTGCAATCGGGGCAGCTTCGCGCGTATATTCTCTCGGACGGGGGCAGGGAGGTCACGCTCTACCGGCTGTTTGAGCGGGACATGTGCCTGTTTTCGGCGTCCTGTCTGCTAAACGGCATACAATTCGATATTTGGGTGGAGGCGGAGCGGGAGACGCGGCTGTGGGTGCTGCCGGCGGGCGCCTATCAGGAGCTGATGAAATCCTCGCTGCCCGTCGCCAATTACACGAACGAGCTGCTGGCCTCCCGGTTTTCGGACATCATGTGGCTGCTGGACGCCGTGCTCTTTCAAAGCGTCGACGCGCGGCTCGCCGCGTTTTTGCTGGAGGAAAGCGGCATAGAGGGCTCCGATGCACTTTCCATCACCCACGAGCGCATCGCGCACCACCTGGGCACGGCGCGGGAGGTGGTCACCCGCATGCTCAAATATTTTCAGGACGAAGGCATCGTCAGGCTTTCCCGCGGCGGCGTCGCGCTGACCGACCGCAAGAAACTCGCGGCTTTGCTGAAATAACCGTGAAACGACCGGTGAAATAAGCGCCCTTTTGTAACATTGTCACGGTAGAACCGGCCGATAGGGGTTATTATTAATACAACAGAACTTTCAAACGGAGGATGAGACGATGTCTGGCCTTGTTATTACGCAGGACAATTTTAAAAAAGAGGTGCTGGAGTCCGAAACGCCGGTGCTGGTTGACTTTTGGGCTTCCTGGTGCGGCCCGTGCCGCATGCTTTCCCCCTTGGTGGATCAGATCGCGGAGGAAAAGGAGGGGGCGCTCAAGGTCGCTAAAATCAACGTGGACGACGAGCCGCAGCTTGCGGCGGAGTTCGGCGTGATGAGCATCCCGACGCTGATGCTGTTCCGGGACGGGCGGCCCGTTTCAAAATCCGTCGGCGTCCGCCCCAAGCAGGCGATATTGGGCATGCTTGAAGAGCGGGACGGCGAGGCGCAGGAAGCATAAGGAAAAAACCGGATGCATCCCCCCATCACCGGTGCATCCGAACCGGTTCATAGAATAGCCCCCCAAAGCAAAAAGCCGCCAGGATATGGCGGCTTATGGCGGCTTTTTGCTTTCGGATTGTATTTGGTTTTTAGGGCCGTCACGGCCCTAAACGAAGGTCTGGAGGCAGAGCCTCCAACGTTCCCCATCATTTCGTCAGCGCGTCGTTGGCAATCACCCGTGCGAGGCCGTCGAGCCAATCCCCGTCGAACAGCTCGATCATGCCGGTATCGCAGGCCGCCGCAAGCTTTGGGTCTATGGGCAGGCGCGCGGTATGGGGGATGCCGTGCTTTTTTGCAAGCGCCTCCATGCGGCTTTCCCCGAACACGGGAATTTCGCGTCCGCAGTCCGGACACTTTACGTAACTCATATTTTCCACCAGGGCCAGCACGGGCACAGACATCATATGCGCCATGTTGGCGGCTTTCTCCACGATCATGCCCACCAGCTGCTGCGGCGAGGCCACGATGACGATGCCGTCCACCGGTATGGCCTGGAACACGGTAAGCGGTACGTCGCCGGTTCCAGGCGGCATGTCTATGAACATCACGTCCGCATCCCCCCAGACGACGTCCGTCCAGAACTGCTTGACGGTGCCCGCTATGATGGGCCCGCGCCATACGACGGGGTCGGTCTCGTTGGGAAGCAAAAGGTTCACGGACATGGCGCGTATGCCTGTCTTTGTGACGGCGGGGTACATGCCTTCCTCGCTCGCGGCCGCCTTTTCATGCAGCCCGAATACCTGGGGGATGGAAGGGCCCGTGATGTCCGCGTCCAGTATCGCGGTCTTTAACCCCGCGCGCTGCGTCAAAACGGCGAGCAGGGAGGTGACAAGGGATTTCCCCACGCCGCCCTTTCCGCTCACCACGCCTATGATGTGGCGGATATGGCTCAATTCGTGCGGCTTTTCCCGGAATTCGGCAAAGGATTTTGTGCGGTCGCCGCAGTCCTTGCTGCAGCCGGAGCAATCCTGTGTGCAGTTGCTGCTCATAAAGAGGCCTCCTTTTTCGGTCGGCATGCGTCATACCATTCTATGTCGGCGCCGGAAAGGCGCGCATGTAACCCCACTTTAGCATGTTTTTTTATCCTGTCAACCATACGGGCTGGGATAGGCCTGAAACGGGCCGGGGCGCGGAACGCCGCGGGCGGCGTTCTCTGCAACCCTTGCCGGAGACGCTGCGGCTGGCGGCAGGCATGCGGATTGTCTTTGCGCTGCGTTCCCCAATTCGTAGGGGGCGATGCCCACATCGCCCCGTTTTCAGGTGGTTTGCCTCAGGCCGGTGTGGGCATTGACCCCTACGGTTTGCTTTCTTCAGGCTGTTACGGGAATGCGGCATGATTTTTTATTGCGCATCCCGGCAAGAGCAGGTAAACTTTGTGTTGAACAATAAAAAACCGGCGGGAGGAAACATGAGGGCGGAAGGAAAAATACTGGTCACGGGCGGCGCGGGCTATATCGGCAGCCATACGGCGGTCGCGCTGCTGCAGGCGGGCTATGACATTGCAATACTGGATGATTTCCACAACGCCAAGCCCGAGGCGCTCGAGCGCATCCGCCTGCTAAGTGGGCGGGAGTTCGCCTTTTATGAGGCGGATATCCGGGACGCTCCTGCTCTTCACAGGATGTTTTCCCAGGAGCGCATATCGGCGGTCGTCCATTTCGCAGGGTGGAAGGCGGTGGGCGAATCCGTAAAAAAACCGCTCGAATACTACGAAAACAACGTCTGCGGCACGATCGCGCTTTTGCAAGCCATGCGGGAAGCGAATTGCAAAAAAATGGTGTTTTCCTCCTCCGCCACCGTATACGGCGCGAACAACCCCGTTCCGTACCGGGAGGACTGCCCCACGTCCGCCATCAACCCGTACGGCAGCACCAAGGTGATGATCGAGCGGATACTGGAGGACCTCTGCGCTTCGGACGCGGAGTGGAGCGTGGCGAATTTGCGGTACTTCAATCCCATCGGCGCGCATGAAAGCGGCGTGTTGGGCGAAGAACCCAACGATACGCCCAACAACCTGTTCCCGTACATCCTGCAGGTGGCGGCGGGGAGGCTTAAAAAGCTCAGCGTGTTCGGGAACGATTATGATACGCCGGACGGCACGGGCGTGCGGGATTATATCCATGTGATGGATCTGGCGGAGGGGCATATCGCGGCGCTCAGGCACGTATTGCGATCCTCCGGCGTGCAGGCGGTGAACCTGGGGACCGGCAGCGGCACAAGCGTGCTGGAGCTTGTCCGCGCGTTCGAGCGGGCGAGCGGGAGGGAGATACCGTACGAAATCGCGGGCAGGCGGCCGGGCGACGTCGCCTCCTGTTACGCGGATACGGAAAAGGCGGAGCGGCTTTATGGCTGGAAGGCCAAAAGGGACATCGGCCGGATGTGCGAGGACGGCTGGCGCTACGCCAAGCTGCGCTACGGCATCGAATAAGCGTTGCCATCCGTTGGCGTTTTATGACTGGGGCTGTTGCACGAACGCATACGCTGCATGAATATTCAAATGCGTTTCGTGCGACAGCGGGTCCGGTGCCCCAAAAGGCAAAAAAGGCGCCAGTGACGCCTTTTTAGAACCCCGGGGTTTCGCCGTAGGCGAAACATCCTTGCATTAAGCATTGAAAATGCTTAATGTGCCGTCCCTGTTTCATACGGGCCTTTTCGGATGATACAATAAACAGAAACAAAACGGGGGACAAGGCTATGCTCATCAAGAACGCGCGGGTGTTCCTGCCCGACGGGACGTTTCAAAAAACGGACGTGCGCTTTGGCGCGCGTATCATGGAAACCGGCCCGCTCCCGGGTGAAGGCGTGGACGCGGAAGGGCTGTATCTGATCCCGGGGTTGATCGACCTGCATACCCACGGGGCCATGGGGGAGGATGTATCCGACGGCAGCGAAAAGGCGCTTACAAAAATGGCGGCGTTCTGCGCAGATAACGGCGTCACCTCGTTTCTGCCCACCACCATGACGCTGGACGAAGAGACGCTTCTAAGCGCCATGCGGACCATACGGGGCTACAAAAACGAACACGGCGCAAGAATGATCGGCGTGCGGCTGGAAGGGCCCTTTTTGAGCGCCAAGCGCAAGGGCGCGCAGGCGGCGGAATTCCTGCACGCGCCGGATATCGCGCTGCTTCGGCGGCTGCAGGAGGCCTCCGGCTCCCTGGTGCGCATCGTGGATATCGCCCCGGAATTGCCGGGCGCGATGGAATTTATAAAGGAGGCTTCTTCGCTCTGCCGCGTTTCGCTCGCGCACAGCGCCGCGGACTACGACACGGCGGCGGAGGCGTTCCATAACGGGGCCACGGAGGTCACGCACCTGTTCAACGCCATGGAGCCGTTCTTGCACCGCGCGCCGGGCATCGTGGGCGCCGCGGCGGATGCAGACGCGTATGTGGAGGTCATTGCGGACGGCATACACCTGCACCCGGCCATGGTGCGCGCGGTGTTTAAGCTCTTTGACCGCGTCTGCCTCATCAGCGATTCCATGCGCGGCGCGGGCCTGCCGGACGGGGACTATTCCCTGGGCGGCCAGGCCGTGACCGTGAAGGCGGGCAAGTGCACGCTTTCGGACGGCACCATCGCGGGCTCGGGCATCCACCTGATGACGGGGCTCAGGCGGTCGGCCGAATTCAGAATTCCTTTGGAACGGGCGGTCGCCGCGGCGACCGTGATCCCCGCCCGGGCGGTCAACATGGAAAAAGAGATCGGCGTCATAGCCCCCGGCGCGCGCGCGGACCTGGTGCTGCTGGATAGCTCGCTTGGCATCCGCGCCGTCTATGTCGGCGGCACGGAATGGAAGACACAGGAAAAGTAAAATTGGGCAGCCTATGCATAAAATTCCCATCCCTCCCGCATGCTGAATGCCGGAGGGATTTTTTATGCCGCTTCTTTATCCCGCGGTGTTTGTGTTCGGGGGTGTATGCTACCTTTCCATAGAGCTTCTCTGGCGGAAACGCACGCACTGGAGCATGGGGATACTTGGCGGCGCCGCTTTCCTGCTGCTGTTTGTGGTATTCGCCCGCATCGGGCCGGAGCAAATGCTGCTCAAAGGCCTCATAGGGACCGTGCTCATTACGTGCCTCGAGTTTTTGGGCGGGGCGGTGGTGAACGTGGGGCTCAAATGGAACGTGTGGGATTATTCCGCGCTGCCCCTCAATCTTTACGGCCAGGTCTGCCTGCTGTTTAGCGGCTTCTGGTTTCTTTTGAGCATGCTTGCCGCGCTCATCGTACAGGCCATCGTGCAGTTTTCCGGCTATTCCGGTTTATAAACACTCAATCCTCACCGCGGTTTGTAAACAAATCTTTCATACCGGCACACCCGCCCGCTTTCTGGTATACTCATAAGAGGTTATACTCAAGTGGACTCACTAGATTTTGCCGTAAAGCAAAAATATGAGTGTGTTAAAAAAGGCATCTACATACATTTTGTATTTTTACAAGGTATCGCCGCCTGCGGGCGGCGACGGGAGATTTATTGCGGAGGGCTTCGCCCCCCGCGCCCCCGTATAGACGGTCTTAAGGGAGGGGCGCGGGGAAACGTAGTTTCCCCACAGTAAAGAAATAAGCGTCGGCGCTTGAAGCGCCGAGACCTTTTGATTCGGAAAGGCGGAACATGTATGCGGGCAGTGCTTTTTATACTCGGCGCGCTTGGTATCCTGGATACCATACTCGTAAGCTTCCTCAGCACCATGAATTTAGGCGTGGCCCTGCCCGCCATATTGGGGCTGCCCTTGGTTGCGTTCGGCGTATTCCTGCCGCGGCTGCAAAATGCGGGGAAGGCGGGGCACGCCGTAACAATCGTGCTTGCCTGCGGATACCTGCTGCTTATCCTGCTGTTTGCCGTGACGTGGGTCGTCATCGACCGGGAAGCAAATAAGAAGGTCTATTCCGGGGCCGACGCCGTGATCGTGCTGGGCGCGGGCCTGCGGGGGGATACGCCCACGCTCGTGCTGAGGAACCGCATGGATACCGCGATCGCGTATTTGGAGGAGCATCCGGACGCAGTCGCCATACTCTCGGGCGGCAAGGGGGACAACGAGCATATCAGCGAGGCGGAGGCCATGGCGCGCTATTTTGAGGCGCGGGGCATTCCCGCTTCCCGCTGCATCAAGGAGGGGGCCTCCACCAGCACGGAGGAGAATTTTTTGTATTCCAACCGGATCATCAAAGGGCGCTTTGGCGAAAACGCGGAGCTCGCGTTCGTCACAACGGATTTTCATATATTCCGCGCCTCCCGCGTCGCCGCCCGGCAGGGCATAAAAGCGCAGGGGATCGCCGCCCCGGACGTCTGGTATCTTTCCCTCAACAACCACCTGCGCGAATGTGCGGCGGTCTGGGCCTACGCGCTTCTGGGGAGGCTATAAAGGCCAAAACGGGGACAATCGCATACAGTTTTAACAAGAAACACGGGGAAGCCGGATAAATTACTGCGCAATATTCATTCTGTTTTGTCCATCCATCTCATATATATCTAGTGTTTTAGTCTGATGTCATGAGAAGGAGGCCCCGGTATGGATAGAATGGAGCTGTATCAGGATATCGCGAAGCGCACCCAGGGCGATATCTACATCGGCGTGGTCGGCCCCGTGCGGACAGGGAAATCGACGTTCATCAAGCGCTTCATGGATCATTTGATTTTGCCCGGCATTGACAACGAGTATGTCCGCGCGCGCGTGGTGGACGAAATGCCGCAAAGCGGCACGGGGAAGACCATCATGACCACCCAGCCGAAATTCGTGCCCAACGAGGCGGTGCGCCTGGAGCTGGGTGATAACGCGCACTGCAACGTCCGCATGGTGGATTGCGTGGGGTATTGGGTGCCGGGCGCGATCGGCCACATGGAGGCGGATACGCCGCGCATGGTGCGCACCCCGTGGTTCGACTATGAGATTCCCTTTGAGGAGGCGGCGGAGCTCGGCACGCGCAAGGTCATTACGGACCACTCCACCATCGGCGTCGTTATGACCACCGACGGGAGCATCACCGATCTCCCGCGCGAAAGCTATGTCGAGGCGGAGCAGCGCGTGGTGGATGAATTGAAGGTCACCGGCAAGCCGTTCGTCATCGTCATCAACAGCACGGACCCGGACGGCCCATACTGCCAGGCGCTGCGGGATGACCTTACGGAGCGGTACGGCGTGAGCGTGGTGACGCTGGACGCGCTCAACATGTCAAGCCCCGCCGCAAGCGACCTTTTGGAGAACGTGCTTATGGAGTTCCCGCTCGCGGAGCTGTTCATCCGCCTGCCCGGGTACATGATGGAGCTAAACCAGGACCATCCCATCATGCAGCGGGTGGTAGGGCCCATCCGGGAGCAGATGTCCTCCCTTTCCCGCGTGAAGGATTACAGGACCATGTGCGCTTCGCTGAGCGGCCTCGAGCGCTTCAACCCATGCGCCGTGGAATCGGTGGATATGGGCACGGGTTGCGCGACATTGAACCTCGTGCCGGAAGAGGGCATGTTCTATGATATCCTGAGCCAGGAATGCGGCTTCGAGATCGGGGACGATTACGAGCTGATGAGCGCGCTCAAGAGCTTTGCCGCTGCCAAGCGCGCGTACGACCGCGTCGCGGGCGCTTTGGAGAGCGCGCAGACGCTGGGCTACGGCATGGTGCCGCCCTCCATAGACGAAATGGAACTGGAGGAGCCGGAGATCATACAGCAGGGCAACAAGTTCGGCGTGCGGCTCAAGGCGAAGTCCTCCGGGCTCCAGCTGTTCCGCGTGGATATGCAGACAGAAGTCAACCCCATCGTGGGAAGCGCGGAACAGTCCGAAGCGCTGATGAATTACCTGATGGAGCGGTTTGAAAAGGACCCGGCCGCCATATGGGAGACCAACATATTCGGCAAAAACCTCTACGACCTTGTGCGCGACAGCATGGCGGGCAAGGCGGGGAAAATGCCGGAGGCCGTGCAGCAGAAGCTGCAAAAGACGCTGCAGCGCATCGCCAACGACGGCTGCAACGGGCTGATTTGCATCCTGCTTTAACAGAAATCCCCGGTTTTATCGCAAAAGCCGCGCGGCATGCCGCCGCGCGGCTTTTTGCATAGAAAAAATATAGGCGCGCCAACGGATTTCGCGCGGTTTCGTGTGCGCTTATACGGGAAAAATGCAATTTTATTACACATACATTGCGCGGGGGGCATGGGATGTGTATAATAAAAAAGGAGTTCACAATGGCGCCTTATTCCGGTTATCCCAAGTATTGAGTTATATATCAAAAAGCGGGAGGAGCTTTTTTATGAAGAAAAGCCTAGTTGTTCTTGTCGCCGTGCTTTTGTGCATGGCAGTGACGGTGAGCGCGTGCGCGCCCGCGTCGTCGGGCGGGGAAAAGGTCATCAAAATCGGCGTGTTCGAGCCGCAGACCGGCGAAAACGGCGGCGGCGGGTTCCAGGAGGTGCTGGGCGTCCGCTATGCGAATCAGGTCTATCCCACCGTGGACATCAACGGCGAAACCTACAAAATAGAGCTTGTGGAAGCGGATAACAAATCCGACAAGACGGAGGCCGTTTCCGCCGCCCAGACTTTGATCAGCAAAGGCTGCAAGGTCATCGTCGGCTCCTACGGTTCCGGCGTGTCCATTGCCGCGGGCGAAATTTTCAAGGATGCGAAGGTCCCGGCGATCGGCGCTTCCTGCACCAACCCGCAGGTCACTTTGGGCAACGATTATTACTTCCGCGTCTGCTTCCTGGACCCCTTCCAGGGCACCGTTATGGCCAACTACGCCATACAGGAAGGCGCAAAGACCGCGGCCGTCATCACCCAGCTGGGCGACGACTATTCCTCCGGCCTTGGCAACTTCTATAAGGACGCGTTCGTGAAGCTTGGCGGCACGATCGTTTCGGAGGAACAGTTCCAGACCGGCCAGACGGATTTTAAAGCCATACTCACCAATATTAAGGCTACGAACCCTGACGTCATATTCGCGCCCTCCTCCATTCAGGTGGCCCCGCTGGTTATCCAGCAGGCGCGCGAGCTTGGCATCACCGCAAATATCATGGCGGGCGATACGTGGGAGAATTCCTCCATCATTGAAAACGCGGGCGAATACGCCGAGGGCGTGGTGCTCTCCACGTTCTTTGACGACGCCGACCCGGCGACCGCCGAGGCGGAAAAGTTCATCACCGGCTTTAAAAAGTTCCTTGTGGAAAACAAGCAGTCCGAAATCATTCCCGCCGTTTCCGCGCTGGGGTACGACGCGTACCTGACGGCCATTGCCGCCATCAAGGCCGCCGGCTCCGCCGATTCCACCGCCATACGG